>CAMLIK010000004.1 GCA_946480175.1 uncultured Gilliamella sp.
GTGGTAAAGCACTTGATATGGTAGATATGCATGGTGGTGATCTCTTTAGTGAAGAGTAACATGCGCAATATTTATGTACAATATTACTAATAAGTAACAAATATTCCATTTTTCCCGCCGACGTTGTCGGCGGAGTCATATCTTAAAATAGTTAAATTCTAGGTATATAACAGGTAAATATTGAACAATGAAATTAATTTTTTCTAAACGTTCGCCTCTGAGTGTTCAATTATTTATATCACTAGCACTCGCCTTGACGTTAATAGTGCTAGACATTAATTATCGTCCTTTTAAAGAAATTCGTTATTATTTAGATACTATAATTTCACCACTTTATTATGTTTCAAATGTACCAAAATCATCATTTGATTCACTCTATGAGATGACGAAATCGCAAGAAGCATTAATTAAAGAAAATACAAAACTGCAAGAAAAATTAATGCAACAAAAAAATGATTTACTATTACTTGAATATTTAAAACATGAAAACTCACGCTTGAGAGGGTTATTAGATTCACCTTTAAGACACGATGAACATAAAATGGCTGCACAAGTACTATTAGCTGATACCGATCCTTATGTTTACCAAGTGGTAATTAATAAAGGTAAAAATGATGGAGTATATGTTGGTCAGCCAGTAGTAGATGAAAAAGGGATTGTTGGGCAAATTTATCAAACCGCTCAAGCGACCAGTCGAGCGATATTAGTTTGCGATTATCAGCATGCAATCCCTGTACAAGTACTAAGAAATGATATTTCCATGGTGGCTGTGGGTAATGGATGCAGTAACGATTTAACGCTTGATTTTTTACCTAATAATGTTGATATCAAAGTTGGTGATATTTTAGTCACCTCTGGACTTGATGGCCGTTTCCCAGAAGGGTATCCAGTGGCTGTTGTAAGCTCAGTTAAACTTGATATTAGCGATTCCACTCCTATTATTTCTGCTACACCAACTGCAGATTTGAAACGATTACGTTATTTATTGTTATTATGGGGCGATCAAGGAGTAAAACATGAGGGGGAGTAATCGAATTAGTCTACTGGTTATTTGGTTAACATTGCTAATTGGCTTATGTGTACAAATCATACCTTGGTCGCCTGAATATAATATATTTAAGCCACATTTATTAATGTTAATTATGGCTTATTGGTTAATTGCGCTGCCGCACCGAATTGGTATGGGGGTGGCATTTTTATTAGGTATCGTTCTAGACCTATTTTCAGGATCGCTTTTAGGCGTTCACGCTTTTATATTCTCATGCGTGGCTTATTTGCTAATATTTAAATTTCAATTGATTCGCAATTTAGCTTTATGGCAACAATCAATTATCATTTTTGCCGTTTCACTTTGTTATAATTTATTAGTATTTTTATTTCAAGTTAGCATTTATCATACCATAACGATTTCACCTTTAATTTTAGTATCTAGTTTAATTGATGGGTTATTATGGATAGTGATTTATTTATCCTTACGACTAATAAGACGGAACTTTGCTGTCAATTAATAAGGAATCATTATGTCTGTTGAATTATTAATGAATGTTACGCCATCTGAAACGCGGGTGGCATATATTGAAGATGGAATATTACAAGAAATCCACGTAGACCGCGAATCACGCCGTGGTATTGTGGGTAATATCTACAAAGGTAAAGTGATTCGAATCTTACCGGGTATGCAGGCGGCATTTGTAGATATCGGTCTTGAAAAAGCTGCTTTTTTGCACGCCTCGGACATCATGCCGCATACTGAGTGTGTATCAGATACCGAACAAGAACAGTTCCAAGTTAAAGACATTTCTGAATTGGTCCGCCAAGGTCAAGATTTAATGGTGCAAGTCGTCAAAGATCCTTTAGGGACTAAAGGTGCCAGACTGACTACAGATATAACATTACCATCACGCTATTTAGTATTAATGCCCGGCCCAAATTCTGCTCATGTTGCAACTTCCCAACGAATTGAATCGGAGGAAGAGCGTGAACGACTTAAAAGAATCGTTGAACAATATGTCACCGATGAAAGTGGTTTTATTGTCAGAACCGCAGCCGAAGGCGCAAATGCTCATGAACTTGAGCAAGATGCTAATTTTTTAAAACGGTTATGGGCAAAAATTCAAGAACGCATGGCGCGTCCTATTAGCAAATATTTAATTTATGGTGAACTTGCTTTATCTCAGCGTGTATTACGAGATTTTGTTGGTGACCCTATCGAACGGATTTTAGTTGACTCCAAACTTACTTATGATTTATTGATCGAGTTTACGCAGGAGTTTATGCCGGAAGTTACCAACAAACTATCCCATTATCGCGGTAATATCCCAATTTTCGATTTGTATGATATTGAAAACGAAATTCAACGCGCACTAGATCGTAAAGTTAAATTAAAATCGGGTGGCTATTTAATTATCGATCAAACCGAAGCCATGACAACCATTGATATTAATACTGGTGCATTTGTTGGTCATCGTAACTTAGAAGAAACTATTTTCAACACTAATATAGAAGCAACCATTGCAATTGCTCGCCAATTACGATTACGTAATTTAGGTGGCATTATCATTATCGATTTTATCGATATGCAAGAAGATATCCATCGGGAACGTGTATTGCAATCATTACAAGATTTTGTAGCTAAAGACCGAGCACGAACATCAGTGAATAATTTCTCTGGCTTAGGATTAGTTGAAATGACACGTAAGCGTACTCGTGAAAGTATTGGTCATATTCTTTGTGAAGAATGTCCATCTTGTAAAGGTCGTGGAATTGTTAAATCGGTTGAAACAGTTTGTAACGAAATACTCCGTGAAATCGTACGTATATACAAAGCTCATCGCTCGGAATACTTCTTGGTTTATGCCTCAGCGGCAGTGGCTAATGCATTAACTATTGACGAATCTCATGCCTTAGCTGAAGTTGAAGTGTTTGTTGGTAAACGTGTCGAAGTTAAAGTTGAACCGCTTTATATACAAGAACAGTATGATGTAGTACTTATGTAATAAAAACTAATTAATTAAAAATAATAACTCTTTTTATATTTATCATCATTAGATTAAGGAATTTATGAACGTAGCTCAAGTAGGTGAACGGTTACTCAATCCAAATAACTTAAATCAACAAGATATAGCAAATTTGCTTGATATGCTTAGTTCAAGGCAAATTGATTTTGGTGATTTATACTTTTTATCAGGTTATTACGAAAGCTGGTCACTTGAAGATAGTATTATTAAAAATGCCTCTTTTCATCGTGATCAAGGTGTTGGCGTAAGGGCAATTATTGGTGAAAAAACTGGATTTGCCTATACCGACCAGCTTTCATTGGCTAGATTAGAACAAAGTGTACTTGCAGCAAACTCAATCACTAAACAGCAAACACCAGTTGCAGTTACGCCATTTAAATCGGCTAACAATATCATGATGTATCCTTCAATTAACCCGATAAACAGTTTTGCGCAGGAGCAAAAAATTGCCTTATTACATCAAGTCGATAAGTTAGCACGCTCAATTGATCCAAGAGTGATTGAAGTATCAGCAAGTTTAACTGGTAGTTATGAAGATATTCTAATTGCCGGCACTGATGGCACCTTATGTGCTGATGTTCGACCTTTGGTTCGCTTATCGGTATCCGTCCTTGTTGAACAAGATGGTAAACGAGAACGAGGTGGCAGTGGTGGCGGTGGTCGTTTTGGTTATGATTACTTTTTAATGACGAATTCCAAAACAGGGGAAAGTCATGTAGATAGTTATACTCGAGATGCAGTGCGTCAAGCGTTAGTCTTACTCTCAGCTAAAGCAGCTCCAGCCGGCACCATGCCAGTTGTTCTAGGCGCAGGTTGGCCGGGAGTACTGCTGCATGAAGCAGTGGGGCATGGATTAGAAGGGGACTTCAATCGTAAAAATAGTTCAGTATTTTCAGGAAAAATTGGCGAACAAGTTACTTCAGAACTATGTACTATTGTTGATGATGGAACAATTGAAAATCGTCGTGGTTCACTCTCTATTGATGATGAAGGTACGCCAAGTCAAAAAACGGTATTAATTGAAAACGGCATTTTAAAAGGCTATATGTTTGACAAGCTTAATGCAAAATTAATGAATTGCCATTCGACTGGCAATGGTCGTCGTGAAGGATATGCTTGTTTACCAATGCCTAGGATGACTAATACCTATATGCTAGCGGGAACATCGACATTTGATGAGATCATTCAAAGTGTAGATTACGGACTATATGCCCCTAACTTTGCCGGTGGGCAAGTTGATATAACTTCAGGTAAATTTGTCTTTTCAACCTCTGAAGCTTATTTAATTGAAAAAGGTAAAATTATTACACCGGTTAAAGGTGCAACACTCATTGGCTCGGGCATTGAAACCATGCAACAGATTTCAATGGTAGGGAATGATTTAGAATTAGATTCAGGTGTTGGCGTTTGTGGTAAAGCAGGGCAAAGCATCCCGGTTGGTGTTGGACAACCGACTTTAAAAGTGAATAATTTAACGGTAGGTGGTACTATTAGCCACTAATAATACATTAATGGGAAAGCTAAATGGATACAATCATTACACTTTATCAAGCATTTGTTCATATGGATATTGATACACTCTCGAACCCGAATGTGTTATGGATACTATATGGAATGCTATTTGTTATCATCTTATTAGAAAATGGGGTTTTACCTGCTGCCTTCTTACCGGGGGATAGTTTACTATTTCTAACAGGGGTATTAATTAGTCTTGATGTTTTTCATTTTGGTCTTATTAACTTAATTCTTATAGCTGGTGCGGCATTCGGTACTTGGCTTGGTTATGCCCAAGGTCGCTGGCTGGGTAATACCAAAATTGTGCAAAATTGGATGGCACATTTACCCGAAAAATATCATCGTAAATCAGAAGTGCTATTCCATAAATATGGCTTACAAGCGCTATTTATTGGTCGATTTATTGCATTTGTTCGCACATTATTACCAATGATGGCGGGATTATCCGGTTTACATAACCGTAAGTTCCATATCTATAATTGGATCAGCGCAACATTATGGATATTCTTAATCGTCACATTAGGTTATTTATTTGGATTATCACCGATCTTCAAAACCTATGAAAAACAGATCATGTCGTTATTGATGTTAATACCGGTATTTTTATTGGTGTTAGGCTTAATCTTTTCGATTTGGCTAGCGATAAAACGTTGGTTAAGTAATAAAAAGCAAGCAAAGTGAGTCTATAAAAAAGTAAAAAGGTGAAATTAACCGATAAGCCGGGTTCTGTCGTGGACAATCATTCCTCTAGGCTAATGCTCACGCATTAGCTCAAGCAGTCTACCCGGATTCAACGCGGGCCGCGCCAATGAATCCCTATTTGACCTTGCTCCGAGTGGAGTTTACCGTGCCACAACTGTTACCAGTTGCGCGGTGCGCTCTTACCGCACCCTTTCACCCTTACCTGATCTTATTACTAAGCCATCGGCGGTATACTCTCTGTTGCACTAGTCGTGAATTTTAGCTCTCGCCAAAAACCCCAGGCGTTACCTGGCACTCTGCCCTATGGAGCCCGGACTTTCCTCCCCTCTGTTTGTCTCCCTTTTGCAAAGGACTACAACAAAGCAGCGATTGTCTGGTTAATTTCGGCATAAAGTATAACCTAATCGTTATTTTTGTCTAGAACAGAATAGGATATATGGATGGAATCTGAACAAAAATAAACCATCTAAGGATAGATGGTTTAACGAGAAGAAATGCCATTAACCAAATAAATAAAATAGCACATCTAATTGATGTGCTTAAAAATTAACTGCTGATCACCACTTCTTTTGTTTATTGTTTTGGGAATAGTTAAACCAAGTCACAACACCTTGTTTGATTACCACTTCTAAAGTACCTTCGACAATATCGTATTGCGTTTCGCCAAATATTGTATTATTCGTTGAACTCTTTCTCAAATAGGTATAAGTCCATTTTGATTCATTTGCATTGAGAACGACCTTACTTGCGGGTTCACCAAAAATATGCAAAAGTTGGACTTCAGTAGTTGAACCTTCAACAATTTTATCTACCTTCTCATGACTAAGTGGTGTACCTTGCTCTAAAAAATTTTTTTGTGAACATGCAGATAATGCTAATATAGAAAACAAAAGCACCAAAATTTTACTAAGATTTTTCATGTGTTATTGCCTGTTAAATTATGAATAATATCAAGAGATGTCTAATCATAGCATAGGATCAACATTGATGAAAATAAACAAATCAAGCAAATAAAAAATGAACCAAATTAATAATAAAGATAAAAATAAAGGGAATATATAGAAACAAAACCAAAAGTTTCTATATGTTTCCATATGTTTGTTAATAGCATTGGTTCGATTATTATCGTTCAACAATTTGTTGATGTAGTATCTGAATTTTTTCGCAAAACGCGCTTAATTGGCTGTCTTGTTACTGAATTAATATAGCGACTTGGCCAAATTTGCGAAGGTTTTAAATTAAGCGCCTCAGCGATAATTGATTCTCCTTTTGTCCAAGGTCTAACAAGTGCGTTACTAAGTGTAGAGGAACTTAGTCCAGATTGGCGAGATAATTCAGCAAGAGTAGTTCCTTTCTTTTTTAATGCGGCAATAATATCTGCTTTATGCCAGTCATTAGATTTAATATCCATTTTTTTCTTCCTTCTTAGTTTATAACCTTAAATATCTATGTTATGCTTCCTAGTTATCTAAACTAGTAAGTTAATAATTTAACTTTAAATACGAATGGTAAGCAGTTTCTTATTATTGTATCAAAGTTTCTTTAATTTCTATAACTTTTTTCTTGTTTCTTAAAAATAGGACTATTAGAATGAAAGAGTGGTTCTCACCAAAAGAACTATTAAACATTGCAGGGATGCCATCAACAACACAAGGTATAAATCGTAAAGCGAGATTAGAAAACTGGACTTCTCGTAAGCGTTCTGGTGTTCGTGGTAAAGCAATTGAATATCATATAAGTAGCTTATCAATAGATGTTAAAAAAGCGTTGTACCTAGAGGAAGAAAGTGCTACTTATGTTGTTTCGCCAATCGATCCACTGCAACTATGGATGACTGCATTTGAACAATTATCTACAGAAGAACAAGCAATTGTTAGTTCATGGTTGATGCGAAACGGTATCAAGGATTTTATTTCTTTTATTCAGAAAAAAGATAATTAGTGTTATTGTACAAGCTGATATATACTTTATCGTCAGAAAATTTTAGTAGCAATGGATTAATCAATGGAAAATCAGTTTCAATTAACAAATACTAAAGAGATTATTAATTTTTTAGCCCAACAATTTCCGAATTGTTTCACTATTGAAGGGGAGGCCAAGCCTTTAAAAATTGGTATCTTTCAAGATATTATTTCCCGCCTTGATAATAGTGAGTTATTGAGCAAAACCAAACTTCGTATCGCGCTTAGGGCCTATACTATGGGATGGCGTTACCTATATTCCATAAAAGAGGGTGCAAATCGTGTCGACTTAGACGGTAACGCAACTGAGGTAATCACCAAAGAGCAGATGGAACATGCTCAGCAACAATTAAAAGAAAGTAAAGAACAAGCTAAACAAAGAGCTAAACTCAAACGTAAGGCGGCCTCTAAACCTTTTCGAAAACCTCGAGCTTTGAAAATAGGTGATTTTGTTAGAGTCATTGTAGGTAAAAGACCAGTAAAAGGACAAATTATCACAATCGAAAAAGAACAAATCAAAGTTAAAGTGGGAACAGGAATGGAACTAACGGTCAAACCTGAGCATATTATTAATCGATAGAGAATTTATATGAATAAGTTACTGAAAGGTTTTATTAAACTCGGTCTCCTTTTATGTATTGTTAGTACAACGGCTCAGGCTAAAGCACCGGTAACAGAACAAATTCCAATTTTAAAACAAGATGAAGTCCATCAAGTTGTTGCTAAACGCGTAACTAACTTTTTTACTCAATCACATTATCGCGATTTTTCCTTAGATGGTGCATTCTCGGCTAAAATTTTTGATCGCTATTTCAAATTATTAGATGGTAGTAAAACCATCTTTCTACAAGATGATGTAAACAAATTTCGTATTCATCAAGAACAATTAGGCCAAGAACTAAGTGATGGTGATTTAAAAACAGCTTACGATATTTATAACCTGTTTCTCCAAAAACGTTATAACCGATATCAATACGCACTTGAAGTATTACAGCGTCCAATGGATTTTACGGCTAAAGATGAAATCAACTTCAAACGTGAAGATTTAGCATGGCCAACTACCGAAAAACAGCTTGATGATTATTGGGATAAACGGGTTAAATATGATGAACTAAACTTAGCATTAACTGGTAAAAACGAAACTCAAATTCGTGAAGTGTTAACCAAACGTTATAAACGCGTCTTAAAAACAATTGTACAATCAAATAACGAAGATTGTTTCCAAGTCTTTATGAACGCATTTGCTCGCGAAATTGATCCGCATACAAGCTATTTAGCGCCGCGTAAAAAACGCGATTTCGATTCTGAAATGAGTCTATCTTTTGAAGGAATAGGAGCCACACTTAGCCAACAAGATGACTATACTGTGATCATGTCATTTGTAACGGGTGGCCCAGCTGAAAAAAGCAAATTATTAGCCGTCGGCGATAAAATCATTGGGGTAGGGCAAAGCAATTCTCCTATTGAAGATGTAATTGGCTGGCGATTAGACGACATTGTTGACAAAATCCGCGGTCCTAAAAATACTGTAGTAAAATTAGAGATTTTACCCGCCGGTAACAACAGCAAACCAAAAGTTATTGAACTCAAACGTGACAAAATTCATTTTGAAGATCGTGAAGCAAAATTAAAAGTTATCAACAATAGCCGTGGTAAAGTTGGTATTATTGAAATACCAAGCTTTTATATAGGTTTAAGCAAAAAAGTTCAATCATTACTAGTAGAAGCCAACAGCGAAAAATTACAAGGTTTAGTTATTGATTTGCGCGATAATGGTGGTGGTTCATTAGCTGAAGTTATTGAGTTAACCGGATTATTTATTGACAATGGTCCAGTGGTACAAGTACGTGATAACCTTCAAAAAATCACTACCTATGACGACAAAAATAAAGGCATTGATTATACAGGCCCAATTGTTGTGATGATAAATCGTTATAGTGCTTCGGCATCAGAAATCTTCTCGGCAGCGATGCAAGATTATGGCCGCGCAGTAATAGTTGGTGAAACCACCTACGGTAAAGGAACTGTACAAACATCACGCGGTATCTCATATCCAGTTGATGCACGCTTACACCCAAGCTGGCCTGAACTTGGTGGTGCTCAATACACTGTCCAAAAATTCTATCGTATCAATGGTGGTAGTACCCAATTAAAAGGTGTTGATCCTGATATTGAAATGACCAAAAGCCAATATATTGATGAAACTGGTGAACGATTCTTAGATAATGCTATGCCGTGGGACAAAATTCGCTCGGCGGATTATTTAACTGTTGCCAACATCAAACCATTATTAGCCAACTTAAAATCGCAACATGAAGCGCGGATTGCTAACAATCCTGAATTCAATTATATCGAAGAAGATATCAAAGAATTTAATAGTAAAAAAGTTGATAAATATACTGTCTCATTAAACAAAAAAGCGCGTGAAACCGAACAAAAAACTAACGATGAACGTGATCTAAAACGTATGAACGAACGCTTAAGTCGTGCTGGTTTAGCGCCAATTGCAAATATAAAAGATCTACCTAAAGATTATAAACTGCCAGATCCATTTTTAGATGAATCGGTAGAAATCCTACTTGACTTAATACCAAATTATCCAAGTATTGAAGCAAGCAAAACTCTAAACGGATTTCTTTCTTTAGATAAACCAATAGAATAACAATAAAATCACAAGTAAGGAGTAAAAACTATGTGTACTGACTTAAAATATGCTTTAGTTGCAACTGTTCTAATCTTATCTGTATTTATTACGTTTGGTACTATCGTTTTTATGAATTAAGACTTGATTAATTAAGTCCAGATAATTATAGTATGCACCCTGCTTTCAAAAAGCAGGGCTAAATTAAGGTGAGGTGTCCGAGTGGTTGAAGGAGCACGCCTGGAAAGTGTGTATACGGCAACGTATCAAGGGTTCGAATCCCTTCCTCACCGCCATGAATATTTATTCAGTCATCGAAGGAAAGAGCCATTAGGTTCTTTAGCATTGCCAACAAAATCTATTAATATGGTCTTGGCATTTACCTCAGCTTTAATGACCTGACGTGACGATTAATCTCTTCCTCTCCTCGATCTTTCGGAGTTACTATGGAAAACTTACGCACTGTTCAGGATTATATACGCTGGACCACTTCGCAACTTAGTCAATCAGACATCTTTTTAGGCCATGGCACCGATAACCCTATCGATGAAGCCAAACAACTTATCTTAGCTACGCTCGGCTTATCACTATTTATTCCTCCAGAATTTTATGCTGCAAATCTGACTAATGATGAAAAACAACAACTAAATGAGATCATCAACAAACGTATTAATGATCGCTTACCTACACCTTACCTAACTAATCAAGCGTGGTTCTGTGGTCATAGTTTTTACGTTGATGAACGGGTCTTAATCCCACGTTCTCCTATTGGTGAACTGATTAATAATCAGTTTAAAGATATAATCAGTAGTGAACCAAAAAATATTTTAGATCTCTGCACCGGTAGTGGGTGTATTGGTATTGCTTGTGCTTATGCATTTCCTGATGCTCAAGTTGATATTACCGATATTTCATTAGAAGCGTTAGATGTCGCTCAAACTAATATTGAATTGCATGATATGCAATATCAAGTTACACCAATTTTATCCGATCTATTTAATCAATTAGAGAATAAAAAATACGACCTAATTGTGACTAATCCTCCTTATGTCGATGATGAAGATATGAATGATCTTCCTGACGAGTTTTTATATGAGCCAAAATTAGCACTCGAAGCAGGATTTGATGGATTAGACTTAGCAAAAAGAATTTTACACGATGCTTGTGACTATCTAACACCTGATGGAGTATTAGTCTGTGAAGTTGGTAATAGCTGGGTGTCTTTACAACAACAATATCCAGATGTACCCTTTAACTGGATCAGTTTTGAGCATGGTGGATTTGGCGTATTTGCAATCACTCAGGCTGACTTGAAGACTTATCAGCACTATTTTAAATAAATTAACTATAAAATAAAAAATTGGAATAAGAACTATGGCAGGAAATTCAATCGGTAAATTATTTAAAGTCACAACCTTTGGTGAATCACATGGTACTGCATTAGGTTGCATTGTTGATGGCGTGCCACCAGGAATGAATTTAAGCGAATCCGACATGCAACACGATCTTGATCGCCGTCGTCCTGGTTCATCTCGTTACACTACGCAACGTCGAGAAGCTGATCAAGTAAAAATCCTATCCGGGGTATTTGAAGGTGTGACTACTGGTACTAGTATTGGATTATTAATTGAAAACACCGACCAACGTTCACAAGATTACAGCAAAATAAAAGATATTTTTAGACCGAGCCATGCCGATTATACCTACCAAAAAAAATATGGTATTCGGGATTATCGCGGTGGTGGTCGATCATCGGCACGCGAAACTGCCATGCGTGTAGCGGCCGGTGCTATTGCTAAAAAATATTTACATGAAAAGTTAGGTATTACCATTCGTGGTTATTTAGCGCAAATGGGTGATATCGAGTGCCAATTAAATGATTGGCAACAAGTTGATCAAAATCCTTTTTTCTGTCCAGATGAAAGTAAACTAGAGGCTCTTGATCAACTATTAAGACAGCTCAAAAAAGAGGGCGATTCAGTTGGCGCTAAAGTCTGCATTGTTGCTGAAAATGTTCCGGTAGGTTTAGGTGAGCCAGTCTTTGATAAATTAGATGCTGATCTTGCCCATGCATTAATGAGCATTAATGCAGTAAAAGGGGTTGAAATTGGTGATGGTTTTGCTGCAGTTAATAAACGTGGCAGTGAAAATCGTGACGAAATAACCCCGCAAGGATTTTTATCAAATCATGCTGGTGGTATTTTGGGGGGAATTAGCTCGGGTCAAACTATCATTAGCAGCATAGCATTAAAACCAACCCCAAGTATTGAAATTGCTGGACAATCAATTAATATTAATGGCGAAAGTGTCGAAGTTTCAACCCATGGCAGACATGATCCTTGTGTCGGTATTCGAGCAGTACCTATTGCTGAAGCAATGGTCGCTATCGTATTAATGGATCATTATCTTCGCTATCGGGCCCAATGTAGTGATGTAAAATAATCATGAGCTACGAATTACTGGCTTTACTTTTTTTAATTGCGACGTTAGCAGGCTTTATTGATTCAATTGCTGGTGGCGGTGGACTATTAACGGTACCGGCACTACTAGCTGTAGGATTACCACCAGCGAGTGCGTTAGCTACTAATAAATTACAAAGTTGTGGCGGTTCGTTTTCTGCTAGTTTCTATTTTATTCGCCAGCGTATGGTTGATTTAAAACAGCAAAAATGGGCGATTGCTTGTGCATTCATTGGGTCCGCTCTTGGCACATTATCAGTCATGCATATACAAGCGGATTTCTTAAAATTATTATTACCAATATTAACCATCAGCGTAGGACTTTATTTTCTACTATCACCAACAATCGGAGATAGTGATCGTAATAGTCGGCTTTCGGTTTTACAGTTTGCTTTGATTCCTGCGCTGGTTATCGGTTTTTATGATGGATTTTTTGGCCCCGGTGCAGGATCATTCTATGCACTCGCATATATTACTCTGGCTGGATTTAATTTAACTAAAGCAACCGCCCATACCAAAGTACTTAACTTTACCTCTAATCTAGCAGGATTAATCTTCTTTATTGCTGGTGGCGAAGTGGTATGGTCAATTGGTTTAGTTATGTTAGTTGGCCAATTTATCGGCGCAAGATTAGGTGCAAAAATGGTTATAGCTAAAGGACGAAAATTAATAAGACCAATGTTAATCACCGTTTCAACCATTATGAGCATCAAATTAATCTATGAAAACTTCTTTTAATCATAGCTAATAAAATTTATAACCAGTTTTAGTAAAATCAATAAGCTAACAACCAAGAATTCATTAGCCAATTAAAAATCCCGTTCCCCAGAATTTTGAGGAACGGGGTTTTTGCATTTCTCAAAGTCTATATTTTAAATCAATAATAAACCCTTTTTTTACGCAAAAAAATAATTTCATAAAAATCAATTAGTTGAAATTAACCGTAAAAAAAGGGTTTTTATATTAAAATTGTCATTTACCTTTATCTGAACTATGATTATATTATATTGGTTTCTAGTTTAACGCCGTATAGGTGGTTTAGAAATTTGCCATATTTCAGATCATGAATTTGCAATTGTTTAACGCCGTATAGGTGGTTTAGAAATGAAAAGTTTTTAGTAAAAAAAGAGGATGGGTGTTTAACGCCGTATAGGTGGTTTAGAAAACAAAATAAAAGAACATTAACAATAAACAATGGTTTAACGCCGTATAGGTGGTTTAGAAAAAGTGCATTTAATATTGCAGTTCGCCCAGTTAGTTTAACGCCGCATAGGCGATAACACCATTTATTAAATCTCTTAAATAATTATTTAAAAAACTCGCTTTTTACCTGAAACAGTGTTAGTTTGTCATAATTTAAAAAATTGAATTTATTTTCTCATAATCATGGATTTGATTCATTCGTCTGATCTTAAAACGATTCTACATTCCAAGCGTGCAAATATCTATTATTTGGAGCATTGTCGAGTTTTAGTCAATGGTGGTCGAGTTGAATATGTGACCGATCAAGGGCAGCAGTCATTATATTGGAATATTCCAATAGCCAATACCAGCTGTATTTTACTTGGTACAGGTACTTCATTAACTCAAGCTGCGGTGCGTGAACTTTCTCGAGCAGGAGTTATGATTGGTTTTTGTGGGGGAGGGGGAACGCCTCTATTTTCCTCGACAGAATCGGAATTTGCTTGCCAATTTTTTTCGCCACAAAGTGAATATCGTGCAACCGAATATCTGCAAAGTTGGTGTCAATTTTGGTTTGACGATAATCTCCGCCTACAAGCCGCTAAAACCCTTCAACAACAGCGACTCAAAATCATTCAGCAATGTTGGCCGAAATTTGATTGGCAAGTTGACGATAAGCAACTCATTACGCTGTTAAACGATGCTGAAAAACAGTTCAATGATGCTACAACAAGTCAAGCATTGTTAGCTGCAGAAGGACGTATTAGTAAACGTCTTTATGGCATGGCAAATCAACTTACTTTACAAGATGATAATTTTAAAAGGGAGCAAGGTTCACGTGGTAAGCATTATGATCCTGCTAATCAATTTTTAGATCATGGTAATTATTTAGCTTATGGATTAGGTGCAACAGCTTGTTGGGTATTAGGCTTACCACATGGTTTGGCTATATTACATGGCAAAACCAGACGTGGGGGGCTAGTATTTGATGCTGCTGATATTATTAAAGATGGTATTGTGTTACCACAAGCTTTTATATCAGCTAAACAAGGTGATAGTGAAAAAGAGTTCCGACAGGCATGTATTTCTCAATTTGCACAGTTAGGTGCACTGGATATGATTATTGATACATTGAAGCAGATAGCAGATAGAACATGAATATTTTACTGGTTAGCCAATGCAAGAAAAATGCATTAACTCAGACACGTCGTATTATCGATCAGTTTGCTGAACGTTGTGGTGAACGAACTTGGCAAACGCCGATGACTGCCGATGGTTTACAGACACTGTATAAATTATTACGTAAAACAGCACGAAAAAATACTGCTGTTGCTTGTTACTGGACGCATGGAAAAAATCTAACCGATCTACTCTGGATTGTTGGCGATAAAAGTCAATTTAATCAACAAGGCCGAGTGCCAACTAATCGTACTAAGCGCAATATATTACGCAATGATAGTGAAAATAGTTGGCAATATGCCACATCTATCCAACTTATCGCAACCATTGCTGCGCTATTGCATGATTTGGGCAAAGCGACAGTCGGTTTTCAAGATAAATTACGGCAAAGTCGACCGGCAGGTGATCCGTATCGCCATGAGTGGATTTCATTACAGTTATTCTTATTGATGATTCGTGATTGTAATACTAATCAAGAGGTTTTAACCCGTTTAGCTAATTTTGCCGATTATCAACAAATTAAACCAGATTGGCATCATGATCTTACTAGCACAGAGAATAATGACCTCTCTCAATTACCATTATTAGCCCAATGGATTGGCTGGTTAATTGTGTCACACCATCGTATGCCGTTTTTAACATCTGTTAGTAAGGAAGATATAGAAAATAAAGATCCAAAAAACGACATAAAAAATCAAGAAATGGATATTTCGGGATTAACTATAGATGACTTCTTTAGTACTTTTACTGCGGTTGAAAACTGGGTTAGAAATAGTAATATTGAAGACAGCGCCGATTTTTGGCAACTTAAAAGTGATATAACTTTAAGCCAATCTTGGCTTAAAAAATTAAGTCGCTATGCAAGCAGGGCAATTCATCACACTCCTTTAATGCAACTAACCAATGTTGATTCATTATTATTACATCTATCACGATTAAGCCTTATGGTTGCTGACCATAACTATTCCAGCATATCAATCAATGACAAAGAAGCCCAAAGGGTTAAAGATATTCTTATCGCCAATACCAATAAAAGCCAGCAAGCCAATCAACGATTAGATGATCATCTATTAGGTGTTGCTAATTTTACCGCTCGTTTTGCTCGCTTGCTTCCTAAAATCAACACTGAATTACCAGCAATTAATCAGCATAAGCCATTTACGCAACGCACTATCATTAAACGCTTTCAATGGCAAAACCATGCTTTTGATTTAGCTAAAAGTTATCAACAATTAAGTGATGATAATGGCTTTTTTGGCGTTAATATGGCATCGACCGGCTGTGGTAAAACCTTAGCTAATGGGAGAATTATGTATGCATTATCAAATCCACAGCGTGGGGTTCGATTTACGATTGCTTTAGGATTACGAGTATTAACCTTACAAACAGGTAAAGCATTACGTGAAAGATTGCATTTGACCGATGAACATTTGGCTATTTTGGTTGGTGGTCGGGCAACAAAGACCCTATTTGAGTTAGAAAATCAACCGCAAATTACTAAAAATGAAAATGAGATAAATCCAGAAACGCTTGGTTGTGAATCGACAGGATCATTAGTCGATGAATATATTGATGTGGCAGAAAGTGGTATTGCTGACTGTGAACTTGGTACCATTATCGAAAATAGTAAGGCTCGTCAATTAATCTATGCGCCGATTGTGACATGTACCGTTGATCACTTAATGCAAGCTAGCGAATGTCTCAGAGGTGGCAAATATATTGCCCCTACCTTAAGGTTGCTTACCGCAGATTTAATTTTAGATGAACCGGATGATTTTGATCAGCGAGATTTACCTGCTTTGGCAAGGTTAGTTCATTTAGCCGGACTTTATGGCAGTAAAGTGTTACTTTCTTCAGCCACCTTAACGCCAGATCTGATTGCTGGTTTGTTTGATGCTTATCAAGCCGGTCGAAAAATTTGGAATCAGAATACAGGAAGGTCTAATCAGGGGATTATTTGTGGATGGTTTGATGAATATCAGCAGTCAGTCGAACAAATAGCTGATACTGTTAATTTTAAACATCATCATACGAAGTTTATCAAAAAAAGAATAGATAAGTTGCAACAAGGGGCAATTCGTCGTCGAGGACAAATTTTAGAATTATTAAATTACTCATTACATAAAAAAGAAAATTCAGATCTCGGCTATGCTCTATTGGCGCAACAGTTATTAGATCAAGCTTATCATTTTCATTTACAGCATCATCAACAAGATCCACAAACCAACAAAAAAATTAGTGTCGGTTTAATGCGCTTTGCGCACATTGATGATGTGATGTCGCTCACTAAGCAAATCTACCAGCAAACTGAGTTACCGGCAAATGTTCAATTTCATCTGGTGGTTTATCATGCCAGACAACTGCTACTATTGCGCAGTCAATTAGAAGAAAAATTGGATAGAATTCTAAACCGTGGTGATGCTAATAAATTATTTGAACACCCTGAAATCCGTGCAGCAATAAAAGACAGTGATAAACAACATCATATTTTTATCGTCATCGGCACACCGGTTACTGAAGTTGGGCGTGACCATGATTATGATTGGGCTATTGTTGAGCCATCTTCAATGCGTTCAATTATTCAGTTAGTGGGACGAGTTTGGCGGCATAGACCGGAAAAAATAGCCGAAAGTGCCAATGTGGCGATTCTTGGCAGTAATTTAGAAGCGATGAAAAACGGCAACAATTTAGGTGTCAATAGCGCTTGTTTTACTAAACCGGGGTTTGAGCAAAAACCATTATTTTTATTAAAAACGCATAAGACTGAACAACTGATAACGTCAAAACAATTAAAAAATATTAATGCGACTCCTCGCATTATGACTGATTCGCAAGCAGGCTTAACATTAGCAGAACTAGAACATAAGGTTATGGCAAATTTATTTCCAATCAATGTACGCAAAAGTAATTATGTTACCAGTTATTGGCAAACTGATTTAGCACATCACCATTGTGTTCATCTACAGTTAATCTCGCCTTTTAGGCTGCAAGAGCAACCACAAGATGAGTATATTTGCCAACTTGATGACAACGGTGAATACCGATTTAGTTATGCCGAAATTGCTTGGCAAAAACCAAACGAACAGTGTGAGGATACACAAAATTACAATTTTAAATATGATAATTGGCAATTTACCAATCCACTGATACAGCCATGGCTTACCAATACCGTTGAGCAAGCGATTATTCAAATCGCAGAATATTTTCCAGATAAAAATCATTATCGACTAGCTAATGATTTTTGTACTATTAATGTGAATAGCGAAACACGCTGGTGCTTTCATCCCTATTTTGGTTTTTATAAAGATAGAGGTTAAAAGGAGAGGTTATTTATTATTTTTTATAAAAATTTTATATTTAAAAAAGGTGTTTCCTCAAATATTTTTATAGAAAATAATCAGCTGAGTAGTGCATGCTAGTAATGCTTGAATAATTACTCTATACTTAACTGCACTGCCGTATAGGTAGTTTAGAAACATGAAATTTTGTTTATATTTAATATTTTTACCGCCGTATAGGCGGTTTTTATTCCCATGAAATTTTTTATATTCATACACTAAGTAGACAGTTATCTTTCCCATGATATTTAGTTTATTTTTAAAATAAATTTGACTAACCTTTTTTAATTCGTTATATTCTAATTCGTGATTCTATCACTGTAAGATTTTCCTCAGATGGTACCACATCCAAGGAAAAGTGTTTAAACCTAATTAGAATGGAAAAAACAATGAATAATTCTAAACATTTAATACTTCGGTGTCAAATTAGCTTTGGTAAAGAAGACTTAGTTAAATTGCAAAAATTTATGGTTAATATAAAAGCTGCTAATGATGAAATTATTATTTTTGATTCAATAGATCGATCTAAAGATTATAGTGTCAAAGATATTATGATAATGTTTAATATTTCAACTAGAAAAGAAGTTGAAATATTGATTAAAAACCTAGAATTGAATCAAACTACATACTGTCGTATTAAGAACAATGAGTGGTTTTATAATATGGATGCAATCAATAGATTAAGTTCATATTTGAAATTTAGAGTAGCATAAAAACGAAACAAAAGGCTTATACTTAATTGTATAAGCCTTTTTTGTTTAGTATTTGGAATATATAAGGAGGGCCAATGAATCATATTTCTTGGCAAGATATAAGAAAGGTTATTGTCGACTTTCTTCAGCAACGGCTTGCTAATAACAGCAGTTATAAAAGTGAACTGACCAAATTAGAAAAAGCCAAACAGGCAGGCGATCAAAAGACTGTTAATGAATCTCAACAAAGGATTTTAGAACTTAGTAATAGATTTGATTTTGAAACTTGGATGGAAGATGCCGCTACACGTCGTTATTCTTGGATCCTCATTGCGACCCACCTGTCAAAAGGTATTCACCCAAGCTCTAAAGGAAGTAATGCGAACTACAATACTCAAATAAAACCTGATGTTTTTAATAATTTTATCTCATCTGCAACAATTGATAAGCTACCCTTTGATGCAACAGGTGGTGCATCGGCATTAGATATTTTTGGTCTACTGAAACAGGTTGTTAAAGATGATATAACTATTCTACAGTTAATTATTAACCGTCATCCAGAAGTTAAAAAAGCTTTATCAGATGATGAAAATAAAGCAACTATTTATTTAGAAAATTTCAGTAAATTTCTTAATGATAATTGGAGTAAACCGCAAGCTTCTGAGCTTAATAAACAATTATATTGGCCGAATAGTGAAGAAAGTTATTTATCACAAAAGGAGGATAATTATCGCTTATTGATTCCATTGCATCCATCATCTTTATGCCATCTAGTTTACCAAAAAGTACAGGCTAGATTTTCGGAAGAAAATAAACAAGTACGCGAACAAAGACGAATAAAGAATATTGAACACAAATCTTATATATCTTTTCATGATCTTGCTGTCGTTAAATTGGGTGGAAGTAATGCGCAAAATGCTAGCCAACTTATAGGTAGCCAAATGGGACGTAATTTCTTATTGCCTTCTTTGCCTCCTCAATTTAGTAAAACTTCTTATCCATCATTTTCAAATGAACAAGAAACTATTTTTAACAGATCTTTACAATATTATTGTCGATTTGGCTTCAAATTATTATTTGAAACCATTAATGCTGAAAAAAATGATTTTTCTCGAAGAAGCAACAGAAGAGAATCTTTTTTTCTGATTTTAACGATGATTTTTAAGTATGTTAAACATCTTCAAACGTCTAAATATGCAGGTTGGAGTCGTGAATCTTCATTAAAATTAGAACAGCAACTTTGGCTTGATCCGAATAGAGCAAATCTAGATGGAGAAGAAAAATTTAAACAAGAATATAATCGAGCTGATTGGCACGTTAATTTAGAAAAAGATTTTGCTTTCTGGATACAAACAATTCTAAAAGACAAGTTCGGTCACATTTCAGAACAATTTTCAGACCCAGAATTTGAAAAATGGCGCAGAGAGTTTCGGTTTGTATTAAAATCCAATAAACCACGAGGTAGGAGGATAAATTAATGGCATCTTTAAAATACTATCTTCTATTTGACCATATTAAAGTTCACAACGCCAATGCAATCTCCAGTCCATTAACTTATGGTTTTCCGGCTATCTCGGGCTTTTTAGGGGCGATCCATGCCTTAAATCGAAAAATTGAGTCGGATCATCCTATTTATTTAGATGGCGTATTAATCGCTTGTCATGAGTGTGATGTACAAGTTTATCGACCTAATAATTATACTGATTATACATTTCGACTCACTCGCAACCCACTAGCTAAAAATGGTGATACCCGCTCGATTATCGAAGAAGGACGGGTTGATCTTGATGTTTCTTTAATTGTTGAAGTGAAAATTGAAGGACGTAGGGCATTATTTAGTAAGGAGCTACAGCAACAATTCGTCAAACAAGTTGAGCAAAAAATTTACCAACAACGTATTGCTGGTGGTTATATTACTGAAATTGCTTCAATAGAGTTATATTCTTCTTCTAGCGCAGAAGATCGAGATATATTAATTAAAGCTTTATTACCAGCCTTTGTCTTGGTTGAAGCACAGCAAGAGTTACAGGAAATCACCGCCGAGCTACAACAAAAAGATCCGAATGCTACTGCACTTGATGCGTTAGTTGAAACTGCCATGTTGCATCATCATCCGCAAGAAAAAGATCAATGGCAAACCACCTCGGTCAAGCAGGGGCGAGGTTGGTTAGTGCCGATACCACTTGGTTATCAAGCTATTTCACCACTGTTTGACGCAGGAATGGTTGAACATGCCCGTAGTAATCAATATCCAACACAATTTGTCGAATGTATTTATGGATTAGGTAAGTGGGTATTTCCACTAAGGTTACAAGACAATTTATCACAAGCATTTTGGCGTTATAAATGCAGCGAACTGCAATCGAATGACGCAGATATTTATATTATTAATCAAGATTAATTAAACAAGTTTAGCATTGAAAAAAGGAATGAATTATGAGTAAAGATAAAATCACTACCGCATCAGTATTAGCCTTTGAACGTAGTTTTGATATTTCTGATGCCATTTTTGCCCAGCAAAAGAGCCATGATGATCAAAAATTAACACCAGTTTTATTATCTGAAAAATCTGTTCGCGGTACCATTTCGAATCGGCTTAAAAATGCTTTAGCAAATGATCCGGCTAAATTAGACGCTGAAATTCAAAAAGCTAATTTACAAACAGTCGATGTGGCAGCGCTTGATGCCGATAAAGATACCTTAGTGGTTAAATGGAGCTGTAAAGTACTACCTTTCTTAGGTTCGCCATCAGTCTGTAATGATATTGATTACCAAGAAGAGTTAACCAAAACGACTCAAAGCTATATTAAGGCTGAAGGGATGCAAGCACTAGCTAAACGTTATGCAATTAATATATTAAATGGTCGTTGGTTATGGCGTAATCGTATGACTGCTGAACAAATCAGTATTAGCATTACTCGTAAAAAAGATGGCAAAATAGCAACGATTGAAGTGAGTGATGTTAAGCAATATCAATTAAATTCATTTGATTATGATGACAAATCGCTGAATGACCTTGCCGCCTTGATTGAAGCTGGCTTATTAGGCAAAGAGTTTGTTATTTTCGATATTCAAGCCAAATTAAAAATGGGATTGGGGCAAGAGGTCTATCCATCACAAGAATTGATTTTGGATACTGGCAAAGAAAAAAGTAAAGTCCTGTATGAAAAAAATGGTCAAGCTGCAATGCACTCGCAAAAAATCAGCAATGCCATTCGAACTATTGATACTTGGTATGATGAAAAAGCCGAATTTCCGATTGCCATTGAACCTTATGGTGCAGTTACTACTATGGGACATGCTTTTAGACAACCTAAACAAAAACAGGATTTTTATACCTTATTTGATAATTGGGTACTGAAAGGAGAAAAACCAACGCTTGAACAACAACATTATGTTATCGCTGTTTTGATTCGTGGTGGTGTATTTGGTGCTAGTGGTAAGGAGTAATATTATGCTTACTCACTATTTTGAACTACGGGCAATTCCACAACTGGAGATAACTGAAACTGAAGTGATTAATCAAGTTATGCAATCACTGCATCAGGTATTAGTTAACCATCAAGGCAATATTGCAGTTAGCTTCCCTTGTTATAATGTACATCGTACCTTAGGTGGTATTATTCGAATATTTGGCGATGAAACGCATTTACAACTGTTTAAAACTGCCTTGCAAGCGGTGGTTAGCGACTACACAATTGCCCTGCCAACTACCCCTATACCGACAAGCGTTAAAGGTTATTTACGGTTAATTCGCGTTAATCCTAAAGGGCAAAGCGCTTTAAGGCGAGCCGAAAAGCGTTTAACCGTACAAGGTAAATGGTCAACCGAAGTAAAAAATAAGATGCTTGAAAAATGGGGCAGCGTTCATTTGAACTATCCACACATCCATTTTGCCAGCAAAAGTACAGGGCGACACTTTATTATGTGGCTAAAACAACAAAAATGTGCAACGGCTGTTGAAGGAACATTTAATAGCTACGGACTTAGCAAAACAGCTACCGTTCCTGATTTTTAATTGGAAATTAAGGGTATTATCACAATACCCTTAACTATTCCAGCTATTTAGCAATATAAACGATCAAAATTTTTGAGGAGCGCACTTTTTGAAGCTCAAAATCCTTCCTAAAAAACAATCTTTAGGTTTCTAAGTAAAAAAGTTGAGGAACGGGGTTTTTGAAACCTAAAAATCATGAAATTATAAGCTTTACGGCGATTAATAATAGGAAAGTACCAAAGTAATTAATCAGTTTATTTATTGTTAACCGTTGTGCAATTTGCACTCCAACTTTCGCCATAGGTATACTCGCTAGCATAATTGATATGACTGCTGGTAAGTAAATAAAACCCAAGCTGTATTGTGGTAACGCTTTAATATTCCATCCTGCAATGATATAGCCAATGGTACCGCCGAGCGCAACTGGTAAGGTAAATGCAGCAGAAGTGCCAATAGCTTTTCGTATATCTACACCGCATTTTTTTAAGAAGGGAACCACTAACACACCTCCCCCCACCCCCACCAAGGCAGCAAATATGCCAATTAGCCCACCAATAATGATATAAACTACGTTATGTAATGATGTAGTGTTTTTGGTGACACTTTCTGTTTTAAGAATGAATTTGCTACCTGTGTAGATAAGGAAAGCGATAAAAATCCATTTTAGCCAAACACCGGGAATATAAGGTGTCATATACGATCCGCCAATGGTTCCAATAATGCATCCTAATACCATTTTCCTTAAAATAGACCACTCAATATTATGATTTTTATTATGAACCCAACTGGAAGATAAGCTCGTACCAATAATGGTCGCGAGTGATGAGGCGACAGCGATATGGTTTATCCATTGCCCGCCATGACCAAAGTGATCAAGTATCATTATTAATGCTGGCACAATTAAAGCTCCACCACCTATGCCAAATATACCTGCTAGCAATCCAGCAAATGCGCCTACACTCAATAAGATTATAAATTCGACAATCATCGGGCTTCCTTGTGCTTTTAAATTTAGTACCAATCAATTTGTTTAAGCGGTTTGCATATCATAACCGTTTTTTTTAAGTGCGTAATCATCCATTTTAATAATGATACAAATATCAATAATTTTGTATAATGCCTATTTTCATTTTTTAGGATTTTAGGTTAAATGCTGACCGAAATTTTACGTGGAGCGATGATCTCGGCGAGTTTAATCATTGCTATTGGGGCACAAAATTTGTTTGTGCTCAAACAAGGGTTATTGAAAAACCATATCTTTTTTGTGGCGGCCATCTGTTTTATTTGTGATTTTAGTTTGATGACAATTGGTATTTGGGGGGTAGGTTCTTTTATTGAACGTAATCCTTTAATTACCGACACCCTTGCTATTTTCGGTGCACTGTTTTTGCTTTGGTATGGGTTTAATGCATTTAAAAGCGCAGTGCGGGGCAATAGTAGTATACAAGTGGATTCGGCAAAGCAGCAAAATAACTCCTTAGCTAAAGTGGTGCTATCGACGCTAGCGGTGACTTTACTTAATCCTCATGTTTACTTGGATACGGTGGTAATTGTTGGCGGAATTGCGGGTACCTTGTCGTTTGAGCAAAAATGGGCATTTTTAATCGGTGCAGTTTGTGTGTCGTTTATTTGGTTTTTTAGTATTGGTTATGGAGCTAGATTGCTTACACCACTATTTAAACAAAAACGAATGTGGATCACATTGGATTCAGTTGTTGGACTGGTGATGTTTTATATTGCTTACCGACTTATTTTTTATGTAATTTATGGTTAATAAATATGAGGTTTTTGGCGTCACATTTTTTTATTAATCTACTTTGTTTTTCTTCATTAACCATTCACATAATGTGATATCCATCACAATTATTAAACTTCTATGTTATACGATATTTAAATTGGTGTTAATTTATCGGTAATAATTTGGATTGTTACTGTAGACGGCGTATTTATAGCTGGCTAATCAGGCAAAACCTAAGCATTTTTTAGTAAAGTGTTTAGGTTTTTTTGTTTTAAATTTGCCGAAAATAAATTATGGCGGAATTGGTTTATCGCTTGTTAAAAGTTGATTGGATATGATTAGATAAGGAGTTCATATGACAAATAAGATCGTTAAATTGGCATTATTAATTAGTGCAACATTGGCTGCGGGTCAGGTGCTGGCTATTAAGCAAGCGGAGCTTAAAAGCTATCAATTAAAGAATATTGTGGTTGATAATCTGAAATTTAAGGACTTTGATCGGGATGGCAAATTATCTCCTTTTGAAGATTGGCGTTTGTCTCCTGAAGTGCGCGCCCAAGATTTACTGACAAAGTTGTCTTTAGAAGAAAAAGCCGGATTGATGATGCATGGTAATGCCAAAAGTATAGGTGATGAGCTTGGTCATGGTGATAAATATAATCTAGATGAAATTAAACAGCTAGTACTTGATGATAAGGTAAATAGTTTAATTACTCGTTTAGAGGTAAATCCTAAGAATTTCGCTGAGCAAAATAATCAATTACAACAAATTGCTGAGTCATCACGTTTGGGGATTCCTTTAACGATAAGTGTTGATCCTAGAAACACCTTCTTTTATGGCAATAAAGTGACAAGTAAAGCAGGTTTTAGCCAATGGCCCGGTACTTTAGGTATGGCCGCGATTGGTAATGAGCTTGCGATTAATGAGTATGGTAATATTATTCGACAAGAGTATCGTTCATTAGGCGTTACCCAAGCGTTATCTCCAATGGCTGATTTAGGAACTGAGCCACGTTGGTCTCGTTTTGAAGGAACATTTGGCGAAGATCCAATGTTAAGTAAAAAAATGGTTCGTGGTTATATATCAGGCGTACAAAATGGTAAGCTTGGTTTAAACTCACAAAGTGTGGCTGCGGTAGTTAAGCATTGGGTGGGTTATGGTGCGGCCGAAAATGGGTTTGATAGCCATAGTTCTTATGGTAAATATGCACTTTATACGCAAAAAGACAGTTTAGAACAACATATTATTCCATTTACTGGTGCATTCGAAGTTAATGTAGCAGCTGTTATGCCGACTTATTCCATTTTAAAAAATGCTGAGTTAAATGGTCACAAAATCGAGCAGGTTGGCGGTGGCTTTAATAGCTATTTATTGAAAGATCTGCTACGCGATACGTATAAATTTAATGGTGTGATTATTAGTGATTGGAATATCACTAAAGACTGTAATGAGATGTGTATCAATGGTAATCCGCCAGATGTGCCACTTAAAGCTGAAGGAATGTCTTGGGGGGTAGAAGATCTGACTGTTGAGCAACGCTTTATCAAAGCAATCCAAGCTGGGGTTCAACAATTTGGTGGTGTGAGTGATAGTTCGGTTATCGTGTCAGCCGTAAAAAATAATAAATTGGACGAAAAAGCAATTGATAGTGCCGTTTTAGCTATTTTGACGCAAAAATTTGCCTTAGGTCAATTTGAAAATCCTTATACCGATCCAAATCAAGCCAGTCGTTTTGTAGGCAATAAGGATTTCCAAAAAGTTGCCGATGAAGCACAATTTAACTCACTAGTATTGTTAGAAAATAAAGATAAAGTTTTACCATTGAAAGCGAAAAGTAAAGTCTATTTATATGGTTTTGCTGATGACGCTAAAAATGCCCTTAAAGGCAAAGTCACCATTGTTGAAAAACTAGAACAAGCTGATGTGGTTGTCGCTCGTGTAAATGCGCCTTATGAACAAAATCATAAAAACTACTTTTTTGGCGCAAGATATCATGAAGGTTCTCTAGATTTTGTGGCAGATGATAAAGACATCAAATTCATCAATAAAACGAGCAAAAAGCATCCTGTTATTGTAACGGTCTATCTCGATAGACCAGCCGTTTTAACACAAGTTAAACAAAATGCTAATGCCTTGATTGCTAATTTTGGTGTTAAAGATGACGTACTATTTAAACGATTATTCGATAGCAAACCTTACAAAGCCAAATTACCATTTGCATTACCAGACTCAATGGATAGTGTCTTAAAACAATCTTCTGATTTACCAAATGACATGAAAGCGCTTTATCCGTTAGGTTATGGTTTGACTCTTTAACGCTGTATTTGTTTTACTCAATGCTATTGCCTTAGGGCAATAGCATTGAGTTGTAATCAACTCAATTTTTCCTATCAACTACACCCGCAATCAACCGTACCTTAAAAGAACAAAAATTTGGGAGAGGTTTAAATACTCAATATCCACCAGAATATTCTCCCGATGAAGAAATACTGGCAACCGAAGTGTTAAAGAAAAATAAAATTGTTATTGAAACCCAAGAGCATTCCGTCATGGAAGATCGCTATCGTTATACACTTCACTATAAAAATAAAGGGTGGCGAATCGACAAAAAAGAAGTCTATAGACGCAGAAACGATAAATGGGAAAAATATCCATTATAGTGGATTTAAATTAAGGCTTAATGATTTTAATTTGCAGTAAGTGCAGTATGTTTTTAAGTAGTAGTTTTAAATATAGTTCACTCTTAATATGCATCGACTCGATCATCCTTTATGATTTTACATAAAAATAGTAAACTTGACTACATGACTTATATGCCTAATAATCAAGTACATAAAAAATGAGTTATATTTATAATTAAAAAGGATGATATATGAAATTCTTTAAAAATTTATTAAGAAAAAATCAAGAGGTTGTTCGAACTGGAGAACGTCAAGAAAAACATTCATTTGAAGCACTTACCGAACAATATGTTGGACTTGCTTTTGAAAAACAAATGGATTTAGATGGTGTTATTGACAATAAGCCTTGGCAAATTGATATGGACAAACAGCAACTTATTTTTGGCAATGATGTATATTGTTCTTTTCAGCTATTAGGAACCTTTTCGCATTCGACTAAGACTTGGCTTTGGGCTTGGGCAAATGAACAATCGGGTCTTCCTAAAGATGTCATTGAGCAGTCTCTTGAGCTTAAAAAATGTGGTGAACAGAACAATATTGATTTATTTAAATTTCCTAAGTTTGATGCCACCCAAGACGATCTACATCTATTTGGAATTATCGCTAGTGGTATGTTTAATTCAAGTGGTTATTATGTTGCTGATTATGGTCAAGGTACACTTGTGTTAACTTTTAATAATGAACGTATTGACCAAATTCATCAAGAGAACAATACTCATTACCGCGTTGCTAGCGTAATCTCGCAATATATTGCCAATTTTGAAGTGAATCACTATGCTGCGATAAAATACTATTTGCTGGCTAAAGATTATCAAATAACGTTTGATGATGGTTTAAAGCTGATCGCAACCAAAGGTGAAAAACAAATTAGCGCAGAATTTGACGACTCATTGCGCTTACGTAATCTTGATACATCTTGTGATGATTCAGATTTTATCAAAACCAAAGAAGAAAACTAAATCAGTGCAGAATTTGGTGATTTATCGTGCATAATTAAACCAATGGCCAAAAGGAATTATTAGTAATAACACATGTAAAACTCTATTAACAGGATATTAATCGGACATGAAATATAGAAAACGCTAGTTAAATTACATAAATGACTGATTAGATAAAAAAGAGAAAGTAGCCGAATATTTTATATTACACCATCAAAATACTCTTATCGGTATATATGTTCTGAGCAGTGACCGCCGGATACCCATCCGGCTTTTTCTAATATTAATCGTTAGCTGCATAACCGTATTCCCCCACTGTTTTTAGTATCCAGTCAAACATTTCATTGATCAAATCAGGTAGACCATTATTTCCTGCATTCATTTCCAACTTATCCTAACCGCAGCAACCGATGTGCCTAATAAACTAAGTAAGCATTATAATAAGTTTGATATCTTATAAAGCGAAAATTAAACCAGATTTAATAACGGAAACCCATCAATAGGTAACGATAGTAGATTTTATCTATCTTCATCTCTATGATTTTGAATAAAAAAAGTTAACTTGACTGTACAACTTACTTGCTTAATAATTGAGCGCATAAAGTGGGAAATGAATTATAATAAAAAGGGGTTAGGTTATTTCTCCTACTTAAACGCTGAAATAACAGGTAGCAAATTGACAACATTCTCTTAAAAATTTCACTGGATGAATTTATAAAAATTAAATTATTAAAAATATTGAGTAATATTTAAATCTAAAAATAAGGACGATATATGAAATTCTGGAAAATATTATTATCAAAAAGCAAAGAACTTGACCAATTTGTTACTTCGCAAGCGAAACAAGAGCCCAATATTCAAAAATACTTAACTGATACTACAATTCGCAAAGTAATTTGTGTACCAGGAAAGTTATTAAATCTAGTTGTAAGTTAATATTGTTGGATAATTGAAATATAGGCGGTAATACCAATGAAAAAATATTTAGCTTTAGTGATGTTATTGACAATATCACTAACTGGTTATGGCGCTCATTTGCAGCATGAAGCAGAAGTTCCAGCTCAATTTAAAACACCCTTTTATATTAATAGTGATCCTTATGGCCGTTTGACTAGAGACATTAAAGCGTTACAACACGACAATAGCGTAATTCTACCTAATCTTAATGCTAAACAACATCAAGAAAAACATCCATTACAACCACTTATTGAACAATATGGAGGGATTGGTTTTGAAAAGCAAATTGATTTAGAAGATGTCATTGTCGATAAGCCTTGGGAAATTGACATGGATGAACTGCAACTTGTTTTTGGTGATGATTTACACTGTTCTTTTCAGCTATTAGGAACCTTTTCGCATTCGACCAAGACTTGGCTTTGGGCTTGGGCAAATGAACAATCGGATCTTCCTGAAGATGTTATTGAGCAGTCTCTTGAGCTTAAAAAATATGGTGAAGAGAATAATATTGATTTATTTAAAACGCCTAAATTTGATGCCACCGAAGACGATCTACATCTATTTGGACTTATTGCTAGTGGTATGTTTAAATCAAGTGGTTATTATATTGCTGATTTTGGTCAAGGTACACTTGTGTTAACTTTTAATAATGATTATATTGACCAAATTCATAAAGAGAACGACACCCATTACCGCGTTGCTAGCGTAATCCCACAATTAATTGCCGATTATGAAGTGAATCACTATGCTGCGATAAAACACTATTTGCTGGCTAAAGATTATCAAATAATATTTGATGATGGTTTAAAGCTAATCGCAACTAAAGGTGGAAAACAAATCACCGCGGAATTTGATAATTCATCGCGCATAATTGGACTAAAAAGCTAAAAGGGATTATTAGTGATAACACAGGTTAAACTCTATTTATCTATTGAGTATAAACTAAAAAAATTCTGTTTTTTAAATTATATAAATGACTGATTAGATAAAAAAAGAAAACTGATAAGCTCGACCTTGGTTTAGTTTATTGCGATTAGTCTGTAAAAATAATTGAGGAGTCTATACCGTCTCGCTAATTTACCCGTGCATGGCGTCATAAGACGCAATATTAGTGCAATGAAGATGGACAGTGTATTGCGATTATCTCCCGGATGGTACTTAACCCAAGCCAACTGCTAACAGCATCATGCGGAAAAAGTAGAGCTGTTTAGTTATGATACCACCGGCAATAAAATCAGTGAGAAACAATCTTTAGCACAGCTTGAAGCAAAAGTGAACCGTGGCAATCGGCTACTGTTTTTTAGTGATAAACATTTTGAGTATGACCGTTTTGGTAATTTAATTGCCGAAAAGCGCGGTAAAAACCAAAGGACGCATTATGAGTATGATTGCCGACATCGTCTAATCAAGGTGATTAAACAAAGTGGTCAAACCATTACCTACAGCTATGACCCGTTTAACTGCCGTACCAGTAAATGGTAAAACCACGGAATTTATCTGGCAAGGTCATAAACTGATTGCTGAAGCCGATAATGACAAACACTGGCAAAGTTACTTCTATGAGCCGGACTCCTACCGTTCACTGGCCTTGGAACATTATTATAAACCACCACAAGAATATATAGATTCTGTGATGGCATTAGATTTAACGCTCAAGATTTTTTTGAATTTGTTAAAGAATCGAATCAAGTCAAGTTAAGATGAAAACTCAACCAAGTATAGTTCTAAGATTATAGTAAACAATAGAATTAAAGCTTAACTTTACATCTTGCTAAAATTTTAAAGGTAAAATAATGCAGTCTATAAAAATTGGAGGTTTTAGCTTTAAATCTATTTTTGTAGATGAAGTTATCGATAAAAAACGATGTTAATATGCTGTTCTTTTTAATTATTAGGCCATGAGTTGGTAATTAATTGGAATAAAACAAAAAAGAGAGCATATGCTATTTCATGCCGATTAAGTGATAAAAGATGCCTTTACGATATTGCGATAGCTACAACTAAATTTAGAATAATCAAAATGTAATCTGTAAAAAATATTGTCAACTACGGCAACGTTTTTTATACGCATGTTAATATAATAATAAAAGGTTATTCTAAGCGTTAGATTATTTAACGCCGATTACTCTAAATAAAACTTATCTCTCAAGATATGCTATATGCGAGAAGTAGACATTTCAATTTTAGATTTTTGAAATAAAAAAATGGTGGGTCGTGAGCGATTCGAACGCTCGACAAACGGATTAAAAGTCCGCTGCTCTACCGACTGAGCTAACAACCCATTAAGAAAGTAAAAGTGGTGGGTGATACCGGGTTCGAACCAGTGACCCCCTCCTTGTAAGGGAGGTGCTCTCCCAACTGAGCTAATCACCCCAAAATTCAAAAATGAATTTAGAATTACACGGTTAGAATTGGTGGGTGATACCGGGTTCGAACCAGTGACCCCCTCCTTGTAAGGGAGGTGCTCTCCCAACTGAGCTAATCACCCTTACCGTGTGGATGTGCATTATAAGGCGTGTCTTATTTCAGTCAACCTTTTTTTTCACTTTTCCCAAAAATTAGCCTTATTCGGTGTAATTTTAGTCATTTTTTGGATGATGCTTCGCAAAAATAGATTTTATCGGTTTATTTCTTAATATTTGTGTTTAAGATTTCGCGATATTGTTTATCAACCTATGTAAACAGAATATGAAGGTTTTTAATAAAAGTCGGGTGGTAATTTATGTTGAGCCAACGCAATTGCGCTATCAAATAATAGAAACTAAAACGTATGGAGATGAGAATAAAGAGTTTATTGAGCTTGTTTACCAAGATTGGACTGATATTGACCGTTTTATTCAAAACTTAAAACAGCAAGCTCCTAGATTAACTGCGATTGAATTGAATTTAGGTGATGATTATATACAGTATCAGAAAATTGCGTATCCTGAGGTAAAATTAACGCCAACCGAATTAGTCACATATGTTGAAGCATCTTTATATAAACTCTTTCAACAGTTGGGCGATCAGCTTTTTTTTGATTTTGTGTCCATTTCACCTAAAACGTTGATGATTGCTGTCTGTGAGCGAGATACGGTTAATAATTGGTTAGAATTACTCCAAAAATATGGTTTTAGTTTGTTGTTTGTGGGTAGTCATTTTGAAAGTAATTTATTTAACTTCTTACCATGGCGCAAGCAAAAAACAAAACAACACCAATTCCAGTTGCTTCTTTTTGCTGTTAGTTTGATTGGAGTGATGACTTGTTATTTTTTTTATCTTCTGATCAGTGTCCAGTCAGACTTAGATCAATATTCCCAACTATTATCCGATCAGCAAGCATCACAACAGCGGTTGATAGCTGAATTGTCAGGTTATATACCCCATCCGTCATTAAGCCAAAAACAGATCCAACAATCGCTACAGATGTTTTCAGAAAAACTACCGACAACGATTTGGTTGAATCTGTATGAATATGAATCTCAAAAAATAAAAATTATCGGTCGAAGTGTTAATTATGTAGATATTATCAATTTTAACCAGCAAGTTTCTTCGAATCATGATGTGAAGAACAGCCAAGTAAAAAATATCGAAAATAGTCATGATAGTTTGTTGTTTCAAATGGATATTGAGTTAAATGAATAATGATTTTTTAGAGAGACCAATTTGGCAACAATACTTAATTTGCATTTTGTTACCGTCAACACTGTTTTTTATTGGTTATCAATTTTTTATCAAAGATTTAAAGCTGCAGATTGATCAGCAAATGACCTTATATAAAGAAAAGCGAATTGAAACAGAATCCCTTCAAGCAAGAATTGAACGTTATCAAGCCGCTCAAAATAGTTCGCTAACGTTGATAACTGAGCATGAACTTGCTAAAGCCATTGAGCGTAATCATTTAAGCTTAACGTTATTCAAACATGATCAAAATGATTCGGGAATTTATTGGGATGTCGAATTATATGGGCAGTTTGCTGATTTTATGCAATTTATTAGTGATTTTAATGACGATTTTTACTATTTGAATTTTCAAAACCTTTCTATTAGTAAGCAAGATGGTTATTTGCAAATTAGATTTAGTTTGTTGTTTAAAGAGGATTCACCATGAGACACCATTTATTCGCATGTGCATTGATGAGCTACTGTTTTACAATTTATGCTGATGATAGACGAGATCCATTTTTGCAAACAATTGAGCTTGGTTGTCAAGAACAAACCGATCTTTTGAATAAACAGATCCAAGCTTGGCAGTTTAGAGGGTCTATTCAATGTGCTAATTATCAGCAAGTATGGCTTTTGCTCGATAGTGATTGGCTAGCGATTACCAATAATAATGTGCCGCATATTTTGTTTCCGTGGACGATTCAAGCAGTAATGAGCGATAAAATTCTATGGCAAGCAAATTTACCTGAGTATTGCAACCATAAGGTGTTATGGACAATGCCGTTAACTAAATAAGATAAGATTTTTATTTGAGGTTGTAATTAATGAATCAAACTAATCAACCATTTCGTCAATTAGTTAGCCAATTGGCAAAAAATTCAAGGCAGCTATGTTTAATAATTTTGCTAATGATTTTTGTGATGTCATGTTTGGCAGATCCTATAGCTTTGGAAAAGAGTGAATCAAGAGAGCTTATTTCAATAAATTTTCATCAAACGGATATTGCGATTATTTTACAGGCATTGGCTGATAATAAGCAGATGAATTTGGTAATGATGGATGATATATCAGCTAAGCAAACCATTAAACTTCACAATGTCGATTGGCAAAAAGCATTAGAAGTTGTGTTAAATTCAGCAAATTTACAGGTCAAAATTGAAGACAATATTTTGTTTGTCTCTAAATCCATTGAGCCGGATGTGTTAGCGCAAAGGGAGTTGTTAGAGCAGAAAGGGCAGGAGTTAAACCAGCCGTTAAATTTATTAACTATTGCGATTAATCATGCCGATCCTAATAATTTAGTTGAAACCATTCAACAGCAAGGGTTGTTATCTGAGCGCGGAAAGGTGATGGTGGATAAGCGAACCAATTCCATACTTATTACCGACGTGACGAAACAATTTGCTGATATTAAAAAATTAGTTAAAATCTTGGATCAACCTATTCCACAAGTTCATATTTCTGCCCATATTGTGACGATGAGTGATGAGAGTATGGAAGAGTTAGGGATTAAATGGGGATATTCAGGCAAATCTTCACAATTTTTTAATCAGCTAGATATTGACTTAGGTGTGACTCATCCGTCGTCTTCTGTCGGTTTTAATTTAGCTAAACTGTCGGGTGGTTTGTTAAATTTGGAGCTTTCCGCATTAGAATCGGAAAATCAGCTAGAAATTATTGCCAGCCCAAATTTGTTAACTGCAAATCAAAATATGGCGTCAATTAAGCAAGGAACGGAAATTCCTTACGAGGTGTCGAATGGTGGTAATAATTCGACATCCATTGAATTTAAACAAGCAGTGCTAGGTTTAGAAGTCACTCCGAAAATTGTTGCTGAAAATCAAATGATATTGGATCTATATATCACCCAAAACACTACCGGTCAATCAATCAAACGCCGTGATGGGGGGGAAGCATTAGCTATTGAAACACAAGAAATTAAAACTCAAGTAAAAGTTAAAAGTGGTGAAACTGTGGTATTGGGTGGAATTTTTCAGCAAGTAAATAGTAAAGGTAAGAAGAAAGTACCAGCTATTGCAGATGTGCCAATTATTGGTAATGCGTTTAAATATAATGATAAAAAATATCAAAAACGTGAACTAGTGATTTTTATTACTCCACAATTAGTTGAGTAAATATCGATGGAGTTGTATCATACGCTATCATATTTTATTGCTTTGTATTGAGCTAATTGACTCTTTGCAAACTATATCCACTTAAATCAAAAATTATTATTAAAGTTGAGAATATCATGTTTCATTTTGTCGCGTCAGATCTAGATGGTACTTTGTTAAATACTGAACATAGCTTATCACCATTCACTAAAAAAATTCTTCAAGCATTACGTGAAATGGGTATCCATTTTGCTTTTGCGACTGGTCGACATCATATCGATGTTACTCAAATGCGCGAAAATATGGAAATTGATGCTTTTATGATTACTTCAAATGGCGCAAGAATTCACGATAGTCGAGGTAATTTAGTGTTTAGTCGTAGTTTTGCGCCTAATACGGCTAGTGAGTTGGCGCAAATTTGTAAAGATAGTCCATATATTTATACGCATGTGTATCGTGGTGATGATTGGTTAATTAATAAACCAGATGCTTATTCGTTAAGCTTTTTCGTTGATACACAATTTAAATATCAATTTTTCGATCCGAGTAACTTTGAAACAAATGACATTGCGAAAATTTATTTTACAACCTCTGATGTTGGACACAATCATTATTTAGTGGAATTGAAACATAAAATTGAAAAGCAATTTGGTAATCGTGTTAGTATCGCGTTTTCAACACCAAATTGCCTTGAAGTTATGGCCGAAAATGTGACTAAAGGAAGTGCATTAAAATTAGTTGTTGAAAGCTTGGGGTGTCAACTTAAAGACAGTATTGCTTTCGGCGATGGTATGAATGATTATGAGATGTTAAAAATGGCAGGTAAGGGTTGTATTATGAAAGAAGCAAGCCCTGAACTTAAGGCATTACTTCCTGAGCTGGAAGTTATTGGTTCTAATGCTGATGATGCAGTATCCCACTATTTAGCTAATCTTCTACTTTAATTATTTTATTAATTATGATTGTTGATAAAGAATTAAATACGTTAGGTTTACGTTGCCCAGAACCGATTATGCTTGTTCGTAAAGAAATTAGGGAATTATCTATTGGTCAAATATTACACGTTATTGCTGATGATTTGGCCACAACTCGTGATATTCCTAGCTTTTGTCGGCATATGGACCACGAATTAGTTAACTCACGGATTGAATCCATCCCATTTGAGTATTGGATTAAAAAATCGCATTCATAAAGATGTATTTGGTCATCTTTAATTCTTATATAGGTAAGTCAATATTTTTAAAATGGTAACGAAGTGTGCGCCAATCATTAGGCGCAAGGTTATCGATCATTAAAAATAATACTCTTCGTTTACTATTTCGCCGTGATCTTAAATTGATAATCATTATATAACGTAAAAGTAGCGGTTTTCGCATTAAATACCAACGTTGTTTGTGCCAATAAATTTGGTATATGTTTTCAAATAGCGCAAATTCACCCTGAATGGTTTTGAAATAACAAATACTTCGCCACCATTCAATTATCAATATTAAAATTAAAATAAAGGTATAACTATTCAACTCGGTATGAGCTAATTGAACTAAGCAAGCAATAATCAAAATAACATAAAAGCAGGTCGCACTTAAATATTGTAATAACGAAGGGGTCAGTTTTGTGCTCCACATAGCAATATCATTCAAATTGTATAAATCACAATTATTTATTCGCTTCATCAGTTATATTTAGAAATATAAAAATATTGTGAGATAATGCACAAAATTATTTGAGAATTTACTGACTTTGAAAAACTGTCAATCAAACGTTTAACCTTTATTAAACTAATGTGGTATTTATTTTATAACTTATTCATCAAGTTTTGTGCAAAAGCTAAGATATAAAATAATTAGTAATGGAATATGAAATTATAAGTGATATAAAAAGTAAATCTACTTTAAATTTAATAGGTTAATAATTGTTTGATGGATTTTAATAATTTTAAAAAAATAGATTAAAGCCGCTTTTTATTTTGAGTCTTTTCGAGTAAGTAGTATACTCATCGGCTAAAAATGGATTGGAATCAATATATACAGTTTTATTATCTTACTTTGATTTAAAATCAATTGGATAGGAATGATTTGTGATAATATTAAAAATATTAAAATTTTGTCTTAAACTTTTCATCGGTTTAGTACTTATGGGTTTAGTGATTGGGATCGCCGGTTACAGCCATTATTCTAAAGATTTGCCAGATGTTGCGACACTAAAAGATGTTCGTTTACAAACACCAATGCAAGTATTAAGTAGAGAGGGTGAATTAATTGCTGTTTTTGGTGAACGTCACCGAATTCCACTAAAATATGATGAAATTCCACCAATTATTGTCAATGCGGTTATCGCTACCGAAGATGCACGTTTCCATGAACATTTCGGTATCGATCCAATTGGTATTGTGCGTGCTATGTATATCGGGTTGAAGGACAAGAACTTTTCACAAGGTGGTAGTACGATCACCCAGCAAGTGGCAAAAAACTTCTTCTTAACGCCAGAAAAGAGTATTTCTCGTAAAGTAAAAGAGATGATTATTGCAATCCGTATGGAGCGAGAATTATCTAAAGACGAGATAATGGCGTTATATCTAAATATGATTAACTTTGGTTCGCGTGCTTATGGCGTGGCTGCCGCGTCATATACTTTTTTTGGTAAAACGCCAGATCAGTTAACCATTGATGAAGCCGCATTACTTGCCGGTTTACCAAATGCGCCATCTGCCTATAATCCAATGTCGCATCCAGAAAAAGCGTTAACAAGACGTAATTGGGTTTTAGGACGTATGTTAGATCAAAATTATATTACCCAAGCTCAGTACAATGAAGCGATTAAAAAACCGCTAAACGCAAGTTATCATACGCCAAAAATTGAATTTTCGGCACCATATGTTGCTGAGATGGCAAGACAGTTTATGTACGATAAATTTGGTGAAAACGCCTATACCGATGGTTATAAAGTTTATACTACAATCTCTAAAACGGATCAGGTGGCAGCAACCGAAGCTGTACAAAAACATATTATTGATTATGATATGCGACACGGCTATCGTGGCCCTGAAAAAGTATTATGGCAACATAATGAGCCGCCATTGAGTGAGGAACAAATTCAAGAAGCTTTACATAAATATATTTGCTATAGCGGTATGTGTCCTGCTGTGGTTATAGAATCTTCAGATAAAAAAGCAAAAGCAGTATTATCCGATAAAAGTAATATTACCATTGCCTTTCAAGACATGAAATGGGCAAGAAAATTTATTACTGATAATCAACAAGGGGCTTCACCAAGAAAGGTTAATGATACTTTAAAACCAGGTCAGCTGATTTGGGTTAAAAAATCTGGTGAAAATTGGGCTTTAGCACAGATTCCAGCCGTTAATGCTGCACTAGTTTCTCTTGATTCTAATAATGGAGCCATTAAAGCGATTGTTGGTGGTTATGATTTCAATTTAAGTAAATTTAATCGCGCAACACAAGCTTTACGTCAATTAGGTTCGAATATTAAACCATTTGTTTATACGGCGACTTTAGAGAAAGGTCTAACTATGGCAACACTACTTAATGATGCACCGATTGTGCGCACCACAGGTAGTGTAACTTGGCGTCCAAAAAATTCCCCACCGACTTACGCTGGTCCATTAAGAATGCGAATCGGTTTAGGGATGTCTAAAAACGTGATGATGGTGCGGGCACTACGTGCAATTGGTATTGACTATGCAGCTACTTATTTAGAACGTTTTGGATTCCCAAAAGAGAATATCTCACACAATGAATCACTTGCTTTAGGTTCGGCTTCATTCACACCATTGCAGGTGGCCCGTGCTTATTCGGTGATTGTTAATGGTGGTTATTTAATTACTCCATATTTAATTGAAAAAATCGAATATGACAATGATAGTGGCGTAATTTATCAACACCAACCATTGGTTGCTTGTCAAAACTGTAAAGGTGAAGTGGTGAAATTTGATTCTGTTTCAGTCTCGTTAGATAATGTTGAGAACGAGTCGAATGAGACTGGTAATGAAGAGCCGGAAGCGGCGAATCTTAAATCAGAAGATAACTTAATTTTACCCGATATTGATAAAGACAGCAAAACTACTGATCTAACACCTAAATATGCACCACATACTGTTGATAGCGGTATTGCCTTTATTATGAAAGATGGATTACGTAGTATTGTCTTTGGTGGTTCGGATTGGCAAGGTACTGCTTGGCGTGTAAAAGCACTAGGTCGAAAAGACGTGGGAGGTAAAACCGGTACGACTAACCAATCGAAAGACGTTTGGTTTTCAGGATTCGGTGGTAATATTGTGACCTCGGTCTGGATGGGCTTTGATGACCATCGTCGCGCTCTAGGACGAGCTTTCCGTGCCGAAGCAGGGGCAGTTACAGCTAATCCTGTTTGGGTTGACTATATGAAAGTTGCTCTTAAAGATGTACCAGAGAAACAAGATGTGAAACCAGATAATGTTATTTCTGTCACTATCGATCAGAGAACCGGTATGTTACCAGGTTCAGGCGCGAGAACTATGTCGGAATACTTTATCAAAGGAACAGAGCCAACTACATATGGATCGCAAGAAGTTGGTACCAGCGTGACGGATTCACAAGGTAACACACAAGAACTATTCTAACTAAGGTTTTTTATATGAATGGTTCTATAAGAATTATTGGTGGTAAATGGCGCGGACGAAAGTTATCAGTACTCGACAAACAAGGTTTGCGTCCAACTACAGATAGAGTAAAGGAGACTCTATATAACTGGTTAATGCCAGTTATCCAAAGTAGTGTTTGTCTAGATTGTTTTTCTGGTAGTGGATCATTAGGTTTTGAAGCCGCATCACGCGGTGCTCAAAATGTCACATTATTAGAGAAAGACAAACAAGTTGCTAACCAGCTAAAGAAAAATAAGCAATTAATTGCATGCGATAATGTCGAAATTTATTCAACAGATACTTTTCAATGGCTTGATAAACCTGCCCAAAAGCAATTTGATATTGTGTTTATCGATCCGCCTTTTCATCATTCATTAGTCGAAAAGACGGTAAAACTTCTTGAAAATAACCATTGGTTAAGTTCATCAGCTTATGTTTATATTGAATCTGAGTTGGGACATGATTTATGCAGTTATATTCCATCAAATTGGTACTTACATCGAGAAAAAACAGCAGGGCAAGTTCATAGCTACCTATTTATAAGAGAAGAGAGATAATGTTCATATTTTTAGGTAAATTAATTTATTCATTCATCTGGTTATTTTTATTATTTAACCTTGTTCATCCTTTCCCTAGACCAGCAAACATTGTCGCTTATGTTGGATTAGCTGCTTTTGTCCTTACTCACGGGTTACAAGCATGGATGCTACAATCAACGATGACCAATCAAGAAAAAGAGCAGGATAAATTTAAAGCACTTAGACTTTTTATTTTTGGTGTTTTTGAAACACTTAGCTGGAAGAACAAAAAATAACGGTTAAAAAAGGTTGCCATAGACTAATATTTTTGTATAATGCTCTCCACTTCTTTCGAAGCAATCAATATGCGGGAATAGCTCAGTTGGTAGAGCGCAACCTTGCCAAGGTTGAGGTCGCGAGTTCGAACCTCGTTTCCCGCTCCAATTAAAAAAAATTATTCAAATCAATTAGTTGTAATATCGGTTCGAGTTGTATAAATATTTTTCTTTTGTATTTAAAATATTGATATTACTAATAAATATAGCTTACCCCCTCTTTTCATACCTACTCGAACCAAGCATAAGTGGCACCTAATTTAGTACATCAGAAACTGGGTAGTACTTCAGATAAAGACCTGTAATATTATGATTTTATTTATTATATAAAGCTTATCCCATAAGCCCTTGTGAAATTCATGTTTTAGGTTAAAAACTTACTTTATTACAATCGTTTGCAACGTAAGATATCATATGAGTACTGTGTACTTGATTTAGTACCTCGGAAGCCAGGTAGTACATTGGCTTTAAACTTCAGTGTATAATTATTTCATTGAAATAATGAGTCTTTATCTCTATGGAATTAATAAATTTAATGGTCTAATGATTAAAGCCTGAGAAAAAAACTACTCAATTCTTGATGATGTCAAATATTGTTGAAAAGTACAACACGAATCTAAAAATATTCAGGTGCAGGAAAGTAATCCTAAATATAAGCAAATGGACAATCCAGAGGTTGGTTTTGTTGAACCTTCTTTGAAGAGATTTAGCAAGATTGACCACAATTTTATTCGCTGTGGAATGAGCTAGATTATCAATCAACTCATCAAGAAAATATAACTAGATGTTTAGAAAAAATATTTAATTCTTTTTAAAAACCTAATTAGGTATATAATTAAATCATTAAAAAGCATCATTAAAGGGCCTATTATGAATTTAAGCGGACAAGTAAAATCTATTACCTACTTAAAAAACAATACGGGTGAAGTCATGAGCAAATTAGCTGAAGATAGACAGCCGTTAGTTATTACCCAAAACGGTGAAGCTACAGCTGTTTTAGTGGAAGTGAGTGAGTATGATAGGCAAATGGATACGATTGCTATGTTAAAGCGACTTGTTATCTCAAGTCAACAACGACAAAAAGGCCAAAGTCGTTCAGTCGATGAGGTATTTGATGAGATTCTAAGTAAAGATAGCGAAAGTTAATCATGACGGTTAAATATAGAGTTGAAATCGTTGATATTGCCAGTAAAGATATCAACCAGATTTACCAATATATTAAAAAATATGATTGTATTGAAAATGCTAGATATGTATTTAATCAGCTTAGAGAGACTATTAAAAAACTTGAGATACTTCCCCAACGTGGTTCTCATCCTTATGAACTTTATGAGTGGAATGTCTATACTTTTTCATACGACAAAGTTAAAGGGTAACTGTTTATAAAATGCCATCGGCATCAAATAACCTAATGATAAATGCAGTCGATTGTTGTTGTACCAATATGCATAAGCAGAAAATTTTGTCTTAGTTCATTGTCTAAGTTCATATCTAACGTTGATGACGTTAATTCTTACGGTAAAACTCATTTATTGTAGGTTTTACCTTGTTGATATAGCGTTACCATCCGCTGTTTAAAATCATCTGTATAGGTTCGTCTGTCTTGTCATTTTATTTTTATCGTATTTTCATATTTTATGGTAATTTATCTTAACTCTTAAAAGTTGTACAAATTAGTGTAGCCTATCCATCTATGAGATTTTTAGTTTTAATTTTATTGATTTTCCCTAAATTACTATTAGCGCAAGAGTTATTTATTGACTCTGCAAATAAAGAATATTTATATTTAGGAGGCAAACAAGATAATAAACAGAGTTTTATGGATTTAAAAACAGGAGCGATAGATTGGATAGATAATGCCAAATTAGAACAAATGCAACAGATAGGTATGCTATCACCAACAGAATTTTGGAATAAACTTACCAATAATTCAATCGGGTTTTATGCCAGTGGCTATGAACCATTTTGGGATGCCAAAATAACTAAAAATAGATTACAGTTTACTAATTCGAAAAAAGAGAACATAGCAATAAAAATCGATATAAAAAACTCTAATGTAACATATGATTTTGTCGCTTTTTTTTACTCAAAAAATGGTGTGTTTGGATTAATCCGAAATCTTGATAAAGAGTCTAAATGTGAACTCAATATTGATGAACCTTATTCAATATATGAAATTTTTATAAACTATAACGGTAAAATTTTTGAAGGCTGTGCTTATTTGGATAAATTATGAGCAATATACTAAATATCATCTGGCTAGGCTACACTAATTCGTAGAACTGTTAAAAATATTTCTATAACACTGTTCAGTTTTACTACCAGTGATTTAATTGAAAGTCTGGCAAGTTTGTCGATTAAAAATCATGAAGTTATGTTATTTGAAAAGTTTAACACCGATGGCATTTAATAAACAGTTACCTCTTAATTTTGTTGTATAAAAAAGGGTAGACATTTCAAGTGAAGTAGCCGTACAAAGCTGTCAATCCTTGAAAATATGGCAAAGCGTACTTAATAACAGTGCAATTTCCATCAAGGTTGTGTTTGACACTAAAGGCAGTAGACCGCAACAAGTCCATATCATCATCCGACAATAAGCACTCACCATCATCAACAAAGCCTGACATAATAGCCCAACAAAACGGCTAACTTATCAACAAACCTAATCTAAAACAAGCCATGAGCTACTGGCGTAACCAAACAAAGGCATTTGGCTTAACCGGCAAAATCTCACCCCATAGTCTGATAGGGCATAACTTAATACTGCATCGAACAAAGTTTTATCAAAAAAAACTATGGATTTGGGCGTGGGATAGTAAGGGAAAGAATGTAAAATAAGTCTATGGTCAAGATAACTACAAAAACTAGAATAATATTATTTATATACTTTATATTGAAAAGATGGTTTATACTAATTCATATAAATTTACTGAATATTAAAAAAGTATTTTTTGTTTTGTAATGTAAATAAAACTATTTATATTAAATTAAGAGGATATAAATGAAATATGGACAGTACAAACTATTCTTCTGACTCACCTGTTTTTGCAAAAGAGCAAGACAGATTTTCTCGTTGGGCATTTTCAGAGCGAGTTGCTCAAGTTATATCTAAAAGAACCGACCCGAGCAGTATAGTTATTGGACTTTATGGAATATGGGGAGATGGTAAAACATCTGTACTCAACTTTATTGAGAAATCTCTTGAAAAAAATGACAATGTTATTTGTATAAAATTTAACCCATGGAGATTTGGAACGGAAGAAGAGTTATTAACCGGATTCTTTTTTACTATTGCCGATGCATTAGATACTGAACTAGTTACAACAGGCGATAAATTTAAGGCTTTTGTAAAAAGAACAGCATCAGATGTTACTTCATTAGCTGGTGTTGAAGGTGTTGGCAACATTGTGAGTTCATTTATATCTACTATAGATATAAATGAACTTAGAAAAAGAGTTGAAAATGAACTTCAAAATGCAAAAAAAAGAATATTAGTTTTAATAGACGATGTAGATCGTCTTGAAAAAACAGAAATTCATACTCTTTTTAGAATCGTTAAATTGACTGCAGATTTTAAATACACTTCATATATTTTAGCTTTTGATAAAGACGTAGTGGCTACATCGTTGCAAGATAGATATTCCAGCACTATGCATAATGCAGGAGAAGCATTTTTAGAAAAAATTATTCAAATTCCGCTTCATTTACCAAGTATTGAAAAACAAGTATTACGTGAATTTTGCTTTCAAGGTATAGATGAAGCAGTAAGACTCGCAGAGATTGATCTCTCACAAGTACAAATACAAGATTTCGTAAATAGTTTTAGCTATGCTTTTGATGATTGTCTGACTACCTCAAGAAAAGCTAAACTTTATGGAAATATTTTATTATTTGCACTTCCGATTCTAAAAGATGAAGTTAATCCAGTTGATTTAATGTTAATAGAGGGTATTAGAGTATTTTGTCCATTACTATATGAGTTATTGAGAACAAATAAGAAACTTTTTACTGGAACATTCACGAGTAATATTTATAGTAATAATGAACAGGAAAAAGACCATATTAAAAAAATTATTGATAGGACACTTGATAAAGCACAAAATATAAATAAGGAAAGTTTTATATATTTACTAAAAAAACTATTTCCTAAATTAGAAGCTGTTTATGGAAATAGGAATTATGGTTCTGATTGGTACGAAAATTGGAATAATGCTCAACGGATTTGTTCAGAACACTATTTTTCTAGGTATTTTACTTATTCTATTCCTAGAAATGATGTTTCTGATAAGTTAATAGACAAATTGATATATAAATGTGAAAATTTTAATTTGTCTTTTGATGAAAGTGAAAACCCTTTCAATGATATTCTAAATACTGATAATGCTGGAACATTAATAAGAAAGTTGAGACAAAGAGATGTAGATTTAAATGAGGCTTCATCCTACTCACTAGCTATTGCTATAGCCCAGAAAAATCAGTTATTTCCTAATCCAAACACTTTATACAGTTTTTTAAATCCTTTTGCTCAAGCAGCTATGCTTATTAGTAGTTTAATTCAAAATCAATCAATTAATAATCGAGAAAAATTAGCTTGTGATTGTATTGATAATTCACCGTCTCTTGATTTTAAACTTGAAATTTTCCGATGGCTAAAAAGAAAGGATGACGATAAACCAGAGCAAGAAGCGTTTTCAGATGAATCTATTAATATAATAGGAAAGCATTTAGGGAATAGCATTATAAAAGAACTTGGAGATACAGATATTACATTAGTTTATCCTAATTTAGTTTCTTATATATTTTATATTTTGAATAAGTATGTTAATCATAATTTTGCTAATGATTATATAACAAAACAAATTTTAAAAGATGACTTGGTGCTTGTTCGCATCCTTGAGTCTTACGTACCCACATCATGGGGAATGGAGTCAGGACTTCCCCATAAATCAAATTTTGAGAGAGAACAGTATAATCATTTAGCTGAGGTATTAGATACAAAAATTATCATAGAAAATCTGGAGAAATATTTTCCTTCTTTCTTCGAGTCAATTGAAGATGATTTTCCCCGAGATTATGATGATATTAAAGAAAAAAGTACTCTTTTTATTAAGCAATTTATATGGTTACATAAATATATTACAAAAGAGGCTGAAATAATAAGTGAATAAATTATTCACTTGTTGCAATAATGTATTTTGCCCGTTCGTATAGTTCATCAAAAGTTATTATTTCTGGTTGAAAAATATTTTGACGATATAACTCAAAACTTCGGATATGCTCTTGATTTATTCCGTATTCACCATTAAATTGCTCAAGGTTACCAATAACAATAAAAGCTCTAGGTCGAAAATTAAATACATCTTCTTTAGTAGGAAAACCATTTTGATCTGTTAAGGTCAGTTTTCCAAAAATAGATTCTTGTGCATAGGAAATCGTTCCTTGTATTTGTGCGATAGCTCCTGTTAATTCGTTTGATGGAGCCCAACAACCCGAACGATAAGGTATATTGTGAAGCAGTTGTGTTCTATGTGTTTTGATTTCAACAAAACATAAAGTAGAAATGAATGCCCTTGTTTTTAATAATGCATCAACCCTTTTCCCATGTTGTGAAACTTGATAGCCATGTACAACTTGTTCAAGGCGCTTATCATCTAAATTAGAGGTGTAAATATAATCTAAACCATATCCAAATATCCATGGGTTTTTTTCAAAAAACATTTGCCAAAGCGCTTCATCTTTACAATTTTTCCTAATTTTAACGTTATTAAAGTACTCTTGATCTTCCAGTAGTTTTCTAAACGTTTCTAATTGTTTTTTCCTATATGCAATGGTAACGATATCTTTTTTAGTTATGGCATGGCGAATTACTTCTGCAAATAGTTCTTCATTGTCTGAAATTAAATTTTCTGCTTGACTAGAAGTTAACGTTAATTTTCTTAATTCTTCGTCTGAAATATTAATAGAATTATTTGTTTTAAGTTTTATTGATTGAATATGATGCAAGAACTCGCAAAATTTATCTATTTCATCTCCAACAAAAGAAAATCCTGAGCCATAAGGAGTACCTGTATCTTCATCATTAATTATAAATTTCTGTATTGTGAGTACAAATGTTTGCCTATTATCCTCTAAAAATTTTGCTTTTATACAAGTTGCAGCATCAGTTTTTTTACGTAATATGATTTCATCATGCTCTTTTGCATATTCCCAACCTCCTGTTGACAATAAGGCTTTAGTAGCAATTCTGATCTTTTTTTCTTTATTATGGAAGTCTGATAACGCAGGGCTAATATAAGTTTTACCTATCTTAGGATTTTGGTAACTATCCATTATTACTCCTATAAATTGAGTCAAAATTCTCCTGATTACAAGGAATCATTAATTAATATTTTCTTATTGCATATTAATAATTTTACTGACTTGCTTGGGAGTAACCTCTAATATTTTAGCAATATTTTCAATAGAAACTTGTTTTTCTAATAAAGCATTTATAAGTACTTTCTTTTCAGCATTAGCTTTATCTTTTACTGTTTTAGTTTTATCCCTAGCAATCCTCTGCTCTTCCTTCCTAATCTGCTCAACCACCTGATAAGTAGGCACATATTTAAGGCTTTTTTCCAACTCATCCATTAAACCAATCGACCTAAAACTAGTATAAGACAAAGGGGATATTATCAAATGGTCTACAAATTCTATATTTAAGATTCGTCCCACTTGGATTAATCGATCTGTGATATCTTTATCAGTTACGGAGGGTGACAATCTTCCTGATGGATGATTATGTACAGCAATCACTCGTGAAGCATTTTTCATGACTGCTACACGAAACACATTCATTGGCTCAACATCTACCGATTTATAAGACCCTAAGGCAATGAGTTCAATATATAGAATGTAACCCGCTAGATTCATACCAACAATCCAGAAATGTTCTTTTTCTTGGTCTATTTTGTTGTCACGTAATAGCACATTCTTCATGATATTATAGACATCATCCGTGCCTTCTATATAACGTTTATCGTTTTTAGCGAGTTTTATATCCATTATGATGTACACTGTGTAAGAATGAGTTTGTTAATGTTATCAATATAACATAATTCCATAGAATAAAAAGTCATTGATAGTATAGCAATAACGGCTAATTATTAGCCTTATAGCCCCTAATTTGTAATACACGCTACCTTAATAAACGCCGCGCTAATAATGCTTGCATATCACGTCTGCCATCGGTAATTAAAAAAATAACGACCTGTTGGTCGATGATTTTGTAGATAAGCCGGTAGGATTTAAACAAGGTTTGACGATAATCACGATTGCCTAAATCTAGTAACTCTTTAGGAATACTGCCTTTTTCATTAAAATGGCTTAAACTCTCAGCAATTTTTAGCAGTTCATCCAATACGTAATCGGCATTTTCAGGGCAGTCATACTCTGCTATATAGTCATAAATGGCTGCTAAGTTTGCCTATGCATCTTGCGTTAGGACGACTTTATACGTAAGCATTAAGCTATTTTCCTTTTATTTTTTAGACGGTTAATCACCTCATTTACATCGGTAATTTGTCCTGCCTCTACCTGTTTTTGACCTAATGCCAGAATTTTAAGTAATGCTAGTGTTTCTTGCGTTTCTTCATAGTAGGCAATATTTTGAATGACTGCTTTGGCTTCGCCATTTTGAGTGATAATTAATGGCTCTCTTGATCTAGTAAAATTGTTCATTACCTCGGCGGCGTTAGCTTTTAAGTAACTGATTGGTTTTATCTGCTGAGAATAGCGTATGTAAACCTCACATTATTAAGACTAAATAAAGTCTAAAAAAAGACTTAATCTATTCTAAGAAGTTAAATAAAAAAAAGCAATTTGAGTCTAAAAACAGCTACTAAAAACTATGGCATAACACCCAAAACAAGGACATAATTAAGGACAGAAAACATCAATGTACAGTTATGATATGTGTGTTTCTAATAGGTTAGCTCTTTTATTTGAGATACGTTTCCCGCTCCAAGTCTCCTTCTAAAGATTTCGATTATAATTCATAATTTCTCGAAATTACAATGTTAATTGTATACTTACCTTTGTTAAAACCATTATCGTGCGTTTCCTTATTCTCATTCATTTTTTGACATGAAAAAAATTTGAACAACAAACGAGAGAATATAGTGTGATGGAATGTCTACGCTTTTTTATACTTAACGGCTTATTAAAAGCTATCGGTGCCAAATATGATGAATGTAGCTGATTATTCTTATACCAATATGTATAAGCAGAAGAACGTTAGTATGAAAAAGTATGGACATTGCATTTAATTAAAGGGAATAAAATTATTAAATTATAAAAATAATTTTTATGAGATCAAATATAAAAAATATAAGATAATTAAAAAATAGCTTTACTGTTCTGCTATTGATGCTTGTATTTCTGATTAATAAAACGAATCACAAACTGATACGATAAAACCTATAAAATTAAAGTTGCATTTACTTGAGGGAGTGCCGTATGAACGTACCTATAAAATAGGTTTTAACGTTATTACCTTTCAAAGTAAAAGCGTTTTAGGAAGAGTATTTAAAAGATGAATTGGTCTTTAGTATTCCATTAAAGCCAGCTGATTGTAATGAATAATTATAATGTAACTAGACTTAATACTGAAACAGGGCATTTAACCCTGTTTTTTATATCGCTATTGTAACGCTTTGCCTTTGGTTTCTGGAATTAAGAATATAAAGGCTGCTGCGGATAATAGGTAAGCCCCTGACAATAATGCTAACGCATAACTGATTGAGTAGATCGTTGCTAAATAGGCAATAAGTACTTGCGATAAGCCTGCAATGCCACGACCGACGTTAAAGATGATGTTTTCAGCACTTGAGCGTGCATCGGTGGTGTAGTGTTCTGCTAGTAGTGCACCATACCCACCCATCATGCCGTTAACGAAAAAGCCAATCACTGAGCCAAAGATGATTAATATTGCGACTTCTTTTTGTTGAAAATAGAACCATATTGATATGGCTGATACTAATAAAAATACAATATAAGAAGGACGCCGCCCGAATTTGTCACATAACCAACCAAATATTAATATGCCTAATGACATGCCGATAGTGGTTGATATAGTCCAAAGCATAGTGTTTTTGAAAGGTAGATGATACTCAGATGCAATCATATTTGGCATCCAAACCATTATTCCATAAAAGCCAAAGTTTTGGACTGCACAGGCAATAGTTAAGCCGATGGTGGTTGCGGTGATTCTTGGGTTTTTAAAGAGTTTGCTGATGGCAATTTTGTTTTTGTTTTGGTCTTTTAGATTTTGCCAAATTTCGGGTTCTTTTAGTCCTTTACGTGTCCATGCGACAAATAATGCGGGTAATACACCCATGGCAAATGCCCAACGCCATCCATGAACTTCGCCAATAAAATTAACAGTTAATGCAGCAAGAATGATACCGACTTGGAAACCAAGTGCCACAATTGAGGTTGCTCTTGAACGTTTATGTTTTGGCCAGCTTTCAGATACTAACGTCATGCCAATGCCAAATTCACCACCAAGACCTAATCCACTTAGAAAACGGAAAATAAGGAAGCATTCATAATTCGGTGATATCGCACAAAGCCCAGTAAATAACGAGAAGATTAAGATTGTCCATGAAAATACTCTAACTCGCCCATATTTGTCGGCAAGGATACCAAAAAAGATTCCGCCTAATACTGCCCCTAATAATGTGGCTGAGGTTAAAGTACCAAGATCGGCTTTGGTTAGGTTGAAACTAGTGGCAATTAGGCTGAAACAGACGCCTAAAATCATCATATCTAAGCCATCTAATGCATAACCTACGGTAGATGCAAATAGGGTGCGCTTTTGATAGGGTGTAGTTTGTTCACTTTGCACGTCAATGTTCATGTTTACCTCAAGTCATTTATAGTGGATCAGTATTTTTTATTTAACATATTTTTTATAAAACGAGGGAGGGGATTAAAGTGGGGGCAAGTATATACTTAAAAGTGAGAAAAATCCAAATGAAAAGGCGAAATTAGTGAGTTTTATTTTATTTTTTGTGGATTTGGCAAAATTATTCGACTAATCTTGATAAATATCTCATTTTTGAGACAAATTAGCCGACAATTTCGCCATTTTGCAGCTGTTTGTGACAGAGTTTTTTTAATCAATATACCAATAACCAAGATTAACGAATTCTAACAGGACATTTAGAGTTTGTTCGTCTTTTAATTGTTCGTAGTAAAGTACTTCCGATTCACATAACATGTCGATGGTTTCCATTGGTAATGGTATTTTTTTACCGTTGATGTAAGCCGTATCGGCTATTTTTACAATGCGAATACTTGGCACGCGTTTGAGTTCTTCGCCGTATTCTAAAGCTTCTTTAAGTTCATCTAAGTCGTAAAGGCAATCAGGGTCAATGGGAACGATGTTGGGTTCATGCATCGGTATGGTTATGTGTTTACCAAACCAATCATTGAATAGAGCGGGGTTTTTAATGAGGTCGATCATTTGTCCTTTTAACTTTTCAAGTTCATATGGTTGGATTCGATACGGATCGCTAGGTAACTTTAAGTCAGGGTCTTGATAGAAAATGCCATTAGGTAAGTTATCAATTACATAATCAGCAAAGCTACTAAGTAGTTCTTGTGATGTTTGGGTTCTAAAGCCAACAGAATAACTAAGCGATTCACCAATGGATACCCCATTATGCGGGAAGCCTATTGGAATATATAAAATATCACCTGCGGTGATTTCTTCATCGATAATCGGCCGATAGTCTTCTACATGCAGTAGCGCTTTGTGAGCACTAAATTGTTTGTAATTAGGATTACGATCGCCAACTTGCCAACGTCGGCAACCTTTGCCTTGAATAATGAATACATCGTAATTATCAATATGTGGCCCAACGCCTGCACCATGAGTAGCGTAAGAGATCATAAGATCTTCAAATTGCCATAAGGGAAGGCATTTAAATGGTTCCACTAAGGTTGCAGCTTGTTCATGCCAATGGTCCACTGCTTGTACAAGAAGAGTCCAATTTTCCTCACCTAGATGGCTGAAATCAGTAAAAGGTCCGTAATTAGCATCCCATATCCCATTTTTGTTGGTAACGATTCGGCTTTCGAATATTTCTTCCATGGCAAGACCAGCCAGTTTTTCTGGGGAGATAGGGTCGATAAAGTTGCTAAAAGCATTACGTAAGATGACGGGTTTTTTTTGCCAATAATTGGCTAAAAAATCATCCCAATCGATGGATAATTTATTATTCATTGAACTCTCCTTGTAAATTAAATAATTGACAAAAGTTGGTTGTTGTTTGCTTTGCAATGGTGTCTAAAGAGACGCCTTTTAATGCGGCTAAGTAATTAGCTACTTCGCGAACATAAGCTGGTTGGTTTTCTTTTCCGCGATAAGGTACCGGTGCTAAATAAGGTGAGTCAGTTTCAATCAGCATGCGATCTAAAGGTATATATTTTGCTACTTCTCGTAAAGATTCGGCATTTTTAAATGTAATAATGCCGGAAAATGAGATATAAAAACCGATATCTAATAATGCTTTAGCAGTATCAATATCTTCAGTGAAGCAGTGCAATACACCACAATAGGCTTGCTGTTCTTTTAATAGTTTTAATGTGTCTTCTTTCGCATTGCGGGTGTGTACAATGATCGGTTTTTTTAATTGTTTGCCTAATTTTATGTGCTCAATAAAGTTGGCTTGTTGTAATTCAATGTTGTCTTTTTGATAGTAATAATCAAGTCCTGTTTCACCTAGGGCAATAACGTTGTCTTCTTGAGCAAGGCGAGCAAACCGGTCGGCATCATAGGGTTCATCATCCAAATTAAGTGGATGAATTCCACAAGAAAATGAGCATTGTTTTTGGTATGGCATTAACATGTTTTTCATAGATTCATAGCCAGAGAGTGTGGTTGCTACGCTTAAGCAATGTTTTACCTCGTTGTTTAATGCTTCTTGCAATACGATATCAATCGATTTGTTAGTATAGTCCAAGCTGTCTAAATGACAGTGCGAATCAATTAGAAACATATTTTTCTCTTTTTAATTATCTCAATGATGTTCAAAATCACGAACTGGTTTTATGGTTGACCATGAGCGACAGCCTGGGCACAACCAGTAGAGGGTATTAACTGTAAATCCACATTTTTGGCAGCGGTAATTAGGAACGGATTTTATTTGTTCACCAACCATATTGCGAAGTAGTAATAAGCTCTCTTTGGCTTTTCCTTGTTCGGCATCAGCAACATGGTAATCCATTAAGCGATAGAATCCTTTTAGATTTGGGTGTTTTAGTAATTCACGATAAAGGTAATATTGCGCTGCATCAAGTCCATTGTCTTTTTCAATAATATCAGCAAGCATAAGTTCAGCAACATTTCCAGTGTCTTGTTTGACACAAATTTCAAGGAATTGTTTAAATAGTTGCGGTTGGTTGAGTTTTGCGTAACATGTTTTTAATAATGGTAACACCTCACCAATAAAGGCTTTGTCCTGATTTAATATTTGTTGTAAAGATTCAATTGCTTGTTCGGTTTTGTTTTGTGCAATAAATACTCGTCCAAGCATTAACGATGTACGGGCGCAATTAACATCAGCAGCCGCTGATTTTTTTAATAAGTTGTAAGCTTGATCTAAATCATTATTAGCAATAGCGGTGGTAGCTAGTTCACAATGAAATTGGGCAATTTCAATTTTAAATTTTACATTGCCGAGCTTGACCAATTTTGTGGCGGCGTTAATCGCATTGTTCCATTCGCTAGTTGATTGATAAATGATTAGTAATTGTTGTAAAGCATGTTGTTGAAACTCTTCTTCGTCGATTAACTGTAAAAACATCTCTTCTGCACGATCGTAAAAACCAGCTACCATGTAATCTCGCCCAAGCTGTTGAATGGCTAATAGACGTTGTTCAAAGGTTAAAGATGAACTTTCCATCAATGCTTGGTGAATACGTATTGCGCGGTCTACCTCGCCTCGTGAACGGAATAAGTTGCCCAAAGTAAGATGGGCTTCTAGCGTGCCGTCATCTTCTTTTAACATGTCAAGGAAGAGATCAACCGCTTTATCTTTTTGATTGGACAAAAGGAAGTTTAGACCATCAACATATTCCCGAGATAGTCGGTTAGATTCATTTAAATATTTTTGCCTGGCATTTCTATTACCCATATACCAGCCATATCCGGCGGCTATTGGAAGTAATAGAAATAACAATTCAAACATAATGACCTATTTTTTTAATTGGTTAAATTTTGACGATTATCTACATTATATTTTTTCTGCAATTTGTTTAGTTTACGTTTTGTCGATGAGTGTTGGAATTTGGATTTTAGGAAGTATATCCCCGTTAATATCCAACCAATTAAAAAACCAGAACCAAATAAAATAGCAAGCAGTACCGATAACCTAATTTCGATTTTAGCAATTAAATAGTTAAATGTGACTAATTGATTATTAGCTGAACCTATTGTTATCGATATGGCGAAAATGAGAATTATCAATAAAATTGATATTACTAATTTCATAATTTTAACCTTTTTATTTTATTAAAAATCTCTAATTAACTATAATTTTTTTACAAAACTTGTTAATTATAAAATCATCTGACTACTATATGCCATTTTCTAGCATAAAAACAGCAGATTAATGTAATTAACCAAGCAAGCATAATACCTAATAGTAGATCGTAAGCAGAATGCATGCCTAGTAATAATCGGCTTGTTTCAATTAGTGATGACCAAATCATAATGGCGGTAACAATTAAAAAATGTCGCCTAAAGCTGAGTAGTGCTATCGCAAAAAATGCCCAAGTTGCTGCAAATAATGTATGTCCAGAAGGAAAAGCATAGCCGGTTTCATGTTGCCAATGCTTACTTAACCAAGATGGTATAGCCGTTGAATTAGCAAGTAGTTGTTCTATGTTGGCTTTTCGTTCTGCTCTTGTTTGTGAATAAAATTGTTTGTCGCTAAATTGATATTCTTTTGCTAACCATAATACGTATGGTCTAGATTCAGCTGTTTGTTGTTTGATAAGGCCTTTAATGATTTGCCCGCCTAACATTGCACTAATAAATATTAGCAATAATATTGAGATTGTTTTTTTGGTTTTATTGGCTAATAGTAAACAAAATAATAGAAACATCAGCCCCGATGTAATTATTGCCCAAGGAAAACTTGCTGTTTCAGTTAACCAAAAAAAATATTTAGATGTATTATTTATTGACGATGGTTGCCACTGCCAATTTACGACTATTACAGATAACGGTATAATTAGAAATAAAACTAATACCGCTATTGTTTTTTTTATTACTAACCCCATTTAAAAACTCAATTAAGCATAAAATTTGACTTATTTTAACATGGATGCATGATTAAAAAAATCTTATCTATGTTGTTATTAAACTTGGAGATAATAATGCAATTAAAACATGTTGCACAAGCCAAACTGCCAACACCATGGGGATGTTTTACCATTGTTGGTTTTGAAGAAATTGCAACAGGTAAGGATCATGTGGCATTAGTGTTTGGTGATATCAATAATCAAACCCCCATTTTGACACGTGTTCATTCAGAGTGTTTAACCGGCGATGCGTTATTTAGTTTGCGTTGTGATTGTGGTTTTCAGTTGGAAGCTGCGTTAAAGCAAATCGCTAAAGAAGGTAAAGGGATTTTAATTTATCATCGCCAAGAGGGGCGTAATATTGGGTTGTTAAATAAAATTAGAGCTTATGCCCTTCAAGATCAGGGTTTAGACACGGTTGAAGCAAATGAGCAATTAGGTTTTGCGCCAGATGAGCGTGATTTCACTTTATGTGCTGATATGTTGACGTTGTTGGGAGTGTCACAAATTCGTTTGTTAACTAATAACCCAGAGAAGATTAAAGTGCTTGAGCAAGCCGGGATTAAGGTAACCGAGCGCGTTCCTTTAGAAGTAGGGGAAAATCCAAATAATGAGTATTATTTAGCGACTAAGGCGAATAAATTAGGACATTTATTGCATTTGCATCATTGTAATCGCTAATTTTTTAAACTTGAATTGTTTAACTTAGCCAACCTCAGTAGTTTATATTGAGGTTGATTTTTATGTGTTAATTAAATTAATCTTTATCGCAACGAAGTACGCCACCATTGGCAATTTGGTCTTTAGAGACTTCGTGCATGATAATTTGTACGGCCTCTGGTTTGCAGTTGAGTGTTTGGACAATTGCATCGGTTACTCGTTTAGCCATTTCGCGTTTTTGTTCAATGGTTCGTCCTTCTAAAAAGTCTATAACTACATTGGGCATAAATATCTCCTAGTGATTAATAGTGGCAAGTTGTGCATCCGTTAGTGCAATGTCTTGATTTTGACAAATTCCAATACCAGATTGGATGATTTTTTCAGCAATCACTTTGGCTTCTTCTAATGAGTGCATAGTATAGGTTCCGCATTGGTATTTGTTTAGTTCAGGAATTTCAGATTGTGATTTTACATTTAGTACATCATGCATAGATTTTAACCAAGCGTCAACCACTAACGACTCATTAGGTTTACCAATTAAGCTCATATAAAATCCAGTACGGCATCCCATTGGTGAAATATCTATAATTTCAACTTTATTACTGTTTAAGTGATCACGCATAAAGCCGGCAAATAGATGTTCTAATGTATGAATACCTTTTTCAGGTAAAAGTGCTTTATTAGGGATGGTATAGCGAAGATCAAATACGGTAATGTCATCCCCCTTAGGGGTTTTCATGATTTTAGCTATTCGCACAAAAGGTGCGTTCATTTTAGTATGATCGACTTTAAAACTGTCTAATAAAGGCATAGTATTCTCCTTAGTTTGTGATCAAGCTATTTTGATAAATTAGCTTGATTTATTCCACTATTTTTTATTCATTGATTTAATAACTCTATCATCTCTTGTTCATCAATGATTTTTATTCCGAGTTCTTCTGCTTTGGTTAGCTTTGAACCTGGTGATTCACCGGCTATTACTAAGTCAGTTTTTTTAGAAACGCTACCAGTGACTTTAGCACCAAGTTTTTTTAATTTATCTTTTGCTTCGTCACGGGTTAATTGTGATAATGTTCCGGTTAAAACTACGGTTTTACCGCTAAATGGCGAGTCAATCGTTAATGGTTTTACTTCGACATCTGGCCAGTGTATACCGATTTCAGCACTGGTTAGTTGCTCAATGACATCGCGATTATGTGGTTCTTTAAAAAAGTCGGTAATACTTTCAGCAATCACCTCACCAACATCATTTACGGTTTGTAGTTGTTCTAATGAGGCATTTTCAATAGCTGATAAATTACCTAATTGATTAACGAGACTTTCGGCGGTAACTTCGCCAACATTTGGTATGCCAAGCGCAAAAATAAAGCGATTTAAGCTGGTGTTTTTTGATTCTTTCAAAGCATTAATTAAATTATTCGCTAATTTTTCGCCAACTTTGTCCAATGAGCATAGCATTGGTAACGTGAGTTTATAGAGATCAGCCGGCGTTTTGACATAATCTTTATCAACTAGTTGTTCAATTAGTTTATCACCTAAGCCATCAACATTCATTGCCCGGCGAGATACAAAGTGTTTTAAGGCTTCCTTGCGCTGGGCAGGACAAATCAAACCGCCGGCGCAACGGGAGATTGCTTCACCTTCATCACGAACAATCAGAGAACCACAAATAGGGCAATGAGTTGGGAAGATGATTTCTTTGCTGTCGGCTGGCCGTCGGTTTTGAATAACCGCAACAATTTGTGGTATTACATCACCTGCACGCCGTACTGTTACATAATCACCTTCACGAATGCCTAAGCGTACAATTTCATCGCTGTTGTGTAAAGTCGCATTGCTAACAATAACACCAGCTACGGATACTGGCTCCAATCTTGCTACAGGTGTTATGGCTCCAGTTCGTCCAACTTGGAAATCGACTTTTTTAAGTTGTGTTATTTCCTCTTGTGCTGGGAATTTAAATGCGGTTGCCCAGCGAGGTGCACGGGCAACAAAACCAAGTTCATCTTGTTGAGCGATGCTGTTAACTTTGATAACGACACCATCAATATCAAAATCCAGTGACATTCGTTGCTCACCAATTTCATGAAAGTAGGTAAGCGCTTCTTGGACTCCTTGGCGAATTTGTACTTTGTCACTAACTGGCAAACCCCATGCTTTAAATTGCATTAAACGGTCATAGTGGTTATCTGGTAAAGTTGTGCCTTCATAAATACCCATGCCATAACAGAAAAAAGAGAGTGGTCTTTTGGCGGTAATTTTAGGATCTAATTGTCTTAATGAACCCGCTGCGGCATTACGGGGGTTAGCGAAAGTTCTTTCGTTGCGTTTTTCCGATTCAGCATTCAATTTGGCAAAACCTTTATGAGTCATAATGACTTCGCCTCGCACTTCTAAACGAGTAGGGATGTTTTCACCTTGTAAAACTAAAGGAATAGTTTTTATCGTTCTAACGTTTGAGGTGATATCTTCACCTGTGGTACCATCACCACGAGTCGCGGCTCGAATAAATTGCCCATTTTCATATAATAAACTTACCGCTAATCCATCAAGTTTTAACTCGCAGCAGTATTCAACGGATTGACTGTTGCTAAGATGTAAGCGATCTTTTACTCTTTTATTAAAGGCGTTAAAACTCACTTCATCAAAAACATTATCAAGTGATAGCATTGGTAATTCATGTTTGACCGAGGCAAATTGTGATAATGCTACACCACCTACACGTTGTGTTGGTGAGTCGGGTGTAATTAGTTCAGGGTGATCGTGTTCTAAGCTGTTTAGTTGTTTTATTAACTTATCATATTCTACGTCAGGAATTTCTGGTGCATCAAGCACATAATAACAATATTCATGATGTCTTATAAGATTGCGTAGAGCCGTGATTTGTTCTTCTACATCTTGTTGAGATTCAGGTTGGTTTGCTAAGCGTTTATTTGGCATGATTTTTAACTCTTAATTAAAACAAAAGTTACAGAATTAGCAATAACATAGTACTTAACTAGATTTTGTACAATAGGTATTGTTAAAATTGTTTATAAAACGGTATAAGCTTGCTATTCCACTAACTTTAATTAGTGGAATAGTCTTTAAAAAAAGAGTTATTATGATTAAATTTCGTTACAAGCTTTCTTAATACGTTCTTTATAGCTATCAATTTTTTGTGGTGTCATCATGTGGTGTTCATCATCTAGTACTACACCATGCACATCATCAGCAATACGTTGTGCAGTTTGCAACATAAGTTTGAAGTTTTGTTGGTTATTACCATGAGTAGGTGCCACCATGAATATTGATATACCCGGGGTGGTAAATTCGTGCATGGTTTCAGGATCTAAGTAACCCGGACTGATCATGTTTGCTAGGCTAAAAAGTATTGGGCCATTGCCCGCAGGGTCAACATGACGGTGAAAAATTTGCATATCACCAAATTGGAATCCTGATTGGATGATGCTAGCTAAAAGTACATCACCTTGTAATGATTTGCCATTTATACCGGTTACATTTAAAACAATGATTTCAGTTTGACTGTTTTCACTGATATCAAATTTTTGATTGCTTTGACCTTTCGATTCTGATGGCGTTGTTTTTGAAGCCTTTTTTTGCGGCTCATCAGCAAAAATATCGTCTTGTAAATTAATAATTGGCTCTTTAGCCATTTCATTGTCAATTTCTTTTCTATCTTCATGTAGAAATAGATCTTTTTGAAGAGGTAAATGCTGTTCTTCTTTATCTTCTTCAATGACAATAGCTTCAACCGGATTATTACTCTCTTCTTGCTTATTTTTAGGTTTAAGTAAAATCACATCATCTTCTACATTGTAGATGTTTTTATCTTGCTGAGTATTTAATGTTGATTTATTTTTTTTGCCTGACTTGAATAAAGCAGAACGTTCCTTTTTATTGATCCAGAGCCCATGAATCAATAATGCAATAATGACTAAGGACGCAACAACAATTAGAACAATACGTAAATTATCCATGATACCCATCTCAGAATTAAATTAAATATAGAGTTAAATATAGAATTAAATATAGATTTAAAGTATTCAATAATATAATTGAAAAAAAAAGGATTAATAAATACTAGAATTAAATTTCTTTACTTTTTATTTGCAAACTAAGTCTTATATACTTACTTATTACACTACTAAAAATCAATTTACATATATTACTTTATTTCTGCGAATAATCATAATTATCAATCTATTTTTTTTATGATTCTCGTTTTGACTCCGATAACTTAGCAATTTTTTAGAACTCTGTGCTATTAAGGTGTTAAGATACTTACAATCTATGCATATTTTTTGTAAAATCACCGATCACTTTGAATAATATTCGTTGTTTTTTATTAAAAAAAATAATTATTAAGTTACCGAGGTCTTTTTCTATGAGATTTAATAAGCTATTACTTACGCTACCAATGGCATTATCTGGTCTATTGTTGTTAACAAGTTGTGATAATAATCAATCACAAAATGGTAAAGACCAATTACCGAAGGTAACTGTTTTTAAGGTCAAGCCTTTAGATTACACATTAAAAATAAGTTTGCCAGGGCGGGTTGTTGCCTCACAAATAGCAGAAATAAGGCCACAAGTTAGTGGAATTATTTTGAATCGTGAATTTGAAGAAAGTTCAAATGTTAAAGCGGGCCAATCACTTTATCAGATCGATCCTGCTATTTATCAAGCTAATTATGATAGTGCGGTAGCGAGTGTAGCAAGCGCAAAAGCGAATGCTAATATTGCGCAACTTACATTAAAGCGTTATGCAGGTTTATTAAACACTAAATCCATCAGTCAACAAGAATACGATAAAGCAGCCGCCGATGCTAAACAAGCTGAGGCAAGCGTTTTAGTTGCTCAAGCAGCAGAACATACAGCTAAAGTTAACTTAGATTATACAAAGGTATATTCGCCAATTGATGGTTATATTGGTAAATCAAGCGTGACGGAAGGTGCATTAGTATCAGCAGGGCAAGCTGCGCCACTTGCTTTAGTTCAACAACTTGATCCGATTTATGTTGATATGACTGAAGCAGCTACACGCTATAACAAATACCTTCAAGATGAAAATATTATTTATGAACCCGCTAAAGGTGATAATGTTGAACTCTTTTTTAATGATGGTTCCAAATATGCGCTACCTGGTAGTATTAAGTTTTCTGATATGACGGTTAATGAGACTACGGGTACTGTGACGTTACGTTCTCAATTTTCAAATAGTGAAGGTAAAATTTTACCGGGTATGTTTGTTAAACCTCAAATGACATTAGGTACGATTAAAAATGCGGTGTTAGTTCCGCAACAAGGCATTACTAGTAACCAAAAAGGTCAATATACTGCAAAAATCTTGACATCAGATGGTACGGTTGAGTATCGCCAAGACATTAAAGTCTATACTGGGGTCAGTGGTTATTGGGTTGTAACTAGTGGTATTAATATTGGTGATGAAGTTATTATTACCGGTTTGCTTAATTTGACTTCGGTTGAAAGAGAAGCAGAAAAACCGAAATCAGAACAAAAAAGCATTAAGGCAACCGCAATTGGTGAGCCAGAATTGCTTTCTCAAGAAAAGTTAGATAATCTCATCAAAAACAGTGTGAAATAAGGTAGATTTAATTATGGCTAAGTTTTTTATTGATAGACCTGTTTTTGCATGGGTAATTGCTATCATGATGATGCTATGCGGTGCTTTATGTATTAAGCTACTCGCCGTAGAACAGTATCCTGATATAGCACCGCCTGCTGTGACAGTTTCTGCTGTTTACCCAGGTGCTGATGCGCAAACCATTGAAAATACCGTTACGCAATTAATTGAGCAAAACTTAACGGGTTTAGATAATTTGATTTACATGAAATCAACCAGTAGTGCTCAGGGTGTAGCAGAAACAACGTTGACTTTTGCGCCGGGTACAAGTCCAGATTTTGCTCAAGTACAAGTATTAAATAAAGTCGAGAGTATTAAATCGCGTTTACCTGAAAGTGTTCAAAAAAATGGGGTATCGGTTGCTAAGAAAAACACTAGCTTTCTAAAAGTTATTGGTTTTTATTCTACTAACCCCCAAAAAACGCAAGCGGATATAGCTGACTTTATTTATTCAACCGTACAAGATCAGATTCGGCGTGTTCAAGGGGTGGGAGATACGCAGTTATTCGGTTCTGAATATGCAATGCGCATTTGGTTAGATCCCAACAAACTTAACTATTTTAATCTATCTATTGAAGAGATTATTGGTGCAATTCAAGCACAAAATGCACAGGTTACAGCAGGGCAACTTGGTGCTTTACCAAAAACTGAAGGGCAAGAGCTTAATGCTACTATTACTGCACAGTCGCGTTTAAAAACACCTGAGCAATTTCAAAATATTACAGTGCGAGTTAATACTGATGGTTCAAACGTTTTGTTAAGAGATGTGGCCAGGGTTGAAATCGGTGCTGATGACTATAACTTTATTTCGCGCTATAACGGTAACCCATCAGCAGGTTTGGCTATCTATTTAGCAACAGGCGCAAACCAACTTGAAACATCGGAAAAAGTTGACAAAAAAATCGAAGAGTTATCTCATATCTTCCCTGAAGATATTAAATTTGCCTATCCTTATGATACAACACCGTTTGTTAAATTATCGATTAATAACGTGGTACATACTTTAATTGAAGCAATCATTTTGGTTGTTATTGTTATGTATGTATTTTTACAAAATCTACGCTCTACACTTATTCCAACCATTACCGTACCAGTAGTATTGTTAGGAACGTTTGCGGTTTTATATATCTGTGGATTTACCATTAATACGCTATCAATGTTTGCAATGGTACTTGCTATCGGTCTTCTGGTCGATGATGCCATTGTAGTAATTGAGAACGTTGAACGTATTATGCATGATGAAGGGTTATCCCCGTATGATGCAACCGTTAAATCGATGGAACAAATCACTTCTGCATTAGTTGGTATTGCCGTAGTGCTTTCAGCGGTATTTGTACCAATGGCATTTTATGGCGGTGCAGCAGGGGGTATTTATCGTCAATTTTCAATCACAATTGTAACGTCGATGGGGTTATCCGTATTGATGGCAATTGTGTTAACGCCGGCACTTTGTGCGCAAATTTTAAAAGCACCATCAAAAAACAAGATTAAGAAAACTACAATTGGTGAAAAATTAGAAAGTGTACCACCATTTAGTTGGCTTTCAGCTGGGACTAAGTGGTTCTTTAATAAGTTTAATAACTTATATAACAAAAGTTTGCATGCCTATGAAAAAGGTGTGATTAAATTTATTCGTTATCCACTTATTTCATTTGTTTGCTATGTCTTGATTGTTGTTGGCTTAATCTTTGGCTTTAATCGCTTACCGACTGGTTTCTTACCAAATGAAGATCAGGGGGTATTGATTGTAATGGTTGAGTTACCTCCCGGCGCGACATTAGAACAAACCATGGGTGTATTGAACAAAACCTCCCAATTTTATATGAATGAAAAAGCTGATTCAGTAAAAGAGATCTTTACTGTTGCTGGTTTCAGTATGGTTGGTCGTGGACAAAACATGGGGCTTGGCTTTATTCGATTAAAAGATTGGGATGAACGTAAACGCCCAGATCAAAAATTGGATGCTTTGGTGGGTAGTGGTTTCGGATTTGCTTCAACGATAACTGAAGGTCGTGTCATTATTACCAATTTGCCAGCAGTACCGTCACTTGGTATAGCTAATGGTTTCTCTTATATGTTGAAAGATACCGCTGGTCTTGGACATGATGCCTTAATGGGAGCTTTTTACCAACTGTTGGAGCAAGCTGCACGCAATCCTAACTTACAACAAGTTCGCCCAGATAGTATGTTAGATGTCCCACAATATAAGATTAATGTGGATTTTGAAACTGCTCAAGCACTTGGTGTTGCAGTAAGTAGTGTTAATACTGTACTTTCAACCGCTTTAGGTTCAGCTTATATCGATGACTTTGTTTATAACAACCGTATTAAAAAGGTCTATTTACAATCTGATGCGGCTTATCGAATGTTACCTGATGACTTTAGTTTCTGGCATGTAAAAAATCAAAAAGGTGAAATGGTTCCTTATGATGCATTTGCTACCACAACGAAAAGTTATGGTTCACCATCGTTAGTTCGTTATGATGGTGTAGCAGCAATGGGTATTAGAGGTTTAGCTGCACCTGGTATGAGTTCTGGTCAAGCTATGGCAATGATGGAAGAACTCTCTAAAAACTTACCAAAAGGATTCTCGTATGACTGGACAGATATTTCTTATCAAGAACGTCAAACAGGTTCGCAGACAACAACACTTTATATTATCTCCCTTATCGTTGTGTTCTTGTCATTAGCTGCATTATATGAAAGCTGGACTGTTCCTATTTCGATCTTGTTTGTGATCCCGTTAGGTATTATTGGTACCGTATATGCAACTATGTTTAGAGGTCTTGATAACGATATTTACTTTATCGTTGGTCTATTAACCACGATGGGGCTATCAGCTAAGAATGCAATTTTGATCGTAGAATTTGCTAAAGATGCACTAGAAAAAGAAGGTAAATCATTAATTGATGCAACATTAGAAGCTTGTCGTTTACGTTTACGTCCAATCTTAATGACATCATTCGCCTTTATTCTAGGTGTGTATCCACTAGCGACAAGTAGTGGTGCAGGTTCTGTAAGTCAAAATGCGGTAGGTACTGGTGTAATCGGCGGTATGTTAACTGCAACATTCTTGGCAATATTTTATGTTCCATTATTTTTCTTGTTTATCACTAAATTATTTACTAAACATAAAAATAAAGTAGTATTGCCAACTAACTACACTGGCAAAACTGAAAAATAGTCGATGAATTGTTAATTGATATGAATTAAAAGCACCAATAATCTTGGTGCTTTTTTTTTATGTAATTTTTAATAGAGTATTGTAGTGATAACTTAGTTTATACTTAGTTAAATTTTGAGTTGAGGAACGGGGTTTTTAAACTATATAAACAAGGTATAAAGAGATTATATTTCGATTATATTGGAATTTATCGACTTGATTTGATCAATTGTTGACTCACATGGGCATGCGTAATTGCTATGGCTAACGCATCAGCCGCATCTGCTTGTGGACTAGCAGGTAGTTTGAGTAATAACTTAACCATGTGTTGAACTTGCTTTTTGTCAGCTGCGCCTGTTCCAACTACACTTTGCTTTACTAAGCGCGCTGCATATTCAAAAACCGGTAAATCGTTATTTACCGCAGCCACAATAGCTGAACCACGTGCTTGACCTAATTTTAGTGCTGAATCGGCATTACGAGCCATAAAGACTTGTTCAATAGCAAACATATCGGGTTGAAATTGAAGAATGATTTCGCTAACGCCAGCATAGACACGTTTCAAACGCGTTGGCAAATCATCGACTACAGTGCGAATACAACCACTGCCAAGATAGGTGAGTTGTCGTCCCGTTTGACGAATTACGCCGTAACCTGTCAAACGAGAGCCTGGGTCAATACCCAGAATAATAGTCATTAAAGTGCTGCTGCAACTTCGTCTGACACTTCTGCGTTATGATAAACTTCTTGAACATCATCACAATCTTCAAGCATATCAATAAGACGTAGTAGTTTTGGTGCAGACTCAATATCCAAATCGACTTTAGTTGCTGGAATCATTGAAACTTCTGCTGATTCAGCGGTTAAACCTGCCGCATCTAGTGCATCTTTAACTTCACCAAATGATTCTGGTGTTGTAAACACATCAATTGCGCCATCATCATAAGTCACAACATCATCAGCGCCAGCTTCAAGAGCTGCATCCATGACTTGGTCTTCGTCAGTTCCAGTAGGATATGAGATCACCCCTTTTTTGGTGAATAAGTAAGAAACTGAACCATCAGTACCTAGGTTTCCACCAGTTTTAGTAAAAGCGTGGCGAACTTCTGATACTGTACGGTTACGATTATCACTTAAGCATTCTACCATTACCGCAGTACCAGCTGGACCATAACCTTCATAGATGATAGTTTCCATGTTAGTATCATCTTCACCACCAACACCACGAGCAATTGCTCTGTTCATGGTATCTCGAGTCATGTTGTTAGATAATG
>CAMLIK010000005.1 GCA_946480175.1 uncultured Gilliamella sp.
GAATTTACTACTTTGGATTGCTATCTAAATAACATTTACGGAACATATTTAAGGTGGAAAGAGGATAAATATGCATTTTTATAATGCATAAACATATTTTAGTTCGCAAATTAAATAATCTAAATTCGTGATCTAAATCACCAAAAAAGTGAAAATTTAGTTTTTTTTTGTGAAATTCAGCGTACTTTTTTTACTAAACAAATTAATTGATAGCTATTTTTTAATTTTTGAATGATGAAATTTAGGAAGGAATTAGCAAGAAGATAATAATGTAAAAAGCACAGAATAAAAAAGACAATAAAAAAGAGAAATGGATTACATTTCTCTTAATAATTAATAAGTTAAACTAAAATTAGTTTTCAGTATCAAGCTCTTCAAAGCTTTTGACGAGTTCATCGATGGCTTTCATCTGTTTTAAGAATGGTTCAAGTTTAGCTAATGGCAATGCGGATGGACCATCACATTTTGCATGACTTGGATCAGGATGTGATTCTAAAAATAATCCAGCAATACCAACCGCCATACCTGAACGTGCTAATTCAGTAACTTGACCACGACGACCGCCTGAAGCAGCTCCCATAGGATCGCGACATTGTAATGCGTGAGTTACATCAAAAATCACTGGTGAGCCATTGCTGACTTTTTTCATTACGTTAAAGCCAAGCATATCAACCACTAGGTTGTCATAACCAAAGCAGCTACCACGATCACAAAGAATGACTTGGTCATTACCTGCCTCTTCGAATTTTTCAACAATATTCCCCATTTGACCCGGGCTTACAAATTGTGGTTTTTTGACATTGATTACTGCGCCAGTTTTCGCCATTGCTACAACTAAATCAGTTTGTCTTGCTAAAAAAGCTGGTAATTGAATAACATCAACCACATCGGCAACTGGTTGGCACTGCGCTTCGGTATGCACGTCAGTGATGATTTTTATACCGAACTGTTGCTTTAATTCTTGGAAGATTTTCATTCCTTCCTCTAAACCCGGTCCGCGATAAGAGTGAACCGATGAACGATTAGCTTTGTCAAAAGACGCTTTAAAAATATAAGGAATATTTAGTTTATCGGTAACCGTGACATAATGTTCACAAATCTTCATAGCTAAATCACGTGATTCAAGCACGTTCATGCCACCAAATAAGACAAACGGTAAATCATTAGCAACTGTAATATTACCGACTTTTACTTTTTTTTGTTTAATCATAAACTTATTCCTAGTTAAGGTTTAAACCAACGACCAAGGGTGACTCTATCATTGCCACTATAATCGGTGATGGTTTCGACTAATTGAAATCCGTGTTGTTTAAAAATCGTTTGGACTGCTAAACCTTGTTTCCAACCGTGTTCGATAAGCAACCAGCCATATTGGTTTAAATGTTTGGTTGCACCTTGGACAATAACTTTAATATCGGCAAGACCATTATCTTCAGCAACTAAAGCGCTGCGCGGTTCATAACGAACGTCACCTTGTGATAGATGAATATCAGTTGGATCGATATAAGGCGGGTTACTGGTAATCATTGAAAATTTTCGATTTTTAATCGGTTTATACCAATCACCTTGTAAGAAGTAAACGTTATTGACGCCGATTTGATTGGCGTTTTGTTGGGCTAATATCAAGGCATCTTTATTCTTTTCAATTGCCGTAAATAAGCAATCCGGACGCTCAGTTGCCATGGCTATCGCAATCGCCCCCGTTCCTGTACCCAAATCTAATACTTCACAAGGTACTTTAGGCAAATATTCTAAACCAAGCTCGACAAGTTTTTCGGTATCAGGTCGTGGTATCAAAGTCGAATTGGAGACATTAAATTTTAATGACCAAAATTCTTTTTCACCTGTAATATAGGCAATTGGCTCACCTTCTCGACGTCTTTTTAAATTGCTATCTAGAGCAATGAGTTCATCATCAGTTAATAATGTTTCACTAAAAGCCATTAAAAAGGTACGCGTTTTATGCGTGACGAAACTTAATAAAATTTCGGCGTCACGCTTTGGGCTTTCGCTTTCGGTTAAGGTCTGCGATGCAAATTTAAGCCATTCTAAATAAGTCATTCATCCTGTTCCGATAAGGCTGCAAGCTGATCTGCTTGGTATTCTTGTACAATTGGTTCGATTAACATATCTAATTTACCTTCCATCACTTCATCTAAGCGATAAATAGTAAGATTGATACGATGATCAGTCACTCGCCCTTGTGGATAGTTATAAGTTCGGATACGGTCTGAACGATCACCTGAACCTAATAAGTTACGTCTGGTTGACGCTTCCTCTTGTTGGCGTTTGCGCATTTCAGCATCTTGAATACGGGCAGCCAATACCGACATCGCCTTAGCTTTATTTTTGTGCTGTGAACGTTCATCCTGACATTCAACTACAATTCCAGTTGGAAGATGGGTAATACGAATTGCTGAATCAGTAGTATTAACATGCTGACCACCGGCACCTGATGATCGATAAGTATCAATTTTCAAATCTGCAGGATTGATTTCTGGCATTTCAGCTTCTGGAATTTCTGGTAAAACAGCAACAGTACAGGCCGATGTGTGAATTCGTCCTTGTGATTCAGTCTCTGGTACACGCTGAACTCGGTGACCACCTGATTCAAATTTTAACTGTCCATATACACCATCACCACTCACTAGCATGATAACTTCTTTGTATCCGCCATGTTCTCCATCATTTGAACTCATGATTTCGACACGCCAATTACGAGATTCAGCATAGCGAGTATACATTCTGGCTAAATCACCGGCAAAGATGGCCGCCTCATCACCACCTGTTCCAGCACGAACCTCAACAAAACAGTTGTAGTCATCATTTGGGTCTTTTGGTAATAAAAGAACCTGTAACTGTTTTTCTTGCTGTTCAACTTGACTCAATGCTTGGTTTAATTCTTCTTGAGCCATTTCACTCATTTCAGGATCAGCAAGCATCATTTTGGCAGTTTCAATATCTTCTTGTGTTTGCTGCCACTTAGCAAAGCACTTAACCACATCGGTTAACTGTGCATATTCTTTTGAAAGGGCACGAAATCGGTTTTGATCGGCAATAACCGCTGCATCAGATAGTAATGCTTGAACCTCTTCATAACGCTCTTGCAACGTTTCCAATTTACTGATAATCGAAGGTTTCATAACTCTATATACTTGAAAATGATTAAATGAATTTGCTCGGCATTATATACTCAATTGCCTTTAAAATACAGTTTCTACTTACCTATAATGAAGCAAAATAAAATAGTTAATAACAACATATGGGTGATAAATGATTAATCGATTCAACAAAAAATGTTACATATGTCACAAATTTTGATTATAGTCGTTTTAAAATCCTGCAACTGCATATAACATCGCGTATAAACGATGTCATCACGAATCTACAACTCTTTCATTAAAACTGTATCACCATATTTACTTTATACATTGTTATCGCATATATAAAAACTGTTGTTAAAATTATTCTAGGAGCTAATTTTATGAAGAAGATGTTTATATGTAGTCTGATTGGGTTAAGTTCAATAGCGAATGCGGCTATTGAGTGGGATACTCCACAAGGACAGTTAAAATTATATGGAGATGTCGAATTTAATGTAGATGCCGCTAGTAGTAAACAGCAACTTAGTTCATTAAGAGAGACTGCTGATAAAAAAAATAAACCTTCTGACAAAGATCGTTGGGATATAAATGGGCGTATATTACTTGGTTTAGACGGCTATCGTGAAATTAACGACAAAAATTTTGCTGGATTTGTCGTGCAACCATTAGCTGATTTAGGTGGTGACATGAATCTTGATGATGCAGCATTTTATTTTGGCCAGAAAAAAGAGTGGAATATTAAAATTGGGCGTTATGAAGCTTATGATATGTTCCCGCTTGGACAAGATACCTTTATTGAATATTCAGGTAATACGGCTAATGATTTGTATGAAGATGGCTTTGGCTATATTTATATGATGAAAGAAGGCCGAGGTCGTAGTAAAAATGGTGGTAGCATCCAACTAAATAAACCCCTATTTAATAATACTAATTTTGAGTTAAATACGTTAATCAATAATGGCGAAAAAATGTTTAATAAATCGACTTATCATGGTTATGAAATTGATAAGAAGAAAAATGTTGTTTATTTACGTCCAGTGTTATCTTGGAAAAATGAAAGCGTTTCAACCGCTATTGCTGCCGAAACAAATGTAGTAAAGAACGCTTATGGCTATCATGACGCTAACGGTAAGTTCCACGATCAGTCGCAAAGAACCGGTTATGGTGCAACTTTTTCATGGAACAGTGAGGGTGATTGGGACGCAGCCAATAAAGGACTAAGAGTCAATACCAGCTTTGCTTATATGAATGCTAAAGATGAAAAAGATATGACAATTGGTGCCGATATGGTTTGGGAAAAAATGGGCTTAGGCTACTATTTTGCTAATAACGATATCAAAAAATTTAATCCCGATAATCGAGTTAAAGATGGTCATATAAACAGTAAAGGTAAATATAAAATTCATACGGTTAATGCATCATATCTAATTGATAATGTTATGGATATGGATAATTTTAACATCTACCTAGGTACTTATTGGTCATTACTTGATAGAAGTAAATCACACGGTGATAACACCGATGACCGTTATGGTGCTCGTGTAAGGTTTAAATACTTCTTTTAATTAGTTTAAATAATTTACTGATTAAGCCAGTTTAATATGTATATCTTAAATTGGCTGTTTTTATCAAGAATGGTAAGTTATCATTTCGATGAGTTTTATATTATTATACTCAGGAAATATTACTAATAATTTTTGAAGGATGCAAATATGAGCCAAACTATATGGAAACTAGACAATACTACTAAACACTATGATTGGGGTAGTATTGATGGTATAACTAATTTATTTGGTATTCCAAACCCTACACCAGAGCCAATGGCCGAAATTTGGATGGGAACGCATCCAATGGGATGTTCTATAGCGATTGACAATAAACATGGTAAAGTTAGACTAGATAAGTTAATCCAAGATAATCCACTGCAAATGTTAGGCAATAAAACCTTTCAAAATTTTGGTTCACTTCCTTTTTTATTTAAAATTCTTTCCGCTAAAAAAGCCTTATCTATTCAAGTTCATCCGACTATTGAAAACGCAAAAGTTGGTTTTGAAAAAGAGAACCAATTGGGTATAGCGATTGATGCACCAAATCGAAATTATAAAGATCCTAATCATAAACCCGAACTTATTTATGCATTAACGTCATTCAAAGCCATGCGTTCATTTCGCTCAATTGATGAAATTATCACGCTTTTTGATCAGATAGCGATTCCTGATTTAATTTACCCAATATCACAATTAAAAAATAATCGTCATTCTGAACTATTAAAACATTTTTTTGAATACTTATTATCTCTTCCAACAAAAACATCGTTAGTTAAACAGCTACTAATGAAAATTTGTACATTTAATGAAGAACCCTATTTAACCATTAAAACACTAGCTAACGATTATCCTGATGATATTGGTTTATTTATGCCGTTGCTTTTAAATGTCATTGAACTCAAACCAGGGCAAGCTATGTTTTTATGCGCCCGAACTCCACATGCTTATCTGTCTGGCACTGGGCTTGAAATTATGGCGAATTCTGACAATGTTTTAAGAGCTGGCCTTACAAATAAATATATTGATAGTATAGAATTAATTAACAATACTGATTTTGACAGCATACCTTTGAATCAACTATTAACTAAACCTATTGTGAATGGTAATAAAATTGATTTTCCGATACCAGTCAATGATTTTAAGTTTGAAATTATAAAAAGTGATGAAAACCTGCATAATGAAAGAGTAGATAGTGCACAAATTCTGTTATGTCTTGATGGAAAAATTAGTTTATCAACTAAATCACAGTCATTAACTTTACAAAAAGGAGAATCCGCTTTTATCTCTTATCAAACTAAGATTTATCATTATCAAGGTAGAGGTGTATTAGCTAAAGCATTTAATTAATTCCTTGGTAACAAAATAGAGATAATTAAGGCTTGATATATTCTAAAACAATCTCGATAATATTTTTCATTATTATAGGGATTGATTTAATTGGATTGTCAATTTTGAAATTTTAATTAAAATTCTAGATAAAGTTTTCAAGCAAATTGATTGATGAAAAAATATAGCCATCAAAATCAATAGATGTTTTATCAGATAAATTCATTAAAATATTTTTTTCGTTTTCAATATGTTGCCACATGGCTTTATAAGCCCCCACACTGTCACGACGACATAATGCAGCTAAGATTTGCTGATGATCAGCATACCATTTTAGACGATAGCCTTTAGTATTAGTATGTTCAGTAAGTTGCTGCCAATTAAATGAGTTCTGTTTGTGTTCCCATAAATTATTAAGCGAATTGACTAACATCTGATTTTGGGTTGCTTGAGCGATATTGAGATGGAAGTTGAAATCATTATTGTTATTGAATTCATTATTCATGGTCGCATGCAATTCTTGCTCTAAAATTTTCTTTAGGCTTTCTATATTAGCTATGGTTATCATCTGAGAAGCAAAAGAAGCAATATTAGTCTCGATAAGTTGACTAGCCTGTAGTAGTTCGAAAGGACCGAGTATTCGACTATAATTTGAATCAGGTTTATTAATAACATAAATACCAGAACTTTGCTTAATCGAAACAAAACCTTTTACTTCTAATGCGATTAACGCTTCACGAACAATAGTACGACTTACTCCACAGGCATCGGCAATAGTTCTTTCTGGTGGTAATTTAGAGCCTAATGGATATTCATCCATTCTAATTTTATCCAATAATAGTTCTGCAATTTCTTGATATTGTTTTTTAGAGTATTGATTCGATATATTATTGTCCGTTAACATTCACCCATTCCTACTAAAATACAAACATTAAATTTGAATATTTTAATGTTTGTATTAATTAATATTATTATACTTCGGTCATTTGTAAAATTTGATCTAAAACTTTACCTGCATTCATTGTACCATAAGCAACTGGATCAATAATGTCAATTGGTATACCATATTTTTCCGTTTGTTTTTTGTTCTCATCTAAGGCAAATCTCATTTGAGGTCCTAATAATACCGCGATAATTTTATCACTATCACTGTTAAGATGTTGATATAATAGTTGCTCACTTATTGCTATAAAATCAAAATTTAACGAGCGTTCGAGTGCTTCTTTTCTTATTTTATTGACTAATAATGAGGTTGACATACCACCTGCACAGGCAAAAATAACTTGTTTCATCTCTTACTCCTTATTTATCTTCATCATCTAGATTTACAGTTAGTTGTCTTGTTTTAACTAACTCTTTGAACCATAACGCTGATTTCTTCAACCTTCTGTTTCTATTTTGTTCAAGATCAATTTCTATTAATCCATAACGATTTTTGAAGGCATTCATTGGTGAAACATTATCTGTAAATGCCCATAACATATAACCACCACAATTAGCCCCATCATTGATGGCTTTAAGTGTCCAATAGATATGCTTCGAAATAAAATCAATTCGATAATCGTCTTGAATTATTCCTTGATTATTTTTAAATCGCTTTTCATCTTCAATACCCATGCCATTTTCACAGATAAACCATGATTTATTGTCATATTGTTGTTTCACTCGCATTGCGAAATCATAAACAATTTTAGGATAAATTTCCCAACCTCTTGATTTATTCATTTTTCTTCCAGGTAATGCAAAGGATTCGTAATAAAAAGCGGGATGAAATGGTGCATCTTTGTGCCATTGTGTTGTAGGAGCTTTGACTCGATGAGGAAAATATAAATTAATAGCGACTTCATCAACTGTAAATTTTTTAATGATTTCAAGTTCTTGTTCGGTATAATCCCATTGAACTTGATGTTTAGCCAATAAATCAATAAGTTCTTGAGGATATTGACCATTAAAAGCCGGGTCAAGAAAAACGCGATTATAAAAAAGATCATACATTTTTGCTGCTTGCTTATCTTCTTTAGAGGAAGAGCGTGGATATGTCACTTCTGGATTTAAGATAATGCCAATGCTTCCTTGATAATGTTTGCGACGAAATAGCTCAACAACTTTGGCTGTAGCTAAATTTTTATGGTGGTTCCACTGCATCCATTTATTGGTATTTTGTTCATAAGGCCAGCGTTCAGCATCAAGATAGACTCGTGTTTGAATAACAATTGGTTCATTAAAGACAAACCACCGTTTAACAATGTAGTGATAACGTTCAAAAACTTTTTCTGCGAATTTAACAAAAAGTTCAACTACATGTTTCGAATTCCAACCACCGTATTTATTAAATAGTTCGGCAGGAACTTCGTAATGTTCTAAACAGATCATTGGAACAATACCGTTTTCGACTATTTTTGTTAAAAAATCGTCATAATATTTAGCATAATCTTCATCAACAATTGCATTTTCATAGTCAGTTAAAAAGCGCGACCAGTTAATTGATGTTCGATAGTGTGTAAGTCCTATCGTTTTCATTAGATCTACTTCTTCTTGATAACGATTAATTAAATCAGTAGCAATTGCAGGACCATAACCTTCATGCCATACATCACGATCATTTTTATACCAAATATCTAAATATGAATCTTGATTCTCCTTCTTACCACACCAACCTTCAGTTTGCCATGCCGATGTTGAAGCGCCTAAAATAAAGTTTTTAGGGATATCCATTGTTAATTTACTCATTATTGTACTCCTTGAATATTGATTCAATTTAGGATTGAATTTCAGAACGTTTAGCCGCTATTTTTAGGAAAGGTAAATAGATGAAAATAGCAACAATAATACAAAATATCTGTGTAACGACAGCACCTAAGGATCCGGCTGTTGATAAGTAAGCACTAATTATTGGTGGCGTAGTCCACGGCACCATAACTACTGCTTTACCTGCAAAACCAATATTTGTTGCAATATAACCTATTGTGCCAGTAATTAACGGTGTAATAATAAATGGAATGGCTAAAATCGGATTTAACATTATTGGTAAACCAAAAATTACAGGTTCATTAATATTGAAGATACCAGGGCCTAATGATAATTTCGCTATTTCTCTCATTTCTTTGCGTTTTATTGCAATAAAAATAGCAATCAACAATCCAATCGTACAACCTGAACCACCTATACTCATGTAAACATCCCAAAACGGCATAGTAATAATATTGGTTGGCTCAATACCTTGTTCGAAATCACTCATGTTAACCATGATTGCACCGAGTAGTAAGGGTTCGCGAATTGGTTTTATCATTTGATTACCATGAATCCCTATAACCCAAAATATTTGTGCGACAAACATTAATACCAATAATCCTGGCAGACTTTGCATGATAGATTCAAGCGGCTGTTGCACAACCATATAGATAGCATCATACAAAAACATTCCGGTTAATTTGTAAAATACAAAACCAAAAGCGGCTACCACTGAAGTAGTAATTATTGCTGGAATAAGCGCTGAAAATGAAGCAGAGACATTTGACGGAACACTATCTGGCATTTTTACTCTTAGCTTATCTACTTTCAATAATTTAGAGTATATCTCTACCGATAGAATAGCGATAAACATACCAAGAAAAAGGCTTTTAGTATCAGTAAACTGCCGTGCTAATACATTAGTTACTTGAAATTTTTGGCCTTCAACTACAACTTCTGTAAATGTTGGTTGTACTGAAATAAAACATATAATAGCCAACAATCCAGGAAACAAAGTTTTATTACCATTTATGCGTCCTAATTCAATAGCGATTAAAAACACAGCGCCAATGGTTAAAAAATTCAATGTTGCATAATTTAAATTGCCAGCAATGGGCTTTAGTACCGCTAAAAAAGATAAATAATCAAAATAAGCTAATCCGTTTTGTTTATCAAAAACAATATTCGACATTAGCACAGCAAAAGCGCCGACGATTATCACAGGCATTAAAGTAATAAATGCTGCTTTAATTGCCATTATATATCTTAAACTATTAAATTTATTGGCAAATTTACCTAGTTTATCAATAATTTGATTTACTCTAGACATATTTACAATCTCCAATTAGAGGGATGGATGAGATTCACTGACAATCAAAAAATAATACTTAAAAGTAAGGGAATCTGTGATCACTCTCACAACCTGTCAAATTGGAATCCCATTAATTTCTAAAAATGTGATAAATATCATTTATTGGCATACCAAATTAAAAAATAAATGGCTAAATCATAGATTAATTATTTTTAATGAAGGGTAATTATCAAATTTTGGTATGACAATTTGGACAATGTATTAAATAACATTGATTGATGACTGGTTAATAATAGTTCTAATAATTAATATTGATTCAACAATATCGCTACTATGCTGCTAAATTATGAGCGATAAAAAGCAATACGATTTTTTGTTTGTCTAAATCAATACTTACTTTATCCTTAATTAACATCCGCAGAGGGTATAGACTTCTCAATTATTTTTACAAAAAACCGGATGAGCTTTATATAATTGGATGATGAAAAGATGGCAGTGCAAGATAACGCCTTATTATTTGCATTGGCGTTAAAAAATATATTCTTAGACTAAATTTCAATTCAATAATGCACTATTTATCCTCAATAAACATCCACAGACGGTATAGACTTCTCAATTATTTTTACAAAAATAAATAAGACTTTTATGGTCAGATGATTAAGCCATGGCCTTATTGGATAACCGCTTATTATTTGTAACGGCGTTAAAAAGATGTATTGCTATGGCAAATTTTTCCTCAATAATGCTTTATTTACCCTCAATATATAGCCCCTGATGGTTATAGACTTCTCCAGTATTTTGATAGTCTGGTTGACAGACAGCAATTTTATTGATTACCATTTTTGATGATTTGTTACTCTTAATAATTATAAAAAAATGCCACTAGTTAACTAACGGCATTAAGTTGAAAATAATGATTAAACAAGATAATACTTATTTCTTAATTGCCTTTGGATTAGGCAAATCGGTTACCGTGCCTTCATAAATTTCTGAGGCGAGTCCGATTGATTCATGTAAGGTTGGATGAGCATGGATAGTTAATGCAATATCTTCTGCATCACAACCCATTTCAACGGCAAGAGTAATTTCACCAAGTAGTTCACCACCATTGGCTCCAACTACTGCCCCACCAAGAAGACGATTATCCGCTTTATTGAAAATTAGTTTAGTCATCCCCTGTGAACAATCAGATGCAATTGCTCGACCTGATGCCGCCCATGGAAATATAGCTACCTCATAATCGATACCTTTTGCCTTGGCTTCTTTTTCAGTCAACCCTACCCATGCAACTTCCGGTTCGGTATAAGCTATTGATGGTATGGTTTTCGGATCGAAGTAATGGTTTTTACCAGCTATCACTTCGGCGGCAACATGACCTTCATGTACTCCTTTATGAGCCAGCATAGGTTGCCCGACAATATCGCCAATGGCATAAATATGAGGTACATTAGTTCGCATTTGCTTATCTACTTCAATAAAACCGCGGTCGGTCACATTAACCCCCGCTTTTTCAGCGCTGATAAGTTTGCCATTTGGGGCTCGCCCTATTGCCACCAGTACTGCATCGTAAGTATGAGTTTCAATAGTTCCATCTTTCTTTTCCATGGTGACGTAGATGGCATCATGTTTAGCTTCAACAGTACTTACTTTAGTTTCTAAACGTAAAGTGAACTTTTGTTGGATTTGTTTGCTAAAGACTTTCACCACATCTTTATCGGCAGCGGGGATCACCTGATCTAGCATTTCAACGACATCCACTTGTGAACCCAATGCGTGATATACCGTCCCCATTTCGAGGCCAATAATACCGCCCCCCATCAAGAGTAATTTTTTAGGGATAGTAGTTAATGCTAGCGCATCTGTTGAATCCCATATACGAGGGTCGTCATGAGGAATAAATGGTAAGGTTATTGGCCTTGAACCAGCTGCAATTATCGCATTATCAAAGATAATTTTGGTTATGCCTTTTGCCGATGTCACCTCCATTGTGTGACTTCCAGTAAATTGCGCTTCACCTTGTATCACATTGACTTTACGCATTTTAGCCATGCCAGCAAGCCCGTTGGTAAGCTGGTTGATTACCTTTTCTTTCCAATCACGAACTTTGTCGAGTTCCAGTTTTGGTGTACCAAAATGGATCCCATGCTCAGTGAGAGATTTTGCTTCATCCATCACTTTAGCCACATGAAGTAATGCCTTAGAGGGAATGCACCCCACATTGAGGCAAACACCGCCTAAGGTAGAATACCTTTCGACTAATGTTACCTCTAACCCTAGATCGGCAGCGCGAAAGGCAGCGGAATATCCCGCAGGGCCGGCACCTAATACAACGAGTTGTGTTTTAACTTCTTGACTCATAATCAATTTCCTCCACTACATCACTAGTCGACGTAAGTCGGATAGAACATTAACAATATGGCTTAAAAAGCGTGCACCATCTGCACCATCAATCACACGATGATCAAAGGATAATGACAAAGGTAGCATTAAGCGCGGTGTAAATTCTTTACCGTTCCAAACTGGCTTCAGACTTGAACGAGACACACCGAGAATACCCACTTCTGGTGCATTAACAATTGGTGTGAATGAAGTTGTGCCGATACCTCCAAGGCTCGAAATAGTGAAACAACCACCTTGCATATCACTACCGGTGAGTTTACCGTCACGCGCTTTTTTGGAGATTGTCGCTAATTCTTGCGAAAGTTCAACAATTCCTTTTTTATTCACATCTTTAAATACTGGCACAACTAAGCCATTTGGCGTGTCAACTGCTACGCCAATGTTGATATATTTTTTGACGATAAGGGTTTGTGCATCTTCTGATAGCGAGCTATTAAAACGCGGATAAGCAGTTAACGCACTAGCTACGGCCTTCATAATAAACACTAGCGGAGTAATTTTGAGATCGAGTTTTTTCTTTTCTGCCTCAGCATTTTGCTGCTTACGAAAAGCTTCTAGTTCAGTGATATCAGTCTCATCAAACTCAGTAACATGTGGAATCATTACCCAGTTACGATGTAAATTGGCACCAGATACTTTTTGGATCTTGGTTAATGGTAAGGATTCAACTTCACCAAACTTACTAAAATCGACTTTCGGCCAAGGTAATAAACCTGGTAATGCTCCACCAGTTCCACCATTTTCGGATTGTTTTACCGCATTTTTTACGTAATTTTGGATATCTTCACGTAATACACGATGTTTAGGGCCAGTTGGTTGTACTTTGGCAAGATTAATGCCAAACTCGCGCGCTAATCGGCGGATTGAAGGTGTGGCATGGGCATAAGCATCATTTTCTACAAATTCATTAGTAGCTGACACTGGTGTCGAAGCGTTACTATTGTTGCTATTATTATTGGCTATCGGAGCCGGAGCAACCGTTTTTTCAGCCACCATAGGAGCTGAATCAGCTTTAGCAGGCACACTGATGGCCGCTGTCTCAAACTCCATTATTTTAGATCCAGTTTTGACTTTGTCGCCAATTTTTACAACAATGTTTTTTACCGTACCGGCGATCGTTGCCGGTACTTCCATCGAGGCTTTGTCACCTTCAACCGTAATAAGTGAATCATTAACCGAAACTGAATCACCGACTTTAACTAAAATTTCGGTCACTTCGACTTCATCACCACCTATGTCTGGGACATTAACATCGACAATTTGTCCACTGTTCGACGCGGATGCAGGAACTGGAGGAGGAACTGGCGTTGAAGCAGTTGGTGTTTGATCTGTTGACGCACTTGAACCGATCTCGTCAAATTGCATAATACTCACACCGGTTGTCACTTTATCGCCAATTTTTACGATGATCGACTTTACAATCCCAGCTTGTGGTGCGGGTATTTCCATCGACGCTTTATCACCTTCGACGGTCAATAACGATTGATCTACATCCACTTTGTCGCCGACTTTAACCAGAATTTCAGTTACTTCAACTTCATCACTTCCGATATCGGGTAATTTTATTTCAATACTCATTATTTTTACCTCTTATGCAATACGTGGATTAAGTTTGTCTGCATTGATTTCGAACTTTTTAATCGCGTCTTCAACAATACTTGCTTGAATATCACCACGTTTAGCTAGTTCTCCTAATGCGGCAATCACCACATAAGATGCATCGACTTCAAAATGATGACGTAAATTTTCCCGACTATCACTACGACCAAATCCATCAGTGCCTAGCACCCGGTAGCTTTCTGCTGGTACAAATCCACGAATTTGTTCGGCATAAAGTTTCATATAATCAGTTGAAGCAACAGCAGGGTTGTTATTCATTATTTGAGCAACATAAGGCACTTTAGCAGGTTCGCTTGGATGTAACATGTTGTAACGTTCACAATCTTGACCATCTCGAGCAAGCAAAGTAAATGAAGTGACACTATAAACGTCTGAACTGACACCATAGTTTTTAGCCAAAATATCCGCCGCTTCACGAACATGTCGTAGCATTGAACCCGAGCCTAATAATTGTACAGTTGGTTTCCCTTGTTGGCCCTCTACGGTATCAAGTTTATAGATACCACGACAAATCCCCTCTTGCGCACCTTCTGGCATTGCAGGTTGGGCATAGTTTTCATTAAGTGTTGTAATGTAATAGTAAACATTTTCTTGTTCACCATACATACGACGTAAGCCATCTTGCATAATAACCGCCACCTCATAAGCATAAGCTGGATCGTATGATAAGCAGTTAGGAATGGTTAACGCTTGAATATGGCTATGGCCATCTTGATGTTGTAAACCTTCACCATTTAACGTCGTCCGGCCTGATGTTCCTCCAATCATAAAGCCTCGTGCTTGCTGATCGCCCGCCGCCCACATTAAATCACCAATACGTTGGAAGCCAAACATGGAGTAATAAATGTAGAAAGGAATCATAGGGAAATTATTATTACTGTAGGATGTCGCCGCCGCTAGCCATGATGCCGTTGCACCACATTCGTTGATACCTTCTTGCAGAATTTGTCCTTTCTCGTCTTCACGATAGTAAGCAACCTGTTCTTTATCTTGTGGAGTATACTGTTGACCATGTGGGTTATAAATACCAATTTGGCGAAATAGACCTTCCATACCAAAAGTACGCGCTTCATCAGCCAGAATTGGCACTAATCGTGGCGCTAAATCCTTATCCTTTAACATGATGTTAAGCGCCCGCACAAAAGCGATAGTGGTTGAAATTTCTTTGGATTGGGCTTCAAGCAATGGGGCAAATTCGCTTAACGGAGGAATCGAAACCGTTCCTGAGAATTTGGTTAATCTTGAAGGTACATAACCATGTAACGCTTGGCGACGTTCATGAATATATTTATATTCTGGTGTATGTTCTTCAAATTTGATGTAAGGCAATTTTTCAAGTGCTTCATCAGTCACCGGAATATTAAAGAAGTCACGAACATGACGAACACCATCGATATTCATTTTTTTGACTTGGTGCGCTATGTTTTTCGCTTCAGCAGCTTCACCCATACCATAACCTTTAATGGTGTGAGCTAAAATAACAGTTGGTCGACCTTTGGTCTCTTTTGCTCTGGCAAATGCCGCAAACATTTTTTCAGGGTCTTGACCACCACGATTAAGTCTAAAAATTTCAGCATCAGACATATCTTTGACTAATTCAGCGGTTTCCGGATATTTACCGAAGAAATGTTCACGAACATAAGCACCGTCTTTGGATTTGAAGGTTTGATAATCGCCATCAAGGGTTTCATTCATTAAACGAATTAATTTACCCGATTTATCTTTTTGCAATAAATGATCCCAGCGATCCCCCCAGAGCACTTTTATTACATTCCAACCAGCACCGGCAAATACCCCTTCAAGTTCATTAACTATTTTGCCATTACCGGTTACCGGGCCATCAAGGCGTTGTAAATTACAGTTGATAACAAAGACTAAATTATCAAGTTTTTCACGTGTTGCAACGGTGATTGCACCTTTTGCTTCTGGCTCATCCATTTCACCATCACCTAAAAAGGCATAAACGGTTTGTTCGCTAGTATCTTTCAAACCACGATGGTTCAAATATTTTAAAAAGCGGGCTTGGAAGATAGCGCTGATAGGACCTAATCCCATTGAAACGGTTGGGAATTGCCAAAATTCCGGCATTAATTTGGGATGAGGATAAGATGATAAGCCTTTACCATGAACTTCTTGCCTAAAGTTATCAAGTTGTTCTTCGGTTAAGCGACCTTCAATAAAAGCACGAGAGTAAATACCCGGTGAAATATGACCTTGGAAGTAGATTAAATCACCGCCATCTTTTTCATTGCGAGCACGAAAAAAATGATTGAAACAAACTTCATAAAATGTCGCTGCCGATTGAAATGATGCCATGTGACCGCCAAGTTCTAAATCTTTTTTAGAAGCGCGTAGCACCATCATAATTGCATTCCAGCGAACAATAGAACGGATTCGTCTTTCAATTTCCCAATTACCAGGATAAGCAGGTTGTTCGTCAACTGGGATAGTGTTTATATAATTACTGGTTGAAGAACCAAAAAGTAAAGGAACACCGCCATCGCGGGCTTTATTAACAATTTGCTCAATAATATACTGCGCACGTTCGACGCCTTCCTCTCGAATAATAGAATCTAAACTTTCCAGCCAATCTTTCGTTTCGACTGGATCGATATCATTCATTTGCATGTCCGACATATAAAAACCTCTTTTTTATTTAAAAAATGCAGTTTTTGCTATCCTTAGCTATAACAGACGCCATAACTAAAATTACAAGCTCCAACTTTTGCATTACGGATGCTTTATTGATATCAGTCTGCCATTTTCCATTAAAAAGTAAAGCAAACCACTGTCTGGAAAAGAATGTTAATTCCTATTAAATTAATCAACTATTTCAATTATTAATTTAAATATAAAGATAATTATTTGATATAAGTCAAATTTAGTTCGTGAGATTGGAAAGAATATTACCTTATGAGTTATACCTTGAATACTTAGCGATTGTCAAGTTATAGTAAAATCTGCTATATAGTTGTTAATTTGTTGATAAATTGACACTGATAAGTACATGCCAAATAAAAACGTAATTATTAAACAATTGGGAACCATGCCTTATTTGCAAGTTTATCAAGCTATGCATGATTTTACTAAGCAGCGTAATAACCAAACGCTTGATGAGATTTGGTTAGTTGAACACTCACCGGTTTTTACCCAAGGCAAAGTTGGTAAACCAGAACATTTGCTCATTAAAACAGATATCCCTGTTGTGCAAACTGATAGAGGTGGACAAATTACTTATCATGCGCCCGGACAGCAAATTATGTATATCTTATTTGATTTAAAAAGGCGTAAAATGAGTATTCGTGATGTCGTCAATTATTTAGAAAATAGTGTTATTCAAACATTGAAACACTACGAAATTACTGCATATTCAAAGCAAGACGCCCCTGGCGTTTATATTAATCAACAAAAGATCTGCTCTCTTGGATTACATATTAAGCATGGCTGCACCTTACATGGATTAGCCCTTAATATTGATATGGATCTGACACCTTTTAATTATATCAATCCTTGTGGCTATGCTGGGTTACAAATGACGCAAATGAAACATTATATTGCAGAAATTGATCGCCAAGAGATTAACCAATTATTAACTGACCATTTTATTAATCAGTTACCAAACTATTAAAATGTTAACTATGCAAAATACTCAAAACCTAACCCGCAGTTCAAAATATCGTGATGCAGACAAAACACGTCTTATTCCTTCTATTACCTTAGAAGATAGTGCACCATTAAAAAAACCAGAATGGATGAGAATCAAGTTGTCGGCAAATACTGATAATATTGCACATATCAAAAATACTATACGTAAACATGGTTTACATTCGGTTTGTGAAGAAGCGTCATGTCCTAACTTGGCTGAGTGTTTTAATCATGGTACTGCAACTTTTATGATATTAGGTGATATCTGTACGCGTCGATGCCCTTTCTGTGATGTTGCCCACGGCCGCCCTTTACCGCCAGACCGTGCTGAACCTAATAAACTTGCGCAAACTATTCAAGAGATGAAGTTGCGTTATGTTGTGATCACCTCTGTTGATCGCGATGATTTGAAAGATGGCGGAGCCAGTCATTTTGCCTCGTGTACCCAAGAGATTCGATCATTGAGCCCAAATATCAAAGTTGAAACTTTAACCCCCGATTTTCGTGGATGTATTGATGAAGCCGTTGCGGTTTTAAGTGAAAATCCACCAGATGTATTTAATCATAATTTAGAAAATATTCCTCGTTTGTATAAAAAAATACGCCCTGGAGCGAGTTATAAGGGATCGTTAAGATTGCTTGAAGCATTTAAACAAAAACACCCAGAAATTCCAACAAAATCCGGATTAATGGTCGGATTAGGTGAAACCAATGAAGAACTTATTCAGGTTTTGAGAGATTTGCGTAGTCATGGCGTAACTATGTTAACTTTAGGTCAGTATTTACAGCCAAGTAAGTATCATTTACCAGTAGAGCGTTATGTTTCGCCAAAAGAATTTGATGAGCTAAAGCAGACTGCTTTGGCAATGGGGTTTACCCACGCTGCTTGTGGGCCATTTGTGCGTTCATCTTATCATGCCGATCTACAAGCGATGGGAAAAGAGGTGAAGTAATCTTCACCTTTTTGGCTCAATGTTTAATTATCTACCACGATAAAGCGACGATTTTCAGTAACAATTTGTAAAAAGATAGGTAAGCTAATTTTTTCGTCTTTTAATTGTTTACCATTTAAATCATAAATTTTAGATCGTCCATATGCATCAATCACAACCGTTTTATCACCATAAAGTGCCGCTACCTGATTTTCACTACCCGCTAGAATCCATTCGCGACCTTGTTGGTCAAATAAATTCTGACCTTGGCTATACTGTTTTGCAGGGGTAGTGACATTGAATGCATATTGCATTAATGTTCTTAAAATGTCTGTTTGTGAAGTTATATTATTAATTTGTTTGGCTTCTTTACCCGGCCATGAAATAATTAATGGCACTTTTAAGGCATCTCGATTAAAACTGACTTCATCATTTCGTAAGGCGACTTTTTTGGCTTCATCAATTTTTAAATCGTTAGAACCGGTAATAATGATTATGGTGTTTTCATAAACATTAGATAATATTAAGTAAGCAATTAAAGACTCTAAATATTGATCAAGTTTTTTTGCTTCTGCCTCTAATTCAGCTATTGGCATTTTTTTGTTTTTAGTCCCAAGCGAATATTGGATAACAGAGAATAACGGAGCATGGTTTTCGAGTTTATTTTGTTCATCATGCCATGCTACCCAATTATCAGTTGTTTGTTTATTGGACTGTTTTTTACCATCAGGTGTGGTGAAATTAGACAGTAATGCATAGCGATAAAGCGGCTGAGAAAAACCATCAGCAGAAAATAGACCAACGTTATAATGCTGTTTAGTTACGGTTTCAAATAATACCGATGGTTTATGCCCTGCAAGAATACTATTATAATAATTAGGATCAAGTCCATAAAATAACGAGAAGTTATTTAAGTAGGCTTGATTACTCGCGCCATAGTGGTTAGTAAACTGTATATTCTGACCAGCAAATCCTTTAAGCCAAGGCATTTGATTAACTAATAATTGATTATTCCAACCGTCAATATCAATAATTAAAATATTGGGTTTATCTGGCTTTTCATTGAATGAAATTCGATCGAGTGGGTATTCTATTGCAATCGCAAATGGATTACCCTCTTGAATGGCTCGATTACGGTAACCATTCTCTTCAATAAAGCCATAACGCTCAAGAAAATGACGTGCAGTTAACGGATATGAAAGCGGTAAACTTGACCTTTGCATAGTAATTGGACGATAGAAGTTCGCATCAGCCCAAATATGAATTAAATGCGATGAGACAAAACATAGAATAAAAGCAATTACTACTGGCCTTGCAAAATGTTTACGTTTACTTAAGCTGCGTAGTTTTTTCCAGCTCCAAATAGCGAACAATATCTCAATTAAAAGAATAAATGGAATTAAAATATATGCACTATTTAAAAAAGAGGTTTTATCCCCAGTAAATAGTTGCCATATGGATAAATTAAGATGCATTCTAAAATGCGAAAACACTTCAACATCAATAAGTAGTAAGCTAATGCCAACTGTTGCAACAATTGTTGCAATGATCCTTTGCCAACGTGAAGAGTGAATAAAAAAGCTCAACGGGAAAAGTACAATCAAGTAAACAATGAATGTGAGAAAGCTGAAATGCCCAATCCCACTAATAATCGCATAAAAGCGCCCCATGAATGTTTGGGGCCAGTCAGCAATGAGCAAATATTGACTTCCAAGTACAATAACAACTAAAACATTAAAAAGTGTAAACCAATGACCCCAACTAATTATCTGCGAGGTTTTATCGTCTTTAATATGATTATTTTTAAGTTTGAGCATATTTAATTGTTGTTAGTCGTAATAACCTAGAGAAAATTAACTAAAATTTACCTTACAGTTTAACTGATTTTTAAAATTCTTTCTGTAATTTTTTTATTTGTTAGCACTTAGATTTAGGTTATTTGTTGGCGTTGTAATCGATACTTGTTATAATTTAATCCAATAATATAGCTAATAGAAAAGATATTAACTTTGGCAATCAAACAACTCAACTCTCAAGAAGTCCAACCTGACGTAAATTACATTGTAAATAATAGTGACATTAAAACAAATTTATACAGTGATGGATTAACCAATTTACTATCGTGGCAACCGCGCGTTGCTGCTGCGGTGTCATTGTTATGCAAAGATAACAATGCGCATTATCGTTCTCGCTTTATGCTTTTAAAAGGCTCAGAAAGTGAGCTTTTTTTCGACTTATTGCAGCAGTCTGTAAAAATAAATCTGGCAAGTTCCGATTTAGGTTATAGCTATTATTTTAGCGACAATAAAATCACATTAACCAAAGCTAAAAGCAAACAAGACAATTTTGCAGTTCAAGATAGTTGTTTATCGGCAACAATAGTAGACATGGAAAAACTATTTGGTTGTGTTAGACAGCCTGAAAATAGCTCAATTAAGTTACAAGCAGGTTTAGTTCATCATGCCAATGGTGGTGTTTTAATTTTAGGATTACGCTCGCTACTTGCTCAACCTATAATTTGGGCTAAGTTAAAACAGATGGTTTTGTCAAGAACCTTTGAATGGTTTTCGGCTGATGATTCACATCCGTTACCATTATCCATTCCAAGCATACCATTAGATTTACGCATCATTTTGGTAGGTGACAGACAATCTTTAGCTGAACTACAGGATTTTGAGCCTGAGTTTTATTCATCCTCTATTTACGCTGAATTCGAAAATGAAATGCATATAACCGAATCTTCGCGAATCAATGATTGGATGAATTATTTACAATTTATTAGTAAGCGAATGGCTTTACCCCAAATCGATCATTCTGCTTTTGCTAAAATCTATAAATATGCAACAAGATATACTGGTGATCAGTATTATTTACCACTTAGCATTGAGTGGGTACAATCGTTACTGTTAAATTCATCATATTTTCTACAAAATGAGAATATTGATGCATTGGCGGTTGGCAAAGCGTTAGAACAAAAAGCATGGCGAGAAAATTATTTAACCGAACGGTTTCATGATGAGTTTTTTACCAATCAAATTTTGATTGATACCAAGTCGCAAGTTGTTGGACAGATAAATGGCTTATCGGTTATTGAGTACCCTGGCTATCCAAAGGCGATTGGTGAGCCAACACGATTAAGCTGTCTTGTCCATTTTGGAGATGGTGAATTAATTGATATTGAACGTAAAACCGATCTTGCCGGTAATATTCATTCTAAAGGAATGATGATTATGCAAGCATTTATAATGTCGGAATTTGCAATTAACCATCAACTGCCATTTTCCACCTCTTTAGTATTTGAACAATCTTATAGTGAAATTGATGGCGATAGCGCTTCATTAGCCGGGCTTTGTGCGCTGATTAGTGCTTTATCTAATCAACCTATTGATCAACAATTAGCTGTTACAGGTTCCGTCGACCAATTTGGTCATGTTCAATCTATTGGCGGCGTAAATGAGAAAATTGAAGGCTTTTTTGCTGTTTGCCAACACCAAGGTTTAACTGGTCAACAAGGTGTCATTATTCCTGCTAGCAATCAACGTCATCTGAGCCTAAGCGATGAAGTCATTGATGCTATTAACGATGATAAATTCTCGATTTGGACTGTTGAACATGTCGCCGATGCACTCTATTTATTAACCGGAATTGCTTATAAAGATGAAAATAATATTAGTCTTTATAAATTAATTCATGCCCGAATGCAATCAATGTTAATCCAAGATAGAAAACCTGATGGTTGGCTCAGTCGCTGGAAAAAAATTGCAAAAAGTAACAATACACAATAAACTTGAGTCCAAAATTTCATTAATGCAATTTATAAAATAATTATCTAAAACGTCAGAGCTTATAATAATTATTTTATAAGCAATTATGTAATGACAACAAAATAAAAGGTTTTTTTATGACATTTGAACGTAAATCTTCGTATGATAAAGCAGATCTGATCAAATCAGGTAACAGTGAATTATTTGGTCACGATGGGCCACCATTACCGTCTGATTTGATGCTTATGATGGACCGCGTGATCGAAATGAATGAAGACGGCGGTAATTTTGGTAAAGGCTATGTTGAAGCTGAATTAGATATTAATCCTGATTTATGGTTTTTTAAATGTCATTTCAAAAACGATCCAGTAATGCCAGGTTGTCTTGGCCTAGATGCGTTATGGCAGTTAGTCGGATTTTATTTAGGCTGGATCGGCGGGAAGGGTAAAGGTCGAGCACTCGGGGTTGGAGAATTAAAATTAAAGGGTCAAATATTACCAAATAATAAAAAAGTTACTTATAAAATTAATTTCAAACGTGTTATTAATCGTAAACTAATCATGGGGATCGGTGATGGTGAAGTTTATGTAGATGGTAAGTTAATTTACGAAGCAACTGATCTTAAAGTTGGTTTATTTAAAGACACTTCTGAATTTTAATTCATTAATCTCTTAACCCCCTTGCTTAATATCAGTTAATGACTGATGATTTAGCAGGGGGTATTTATTTTTTATTTTTTATTTTACTATTTTAAGAATCATCCATAATGCGTTTTTTTAAAAATTTTTTTCTAGCAATTGTTCTTTTTTTTATTGTAATTAGCCAAGTTCAAGCTGACTTTAATGGTAAGGTTGTTAAAGTCATTGATGGCGATACCGTTGATATTTTAACACCGAAAAAACAAAAAGTTCGCGTTCGCTTGTTAGATATTGATGCACCAGAAAGTCGACAAGCATATGGTAATGCTGCAAGAAAATACTTAGCAACGTTAATAGCCGGTAAAAATGTTTTTGTTAAAGAAAATAAAAAAGATATTTATCAACGTACATTAGGTACGATTTTTCTAAATCAAATCAATATTAATGCTAAAATGGTTGAAAGCGGCTTTGCTTGGGCTTATCGCTATAAAGGTGTTGCAAATAATAAAAACATGGTCAAACTTGAATCAAAAGCTAAACAAAACAAAAAAGGATTATGGAAAGATAAACATCCTATAGCTCCTTGGGATTTTCGTTATCGCAACAAAAAATAGCTTTTAAACAAATCATGATTTGTTAGCTGATAATGTCACTTCAAAGTTTTTTAATATTTCTGTTGCTTATTTATAATGCTCTTCTTGAATGTCAGCAGGCATTGCAGAGATTTGTTGTTTAACTAATTCTAATTTGCCTCAAAGCTTCAAATCGTTATGTTCTAAATCTCAGTACATATTAAAAATTATAGGTATAGTCTCTTAAATGAATTAAGATCACTTGCTCATAGGGTTATGGAGGATATACTTACTCTAATAGGGTAATAAAAGTGACATTGAAAATAAGCAAAGTATCCTTTATGATATTTAATAAAGGAGATGAAACGATGAAAAAAACACTAGTTCTTATCACAGCTTGTTTAGCTTTATTTTCTTGTAAAGATCAAAAAGAAGAAGAACAAGAAAAAAAGCTAATAGCACTTTCTAACAACTACAACATCCTATTATGGCCTGAGATAATCCCTAACAGCATCCCAATTAAAAAGCAAAAAATAATCTACAGTGATAATATAAATAATCTAAAAGCAAATATAACTATAGAAGCTAATTCAGATGGTTTTGTTACAAAAGTATATATTGATGAAGATGAAATCAATAAAGAAGTTGACTATACTAATGCTAATTATAAGTCAAACAATGATAAAAAAACAATTGAAAATGGACGATTAAAATTTGATGAAAATAACAATATTATAGAGATATTGAATGATCAAAATGAAATGATCACGAATGCTAAATTCGATGACGATGGCAGAATGACAAACTTAGACGATAATGAATCCAACTTTAGACTGATTCAACAGTTCAGCTATAGAGATGATAATAAATTAGAATTTTATTCGGAACGATCATTCAATGAAACAGAACCTCAAGGAACTACATCAGAACACTATTTTTTTTATAACGATCAAAATCAGTTGACACAATCTAAAATTAAAAGCCATCTTTTGCTTACTAAAACTAACTTCACTTTTGGCGAAGATGTAGAAACTTGTTTTTATTCAAAATATAACCAAAATGGCGACTGGACTGAATCCTATTGCACTAATCAAAACAATAAGAGAATATCAACTACTACGCGAACTTTAGAATATTAATTTATTTAAAATAGGCTTGGGAGCAAGGCTCATTTACAGCCTATTTTTTGGGACTTAAAAAACCCGCTACCCTATTACGTTAAAAACCCCGTTCCTCAACTTTTTTGCTGGAAATGACTGCCTACTTGGCAGTAAACGTTTTGATCGGTAACAAGGTAGAGGAAGCGGGGTTTCTAAAGTACATAATCGGCAGTAAACTAGAACACTATATACACAATTAATATTGCTTGGAAACCGATTTCCGGTTTATCCCTGTGTATGCAGGGAACTCACTTTTGAATTTTTCTCATGAAATAAATCCCCCAATATATCCCTGTACACACGGGGAACATTATAAAAGTTCTCTAATCAGGGTCTAAGTTAAGGATTAAATTAAATTAATTTAATAAAAATTATTTTATCCTTGGGCAAACAATAATCTCTTTCTTTTTAATATCTATTAGATTAGTTTTATTTGAATGCGTTGTAAAATCTGAAGCTATCATAAATTGATATTTATCATTACTAATTTTTTCCTACTTTTTATTACACTAATCTTTTTTATGACACTAAATGTCCCATCTTCTTTTAAAAACTCATGCGTAGGGTTATCGTATATTTTATCTATATCATATAATCGTAATTTCCCATTATTCAAAACTGTATATAACTTATCGTCAACTATGTTAAAAGTCGTAATATATTCGTTTTTATCTATAACGTTCCCAGAGCTTTCTTCTCGTCCGCTATCCATCCTTTCGAAAGACTGCCAATTACATCTCCAGTCACCAACAAGATATTCTTTTGTCACCTTATCATCACCACAGCCAAATAATAATAGACAGCCCAAGCTTATTAATATCTTATTAATACCATCTCCTTTTTTTGGATAATGGTATGTTATTTATAGAATTTGGCAATAAAAAACCGCCTTATGGCGGTTTGCTCAATTGATTATAGAAATTTGCTTTAATTATTTTGCAGGGCAACTTTTTTGCAATTTTTTATAAGATTTTGCAAAACCAGCTAGAGAGAAAATAAAATCCTTAGTTTTTTTATAATTAGCTCTAATGATTAACTTTTTCCCGTTTTTTATCAAATTGCTAACTTCATTAATATCAGAAAATTCATATCCTAGCTCTTCCTTAGTCCAATTCATTTCCATGGGAGGATTTTTATCCACTCTTAATATGACTTTTGTTGAATCGCCTCTCTCACTTTCTTTTGGTAAATCATCTACAACAAATGATGTGAGACTAACTGATTTGCAATTAAATACTAACGCAGCACTATCACTATCCGATTTTGTCCTATCAAGTATGAATATTCTAGCTGATTTCTCATCAGTAATAGGATCTTCTTCAGTATCAACTATCCAGTCACCAATTTTCACTGAATTACAAAAAACAAAAAAGGGGACAAACAATAAGCAAAACATAATTTTCTTCATATCATTTCCTTAATCTTTATATTTTCCTGCAATGGTATGTTACTTATAGAATTTTTGCAATAAAAAACCGCCATTAAGCACTTTGCATGAATTTGATAACTATCCATCCACTCGACAATAAACAACCCGAACGATTATATAATTATAATTTACTGTTTAATAACCACCCACAAGGCAGTAAACCAAATCTAATCGATCTTTGGCATGGTGTGCATTTTTTACTTAAAAAACCTTTTTTTAAGTAATTTATATCTAATTGATTTTTAGTCATTTTATTTTTAGTTAAAATAACGGTTGGCATTAGGATGATGTTGGCTTGAAAAACCTCGTTCCTCAACTTTTTTGAAAATTTGTTTAAAAAAGATTTCTTTTTATTTTTTTGAGCGTACAATCAAAATCATCCACAAAAATAGGTAACGTTATGTTATATAATAACAAATCCGAACAATCTCACCATGATAATCACGATCATTGTCATGGCGATTGTCATAATATTGCTCATAATCATGCACATGATTCTCACCATTCTCATGAAGCTAGTCACACCGCATGCTGTGATGGGCATGATAATAGCTCATCACAAAAATGTGAGATTGAAGATCCCCCCGAAGACCCAGAGCGGAGTAGCCAAGGCGTTAAGTTAACTTGGAAAATTCAAGGTATGGATTGCGCCCATTGCGCAAACAAAATCGAAAATGGTGTTAAGACACTACCTAATATTAATCAAACCAAAATCATATTTTCAACCGAAAAGTTAATCGTTTTTGTTCCTAAGCATGATGATGCAGTAATCAAAATGATTGAAGATAAGGTTACTGAATTAGGCTATACGCCGATTTTTGAGTCGAGCCCGGCTCATCACCACAACCATTCACATAGTTTTGATAAAAAGGCATTTATTCCATTAGCGGTTTTAGGCTCATTGATTATAGTTAGTTATCTTATTTTGTTAGTAAATCAAACCGCAGGTGAATATGCGTTTATTGTGACAGCTGTAGTTGGGATTATCCCAATTTTGAAGGAGGCCATTGTTTTAACCCGTAGTGGTACGCCGTTTGCTATTGAAACACTAATGAGTATTTCGGCAATTGGTGCACTGTTTATTGGCGCAGCCGAGGAAGCGACCATGGTGATCTTTCTGTTTATGATAGGTGAGATGCTTGAAGGCTTTGCGACCAGTAAGGCGAAAAAAGGTATTTCATCACTGGCAGAGTTAATGCCAGATGAGACGGTGATTATTATTGATGGTAAAAGGAAAACAGTTGCTAGTCATACCCTAAAACCAGATGATATTATCGAAATTTCATCCGGTGGTCGATTACCAGCTGATGTTATTTTGGTTAGCGAACAAGCCAGCATTGATGAAAGTGCACTAACCGGTGAGTCCATTCCGGTTAATTACTTAAGTGGTGATAAAATTTTAGCTGGGTCGTTAGTGGTCGATAATACCATTCAACTTAAAGTGATTTCAGAATCCGGGCAAAACGCTGTCGATCGTATTTTACAGCTGATTGAAGATGCCGAGGATCGTAAAGCGCCAATAGAGCGGTTTATCGATAAGTTTAGCCGTTATTATACGCCGGCGATTACATTATTTGCGTTTTTAGTGATCCTAATTCCACCATTGTTGACCGGCGCTGATTGGTATACTTGGATATATCGAGGGTTGACGTTGTTGTTAATTGGTTGTCCTTGTGCGTTAGTAATATCAACTCCAGCGGTGATTACCTCGGCCTTGTCTAGCGCGGCTAAATATGGGGTATTAATTAAGGGCGGTGCGGCACTTGAGCATATTGGTTCGATTAAAATGTTGGCGTTTGATAAGACAGGAACATTAACCGAAGGTAAGCCACAAGTCACTGATGTCATTAATCGACACTGTTCTAACGAGGAGCTGCTAGCGATTGTTGCGGCGGTTGAAAGCGGATCTCACCATCCTTTAGCTAAAGCGTTAGTGGATTATGTGAAACAAAAATCAATTCAGTTTACCGAAGCCAAAAATCGTAAAGCAATTGCAGGTGTTGGGATTCAAGGTGAGTTAGATCAGCAAACCTATTTTGTTGTGTCACCAAATAAGATCGAGACAGTGTCAACTGCGCTTAATGCCGAGGATGCTCATACGATTACTCAGCTTGAAGATAGTGGTAAGACGGTTGTAGTCGTTACCACCAGTCAACAGTTGCTAGGGATTATTGCTTTGCAAGATGTACTGCGTAGTGATGCTTTACCGGCTATCACTGAACTTAAGCAACTTGGTTTGCAAACCTTGATGTTAACTGGCGATAATCAACGCGCCGCAAAAGCAATTGCTGGGCAATTAGATATTGATTACCGTGCTGAGTTGTTACCAGTAGATAAGTTAGCTAAAATCGAGGAGATTGGTCGTCATACTTCTATTGCGATGGTTGGTGATGGAATTAATGATTCGCCTGCCATGAAAGCCGCCACCGTCGGGATTGCAATGGGCAGTGGAACGGATGTCGCATTAGAAACAGCGGATGCTGCGCTGACTAAAAATAGCTTATTAAGTTTACCAATGTTGATTCGCTTAACTCGCTTTGCTAATCGAAATATTAAGCAAAATATTACGATTGCCTTGGGAATTAAGTTGATATTTTTAATCACGAGTTTATTTGGCGTGACAGGGCTTTGGTTAGCAGTGTTGGCTGATTCAGGAACCACGGCAATTGTTACTGCTAATGCGTTAAGGTTATTAAGAATTAAGAATTAAGCAATTATTCATTCTGCCCCCATTTATGCTAAAATGGGGTCAATTATGACAATCAGCATTTATTCATCACTTCTTAATGAAATTTCACCGCCGATATATGCGTTTATTTTGCCATTTTGTTCTAAAAGTAATCCACCCTGCTCATTAATGCCTTTAGCAATTCCTCGGATGACAGTATCACCAATTAATAATTTAACTGGACGATTAACAAAATTGTCGAGTCGTTGCCAGTCACTAAGAAATGGGGTAAGTCCATGTTTTTCGAAGTCACGAAGTTTGTTTTTCAGGTTTTTTGCCACTTTCGCCACCAGCAAATTGCGATCAACTTTACCCAAATTAGCCCATTTTTGATTGACGATGTTGGGATCGGGGTTGCTCATCATTAAGTTGATACCCACACCAATAACAACATGCGCACAGTCACCAGTCTTACCAGCGAGTTCGACCAATATACCCGCAAGCTTTTGGTCATTAAGATAGAGATCATTTGGCCATTTTACTTTGATGTCTTGACCCGAAATTTGTCGTAATGTATCGGCTATGACAATACCCACAACTAAGCTTAATCCCATTGCCGCCGCAATACCTTGATCAAGTCGCCAATACATGGAAAAGTACAGGTTACTACCAAATGGCGCAAACCATTGTCGCCCTCGTCTACCTCGCGCTTTTGATTGAAACTCGGCAACACAACTGTCACCAGTTTGTAATGTTTCAATATTATCTAATAGATATTGGTTAGTTGAGTCGATGATCGGCAGCACTTCTACATGACTATCGGCACCATAATCGTTGTCGATTTTGGCCTTATCGAGTAAGTCTATTGGTGATGCTAAGCAATAACCTTTACCTTGTACAGAGGATAAGGTGATACCCCAATTTCGTAGTACTTTGATATATTTGTTGATGCCAGCTCGGGTAATACCAAATTGATTGGCAAGTTCTTCACCTGAGTGGAACTGTCCATCAGCTAATATATTAATTAATTTCAATGGATTTTGGTTACTGCGCATTCAACCCTCATTTTTTGAACAATAATAAAACAACAAAATAGAGTGAAATTATAGCAAAACTGATAAATAAATAACTATTACTTAATGTGTCCATTATAAGGGCTATCACCGCTGGAGCAACTAAACTACCGAGTGTATTGGTTAATAACATGGCTTGATTCATCGATACAATTTCTTGTTTGCGAACACACGAACAAGCCCACGCCATGGAGATGGGATAGATGGTATAAATGGTCGCGCCGAGCAACATAATGGCTAATACACCATAGACGTTAAATATCAGCAAGCCACAGGCAATCATCATGAAGATTGATTCAACAAGCAATACAATACGACGACCAAACCTATCTGCACACCAGTTTGCCGGCATTTGGGCAATCACACCAGAGAGGATCAGTAATACCATCCAATTGGCGACTTGGTTATCGTTGTAGCCTAGATGTGAATAGTATGCTGGCATTAACGAATACAGTGAACCAATTAACATACCTGCTATCGCACAACCAATTAAACCGACTCGAGAAGGTTTATACATTATCATTGGTATAATGTTGAAACTACTTTTTTTCTTCTTCGGCAATTTGTAATGAGTTAGCAATATAAATAGGATGGCAAGCCCCATCAGTATTGCAATCACTAAGCCAAAATAGAGTACATTTTGCGGAAAATACTGGAGCAGAGCTTGCCCTAACACGGTGCCTAAGTAGTAGGTAGTGAGATAGACCGCCAACATTTTGCCGCGAGTGCGCACTGTACCAGTAACTAAGATGCAACTTTCAATCACAACCCAAGTAACCGCACAGGCTATTCCAATGAAAAATCGCCATATCGCCCAACTGTAAAAATCCATTGAGAAACTTAAACCAATAGTCGCAATCGCAAAAATAATACAACTGTAGGTGTAAGTAAATCTGGCGTTAAACCGGCTAATAAACCAATTTGCCATGATGGTACCTACTAAGTTACCTGTAAAATAGCTCGAGCCAACTAAGCCTATTTGCCCAAGCGAAAACTCTTCACGAACTAGCCAAAGTGGCACTTGAGTATTAAGTGCCGATAAGGCAATGGTAACAAATAATAAACTCGTTAATAAAATAGGAAATGAATACGAATGTTTCATAAGTTTGTAAGTAATTTTGTTGTTTTTAGGACGTATTTATAAAAATTTATCCACGTCAATTTCACCTGTCGCTCCCATAAATCGAATTTCAGGCGATAGGTGCACCGAGAACTTTTGCAATACTGCATTGATGATATAACGCGCTAATGCAACGACATCTTGCGCTGTCGCATTATCTTTATTGACTAAAACCAGAGCTTGTTGTTGATGCACTGCTGCACCACCAATTTGATAACCTTTTAGACCACACTGATCAATTAACCAACCGGCAGCTAATTTTATTTGATCATCCCTTTGTGGATATATAGGCATTGATGGGTATTTTTCAAGTAGTTTATCAGCAAGTTTTTTATCAACTACTGGATTTTTAAAGAAGCTTCCACCATTGCCTAAAACGCTAGGATCAGGCAGTTTACTTCGACGGATTTCGCATACTTTATCGAAGATCATTTTCGGTGTGACGGTTTTTGGATCAAAATTTCGTAATTCACCATAAGTTAGCACTGGATCCCACTGTTTTGGTAATTTAAGACCAACATAAACAACGGCATAACCATCAGCATATTTTTGTTTGAAGATGCTTTCACGATAGCCATATTGGCCGTCAGTAACGCTGACAATTTTACCGGTTGCAAATTCCAGTAATTCAACATAATCCGCCACTTTTTGAAATTCAACCCCATATGCGCCAATATTTTGGATTGGCGCAGAACCAACACAACCGGGGATTAAAGCCAAGTTTTCAAGACCTGGAATATTTTGATTGATGGTGTTAGCAACTAGATCATGCCAATATTCACCCGCCCCCACTTTTAAATGCCAGTGTGTTGGGGTTTCAGTTATAGTTAATCCTTTAATTCGGTTAACGATAATTGTGCCAGCAAAATTTTCGGTAAATAGCGTGTTACTGCCTTGTCCAATAATCATAAGATTATTAGAGTAGTTTTTCCAAACTTGCATTAGTTGTTCAACGGTTTCGACTGTTTCGACTCGGTTAGCGTAAACATCTAAAGCAAATGTATTAGGAATTTTTTGGTTCATTAATGACTACCTTTTATAAAACTACTTTTAAATTCAATTAAATCGATCTTACTGGCGTTTTTTCGAGCGCATTTAAAAGTAGCAAATTAATAGCCTTATCAATTTTTGATAAGGCACTTTATTCAATTGTCGTTTATTAATTTGCTATATTAGCACAATGCAAAACGATCTTTTATGCATTAAACTATTTTTTACTAATCGTCACTATTTATTTGTTAATAAAAATGTCAAAAGTTTAGGCAAATAGTCTACAAATAAAGTACTATCTCTTTTTTGTTTTTTTTTATCATGTATTATAGCTGCGATCTTTTTTATAAATTTAGTTATAATCTATTTTACTCAAGCTTATGATAGACGTTATTATTATTTTATAAAATTCGAAAAATAAGTTATCGATCACGGTTTTAAATAACTTTATGATTTATGATTTTAGCTGTACTTAGTTGAGATTTAGAGGAAATTATGAAAAGAGTTTTTATTATGATCCTCGATTCCTTCGGGATCGGCGGTGCTGAAGATGCAAAAAAATATGGCGATGAAGGTTCGGATACCTTAGGTCATATTGCCGAGGCTTGCGCTTTAGGTAAAGCAAATCATGGACGTCAAGGACCATTGAAATTACCTAATTTAGGAAAGTTAGGTTTGATCGAAGCCGCTTATGAATCTACTGGTTCATATCCTAAAGAAATGGCTACCGAAGGTGAAGTTATTGGCGCTTATGGTTATGCCAGTGAGATTTCATCAGGTAAAGATACCCCATCTGGTCACTGGGAAATCGCCGGCGTACCGGTATTATTCGATTGGGGTTACTTTACCAATACTACTAACAGCTTTCCTCAAGAATTATTAGATAAGATTGTTAAACGTGCTAATTTACCGGGCTATTTGGGTAATTGCCATTCATCGGGTACCGTGATTCTTGATGAACTTGGCCTTGAGCATATGTCGAGCGGTAAACCTATTTTTTATACCTCTGCTGATTCTGTTTTTCAAATTGCCTGCCATGAAGAGACTTTCGGTCTAGATAAGCTGTATGAAGTTTGCGAAATCGCGCGTGATGAGCTTAATAAAGGTGATTATAATATCGGTCGCGTTATTGCTCGTCCATTTTTAGGTAATAAACCGGGTGAATTTGTACGTACTGGTAACCGTCATGATTTAGCTGTTGAGCCACCTGCACCAACAATGATTAAAAAACTGGTTGATGAAAAACACGGTAGCGTTGTGTCAATTGGTAAAATTGCCGATATTTACGCCCAAGTAGGTATTACTAAAAAAGTTAAAGCAACAGGTATTGAGGCGTTATTCAATGCCTCATTAGAAGAAATCAAACAAGCGAAAGATAATACTATTGTTTTTACTAATTTTGTAGATTTTGATTCATCATATGGTCATCGACGTGACGTTGCTGGTTACGCTGCTGCTTTAGAATATTTTGATAGTCGCTTGCCTGAGATGTTAGCCCTTATTAAACCAGGTGATCTTTTAATTATCAGCGCCGATCATGGCTGTGATCCAACTTGGTCTGGTACAGATCATACTCGTGAGCATATTCCAGTTTTAGTTTATGGCGATAGCGTTCCAGCTGGATCATTAGGCCATCGTAAAACATTTGCTGATATTGGGCAAAGTGTTGCCGATTATTTTGATTTGTCACCTATGGATTATGGCGAATCATTTATACGTAAATAGTGATTTTAGTACATTTTTTTAGTTATAAATCAGGAGATTTAAATGTCTACCCCACATATTAATGCCACCGATGATGCTTTTGCTCAAACCGTTTTGATGCCCGGCGATCCATTACGAGCTAAGTTTATTGCCGAAACTTTTTTAGATAATGCTAAAGAAGTTACCAATGTTAGAGGAATGCTAGGTTTTACCGGTGACTATAAAGGAAAGAAAATATCTGTTATGGGGCATGGTATGGGCATTCCATCTTGTTCTATATACACAACTGAACTGATTAAATTTTATGGTGTTAAAAACATCATTCGCATCGGTTCATGTGGCGCCATCAGCCCCGATGTCAATCTTGGTGATGTGGTTATTGGCATGGGTGCCTGCACTGATTCAAAAGTCAATCGGTTACGTTTTAAAGATCATGATTTTGCCGCCATTGCTGATTTCGGTTTAATTTGTAATGCTGTTAATGCAGCGAAACAATTAAATGTGAATGTTAAAGTGGGTAATCTTTTTTCTGCTGATCTATTTTATAGCGTCGAGCCTGATCTTTTCGATATTATGGAAAAATACAATATTCTAGGTGTCGAAATGGAAGCCGCTGGTATTTATGGTGTAGCCGCAGAATACGGAGCTAAAGCATTAGCGATCTGTACAGTTTCAGATCATATTCGCAAAGGCGAAGCTATGTCATCTGAACAGCGCCAGCTGGGTTTTAAAGAGATGATTACAGTCGCTTTAGAGTCGGTATTAGTTAATTCATAATAAATAATGGCAGAATATCTGCCATTTTTTTTGGTTACTCAAAAAAGAGGAACCAAGAATTTTAACATTGACGTTATTATTAACGGTAAATGTTGTTGAGCGTTATAACTAGATTATTAATAGTAATAACAAAATTTTATCTTTATTCATTAATTTTTATCTAATAGGTTAGAAAGATCTCATTTAATAAGGAATCAAAATGAATACCAAGCTACAACTGAAAGTTATATTATTTTTACAATTTTTTATCTGGGGGAGTTGGCTAATTACCTTAGGCTCCTATATGATGATTAAATTAAAATTTACTGGTATTGAAGTTGGCGCCGTATATGGCACCATGGGTATTGCTTCAGTATTTATGCCTAGTCTGCTTGGTATCGTAGCTGATAGATGGATACCTGCTAACCGCTTATATGTGCTTTGCCATTTGATTGGTGCAGTAACCTTATTTATCGCTGCATCTATCACATCGCCATTTTTAATGATGAGTGTGATGCTTATCCATTGTCTTGCATTTATGCCAACCATTGCAATTTCTAATTCAATTTCTTACTCTTGCTTAGAATCACAAGGACTAGACGTTATCGAACAGTTCCCTGCTATTCGAATCTTCGGCACTATCGGTTTTATCGTAGCAATGTGGATGGTTAGCTTTATGCAGTTAGAACTCAGTAATATGCAACTTTATATTGCAGCTGGTAGTTCAGTTTTATTGAGTCTTTATTCATTAACCTTACCTTTAATTGAAGTTGCAAAAAATGATGGCAAAGAAAAGTCTATTATAAGTTCATTAGGTTTAGATGCATTTATATTATTAAAACAACCTAGATTGGCTATCTTCTTTTTATTTGCTGTGTTATTAGGTGGGATTTTACAAATTACTAATACTTTTGGTAATCCGTTTCTACATGACTTCGATAAAGTACCAGAATATGCAGATAGTTTAGTGGTTAAATTCCCATCAGTTTTATTATCTATTTCACAAATTTCAGAAGTCGTATTTATCTTATTTGTACCATTTTTTATGAAAAAACTTGGTATTAAATACGTGATGTTAATAAGTATGTTGGCATGGGTTGCTCGCTTTGGTCTTTTTGCTTACGGCGATCCATCACCATTCGGCTTTGTACTGTTACTGTTATCGATGATTGTTTATGGTTGTGCCTTTGATTTCTATAATATTTCAGGCTCAATGTATGTTGAAAAAACAGTATCACCTAACATCCGTAACAGTGCTCAAGGTTTATTTATGACAATGACTAACGGTATTGGTGCTTATTTAGGTTCAATGATTAGTGGTATTGTTGTTGATCACTATACTTCAGAAGCGGGTATTGATTGGCATAATGTATGGCTTGTCTTTGCAGGTTATTCATTAGTGCTTGCAATTATTTTTGTTTTAATTTTCCAAAATGATACTACTGAGCAAAAAACTGCAACCGTTAGAAACTAACTAAAATAAAATTCAATTAATATTAAAATAAATAGTTGAATCAGGTTATTAGCTAGTAACTTAATAACATCAATAATTAGGCAACCGTTAAATTGTTGCCTAATTCTTAACTAGGCTAAAATGTTACCAGCCTCACATAAATTCGATAAGTCACACAAAATGTATGGAAAATAAGTGTCTTATCAAGGTAGAATAAAATGCTTGTAAAAAGAGTGTCAATTCGGCTTTTGTTACTCTAATCAATTGCTGAAATATGACTATTACAAGTGCCCTATAAGCATAATTGAACAGATTAGAATTAGATGAATAAGCAAATAATCCCAAAAGTTATACTTCATGAGCATGTAGAAGGCAGTATTACTCCCTTTATGGCTAAAAAACTAGCCGATAAAAATCATCTACCTTTTCCTGATTCATTGTGTTATCAAATCGGCGATTATAATGAGATCGAGTATAAAAATGGTCGATATAATTATGATGAATCTGACTTTGTTTCATTTATCCAAACCTATGATACTGTTTCTAATTTTGTGAAAAATCCTGACGATTATTACTTAATTACCTACGATTTTTTAAGTAGAAATGCTAAACAAGGGTTAATTTATTGCGAATTATTTCTGTCACCTTATCATATTTGTGCAACAGAAAACCAAGGTAAAGTTGTTTGGGATCAAGCAAGATTTCAACAAACACTAAATCAAATGGATAAAGCGATTATCGATGTCCAAAAAGAGCATAATATAACGGTACGATATCATGTTATTGGCGTACGCCATCTTGGCGCCGAAGTAGTATACGATACATTGCATTTTATCGAAAATAATCCGCATCCATTTATTACTGGATTTAATATTGCCGGCAATGAAAAAGCTGGGCATTTTGATGATTTTGAAAAAGCTCATCAACTTGCTGAAAAATTAAATTTAAAAAAATCCTACCATGCAGGTGAAATTGATTCGGCTGAAAGTATTATTCAAGCTTTAAAACATGGTGCAAATCGTATCGGGCACGGTATCGCGGCAATTGAAGATGATAGCTTGATAAAACAATTAGTTGATAACGAAATCACGTTAGAAATAGCTCTCACCAGTAATCGTATTTTAGTCAATAATTTACATGGTGATATTCATAATCACCCAATTCGACAACTTTATGATAAAGGGGTAAGAATTACCCTTAATACCGACGATGCTGGTATTTTTGGTACCGATATCGAAAAAGAGTATCAGCTAGCCGAGCAAGCGTTTCATTTTTCACGTTTGGAATTATTTGATATTACCCTTTGTGGAATTGATGCCGCATTCGTTGAGTCTAACGAAAAAACACGTTTATTAAACGAAGTTTTATCTTGTTTTAACAACAATGATAAACGATCTTTACAACAAGCAATTAATACTAACCAGTATCATCCGGCTATTATTACCAGATTTAAAAAATACCAAGATTTATTATTACAACATGTTAATGGATAACCGTATCAGAAAAATAGGAAATGAATATGAATAAAACTCGACTAACTCTAAGCCTACTTACCCTATTAATTTCTGGAACACTGCAAGCAGCAACAATTGATTTAAGAATTATTGAAACGACTGATCTGCACGGTAATATGATGAATTACGATTATTTTAAAGATCAGTATATTGATACCTTTGGTTTAGCTAAAACAGCCAATTTAATTCATCAAGCGAGGGAAGAGGTAAAAAATAGCGTATTAGTTGATAATGGTGATCTGATTCAAGGCAGTCCTATGGCTGATTATGCCTTGAATAAGGGACTAAACAAAGGTGATATCCATCCGGTTTATAAAGCTCTGAATACCCTTGATTATGTAGTTGGTAATATCGGTAATCATGAATTTAATTTTGGTTTGGATTTTTTACAAAAAAGTCAGGCTGGGGCAAATTTTCCTTATGTTAATGCCAACGTATATGATGCCAAAACCAATAAACCTTTCTTCAGACAATATATTATTCTAGATAAACCGGTTGTTGATAGAGACGGTAAACAACACATTATTAAAATCGGTTATATTGGTTTTGTACCACCACAAATTATGCAATGGGATAAGCTTAATTTGGAAGGTAAAGTGATTGTTAAAGATATCACTGAAACAGCCAAAAAATTAGTACCAGAAATGAAAAAGCAAGGTGCGGATATCATTGTTGCTATTCCTCATTCAGGTGTTTCTGCGGAACCTTATAAGGCATTAGCTGAAAACTCAGTTTATTATTTAAGTCAAGTTGAAGGTATTAATGCCATTATGTTTGGCCATTCACATGGCGTATTCCCAAGTGATGATTTTAAATCACTACCTAATACCGATATTAATACCGGAAATATTAACAATATTCCTGCTGTTATGCCAGGACAATGGGGTAGCCATTTAGGCGTGGTCGATTTAGTTATTGAAGGTGATAAGGCTAATTGGAAAGTCGTTTCTGGTAAATCACAAGCCCGCCCAATCTTTGATGTGAAAAACAAAAAAGCGTTGGTTGATGCCGATCAAAACATTGTTAAAGTGTTAAAAGATGATCATGAAGGTACGCGGGAGTTTGTCGGTAAGCCAATTGGTAAGGTATCAACCGATATCAATAGTTATTTAGCCTTAGTCGAAGATACCTCCGCTTTACAGATTATTAGCGATGCACAGATTGATTATGTAAAACAATTTGTGCAAGGTGATCCTGATCTAGATGGATTACCAATTTTATCGGCTATTGCACCATTTAAAGCTGGCGGTCGCAAAAATGATCCGACAGCTTATGTTGAGGTAAAAAAAGGAGATTTGACATTTAGGAATGCAGCCGATATCTATCTTTATCCAAATATTTTATCTGCCGTAAAAATTACTGGAAAAGAGGTTAAAGAGTGGTTGGAATGTTCAGCAGGTGTTTATAATCAAATTGACATTAATTCATCAACACCACAATATTTAATCAATTGGGATAAGTTTAGAACTTATAATTTTGATACTATTGATGGCGTAAGTTATGAAATTGATATCACTAAACCAGCCCGTTACGATGGTAGTTGTCAATTAATTAACCCTGAATCAGAACGTATTGTAAATTTAACCTATCAACAAAAACCAATTGATCCAAATCAAGCATTTTTAATTGCTACCAATAACTATCGTGCTTATACCGGCGCATTTCCTGGTACCGGTGGAAAAAATGTTAAATTTAATTCACCTGATGATTTAAGAGTTATTCTTTCAGCTTACATAACTAATCACACTAAAAAGCATGGACAAGTTAATGTAACTGTTGATAATAACTGGCGAATTGCACCAATTACCAGCCAAACTAATTTGGATATTCGTTTTGAATCTTCACCAACTGATGAAGCTAAAACTTATATTGAAACACATTCATTATATCCAACTAAGTTTGTTGAAAAAGATAATTTAGGCTTTGGTGTCTATCAACTTAATTTACAAGCACCAACAAATTTACAGCCTAAAAACCAATAACATCTTGATGACGACAAGGATTATGACTATGCAAATTGAAAAATTAATCGAACTAGCAAAAACAGCACGTTCTAAAGCTTATGTACCCTATTCTAAATTTCAAGTAGGTGCGGTATTAATTACCGAAGATGACGAAGCAATTTTAGGTTGTAATATTGAAAATGCTTCCTATGGACTTGCTAACTGTGCTGAAAGAACAGCGATTTTTAAGGCAGTATCAGAAGGAAAGAAAAAATTCAAAAAATTGGTTGTGATTGGTGATACTGAAGGACCAATCTCACCTTGTGGTGCTTGTCGTCAAGTAATCAGTGAGTTTTGTGCTAAAGATATGCCAGTTATTTTGACCAATATGCACGGTAAAATCCAAGAAACCACTGTTGGAGAATTGTTGCCTTGGTCATTTTCACCGAGTGATTTAGATTAGATTAGATTTATTATTGAACTATGTAATTTAGCAATATTGAAAAATAAAAAAAGCGATTGATGATAATTAACCAAGATTAGCACAATCATCAATCCAAATTTTGGATGAGAAGAATATAATCCTAATTTGCTTTATAGATATTAAGAGAGATGTGTAATGAGATTTGTAGATATTATTGAAAAAAAACGTGATGGCAATGCTCTAACAACCGAAGAGATTCAATTTTTTATAACCAACTATACCAATGGTTCTATTCCTGATTATCAAGTCAGTGCCCTACTGATGGCGATTTATTATCAAGGTATGACTTCAAAAGAGTGTGCTGACTTAACTAGTGCGATGATGTATTCAGGTGATACCGTTGACCTATCCTCAATTAAAGGTATTAAAGTCGATAAGCATTCAACAGGTGGTGTGGGCGATACAACTACCTTAGTATTAGCACCATTAGTTGCAGCATTAGATATTCCAGTAGCTAAAATGTCAGGTCGTGGATTAGGCCATACAGGCGGAACGACAGATAAATTTGAAACCGTACCTGGTTTTAAAATTGAATTAGATAAACAAGAATTTATCGATCAAGTTAATCAAAAAGGTGTCGCTGTCATTGGTCAATCTGGCAACTTAACCCCTGCTGATAAAAAACTTTATTCATTACGTGACGTAACAGGTACGGTTAACTCTATTCCTCTTATTGCTAGCTCAATTATGAGTAAAAAACTTGCAGCTGGTGCAGATGCTATTGTTTTAGATGTTAAAACTGGTGACGGTGCTTTAATGAAAAGCATGGAAGACTCAGAAAAATTAGCTCATGAAATGGTCAATATTGGTAATCAAATTGGTCGTAGGACTATGGCGATTATCTCTGATATGTCTCAACCGTTAGGCTATGCTATTGGTAATGCATTAGAAGTTAAAGAAGCCATAGATACTTTAAATGGCCATGGCCCTGCTGATCTAACTGAACTCGTTTTAACGCTTGGCAGTCAAATGGTGGTATTAGCCAATAAAGCTAAAACATTAGATGAAGCAAGAGAAAAACTACAAGAAGTGATTAAAAATGGTAAGGCTATTGAAAAATTTAAAACGCTAATTGAGGCTCAAGGTGGTGATAGTTCGGTGGTTGATCATCCGGAAAAATTAGCTAATGCTCCTTACCAAATTGATTTACCAGCGCAAAAAGCAGGTTATGTATCACGGATTATTGCAGACCAAATTGGTATTGCTGCGATGCAACTGGGGGCAGGTCGAGCAACTAAAGAAGATGTTATCGATCCTGCGGTTGGTATCGTACTACATAAAAAAGTCGGCGATAAAGTTGAAGTAGGTGAAGCACTGTTAACTATTCACGCAAGTAGTGATCGTATTGATACAATAAAACAAAAACTGTATGACAATATTACTATTAGTGATAGCGCTGAACAGCCACAATTAATTTTTAAAGTAATTACGGAATAGCTTTAATAAATACGGATTCAGGAGGCATCATGCATCGTTTAAAATTAAACAAAAAACTGTCACTACTGGTTATTTTAAGTCTGTTTTCAGTCAATTCATTCGCAGCTGTTGCTACCAAACAGTCTACAGCACCTGCTTGGGAAAAAGACAAGTCCTACTCTTTTACTATTTTACATACTAACGATCATCATGGCCGTTTTTGGCAAAATGATATTGGTGAATATGGTTTAGCTGCACAAAAAACTGTTGTTGACCAAATAAGAAAAGAAGTAACAGAAAAAGGCGGAAAATTACTTTTACTTTCTGGCGGTGACATTAATACTGGTGTTCCTGAATCTGATGTATTACAAGCAAAACCCGATTTTGTCGGTATGAATGAGGTTGGCTATGATGCAATGGCAGTAGGTAACCACGAATTTGATCATCCGTTAGCAATTATTCGTGAACAACAAAAATGGGCTCATTTCCCATTTTTATCAGCAAATACTTACTTCAAAAATACCGATAATCGTGTTTTTGATGCCTATAAAATATTTGATTTAAATGGTATTAAAGTTGCAGTATTTGGTTTAACCACTGATGACACTATTTTCCTTGCTTCGCCTAAAAATACCGATGGTGTTGAATTTCGTAAAACACTACCAGAAGCGGAGAAAGTCATTAGCCAAATTAAAAGCAATGAACGTCCAGATATGATTATTGCGGTTACTCATATGGGGCATTATGAAAATGGTGAGCATGGTTCAATGGCTCCAGGTGATGTTGAACTAGCCCGAGGATTAAAAGCTGGTGAACTAGATATGATTGTCGGTGGCCACTCGCAAAACCCAGTATGTATGGCTAGCCCTAACAAACGTATTACCGAATATGTCCCAGGAACACCTTGTGCTCCAGATCAACAAAATGGTACGTGGATTGTTCAAGCTCATGAATGGGGAAAATATGTTGGTCGTGCTGACTTCGTATTCTTAAACGGTAAAATTACCCTCAAAAATTATCAGTTAATTCCAATTAATTTGAAAAAAGAAGTTGATAACGGTAACGATACCAAGCGTCTTGAATATTACACCAGAGAAATCGAACAGGATAAAAAACTGTTGGAAACACTAAAACCTTATCAAGAACAAGGTAAACAACAATTACTCATTAAAAGTGGTGAGTTAACCGGCCGTTTAGAGGGCGACCGTAACGTAGTTAGATATCAACAAAGTAATATGGGGCAATTATTACTTAGTGCCTTTATTGAAAAGACGAATGCCGATATTGGTATTATGTCTGGTGGTATGATTCGTGACTCACTTATAGAAGGCGATATTACTTATCGTGATATTTTGAAAGTTGAGCCTTTTGGTAATAGTGTTGTTTACTTTGAATTAACCGGCAGTGAATTAATCGATTATCTTAAAGTTGCATTAGGCAAAAAACAGGGTTCAGGTGGTTATACTCATTTAAAAAATATTAGCCTAACTAAAACTGGCGATACTATCAGCGACATCAAAATTAATAATGAACCAATTGATTTGCAAAAATCATATCGAATTGCAACATTAGACTTTTTAGCCGCTGGTGGAGATGGTTACCCTATCGTCAACAACTCGCCAACTTATGTAGATACAGGTTATCGAGATGCCGATGCAGTAAAACAATATTTTGAAGCTCATTCACCAATTAATGCAGCCGATTATCAACCGTCTAACTTTATTTTAGAAAAATAATTTTACGGTTTAAAACAGAAATATAAAAACTAATAGCACTGATAATCATAATTCTCAGTGCTAATAATTAAATGATTAGTCATAAAGATTTAATTTTTGCTCTCAGCATATAGGTAATATAGAGGTATTTATGAACATGACAGAATTTCAAAAGAATTGTTACGATATAGTGACCGATGCCAATTTGTCACCTAAACAAAAAGCGAACCTTCTCGCATTAGCCGCAGAAAATAATTTACCCTATGTTGATTTAGATAGTGAAACACAAAATGCGCTCAATGAACGGGTAATTTGTGATATGTACGAAGGACATGCACCGTATAAACCTCGTTATGTATTACCGGATTATGCAAAATTTCTTAAGCAAGGATCGGAATATTTAGAACTTGAACCAGCAAAAAACTTTGATGATGCACTAAATATGTTAACCATTGCTTATCATCATGTTCCTTCTGTCACTGGTATGCCGGTTTATTTAGGCTGTTTAGATCAAGTATTACTTCCTTATGTTGGCAATTTAACAGAAGAAGAACTCTATCCGCGATTAAAACGTTTTTGGATTATGTTAGATCGTAATCTTCCTGACGCCTTTATGCATGCCAATATTGGTCCAACTGATAATGTGATCTGCCGAGTGATATTACGTGTCGATCGTGAACTTAAACAAGTTGCACCTAATTTAACCTTTATTTATGACGAAAATATCACACCAGAATCTTTACTTAACACCGCAATTGAGAACATTTGCCACACAGCCAAACCACATATTGCTAATAATATGATGATTAAAAAGGATTTTGATGAAAAAGGTTATGGTGTTGTGAGTTGTTATAACTCTCTTCCTGTTGCTGGTGGTGGTAGCACTTTATCAAGAATCAATTTAAAAGAGGTTGCGTTAAAAAGTAAAAGCATCACTGACTTTTTACAAAATACTTTACCTTATTATTGCCAATTGCAATTAAATTTGATCAAAGCAAGATCAGAATTTCTTTATGAAAAATCTAATTTCTTCCAAAATAGTTTTTTAGTGAAGGAAGGATTAATTGACGCTACCCGATTTGCACCAATGTTCGGTATTTATGCCATGGCTGAAGCAGTCAATATTCTCCAAGAAAAATCTAACTTAGCCGGTCGTTATGGCGTCGATGAAGATGCTAATCAACTGGCCACCACTATTTCTCAACAATTAGCCGACTTTATTGATAACCATAAAATTAAGCACGCTTGGAAAGGTAAAGCAATGTTACATGCTCAATCAGGTATTAGCTCAGATAGAGGCGCAACCCCAGGTTTACGTATTCCTTATGGTCATGAACCCGATCCAGTAACCCATATTATGGCATTATTCAAACACCATAAATATTATACCTCTGGCATTAGTGATATTTTAACCATTGATGAAACGATTAAAAATAACCCATTAGCATTAGTACAAATTTGCAAAGCAGCCTTTAAATTTGGTTTCCGTGAATTTACCGCTAATATCAGTGGTAATGATCTGGTACGTGTAACCGGTTATATGGTGAGATTATCAGATATCAAAAAATATAAACAACAAGGATCGCGAATTAATACCACATGTTTAGGTAGTGAAGCGGCTGAAGATACTGAAAATAACAGTTACCTTTGCCGAACGCCTCGAGTAATTAGTCATGAACAAGTCATGGGCAATCGTTAATAAACTGTTACCCTTTTCTTGTGTTGATGGACCGGGAAACCGGTTAGTCATTTTTTTACAAGGCTGTAATTTTAAATGCTTAAATTGCCATAATCCTTACACTATTTCACACTGTAAGGATTGTGGTGATTGCGTTACTACCTGTCCACATCAAGCATTAACATTTATCAATAACAAAGTGATTTGGCGATCTTCAAATTGCCAGCAATGTGATACCTGTATTAATACCTGTAGTTATCAATCCACACCAATGACCTATAACTACAATGTTGAAGATATTCTACTCGAAATTCGTAAATACTTACCTTTTCTAAATGGCATTACAATTAGCGGTGGTGAGGCAACATTACAATTACCTTTTATTGAAAAATTATTTCAAGCAATAAAACAAGCAGATGATTTAAAACACCTGACTTGTTTTATTGATAGTAATGGTTACTTAGCAAAAACTGGCTGGCAAAAAGTTGAAAGAGTAATGGATGGTGCGATGATCGATCTGAAAGCTTGGGATACTAAAGTGCATAAAAAGCTTACTGGTCGGGATAATGATCGCGTTAAACAGACCATTGAATATCTTGCCCAAATAGAAAAACTGCATGAAGTCAGGTTTTTAGTAATTCCTGAATACACTGACTTGCAAAATAACGCTAAACAACTCGCAGATTTTTTAATAACACTCGATCCTCAAATTAAAGTCAGAATCAATGCCTTCCACAATCACGGTGTACATGGCATAGCCAAAACATGGCCATCGGCAACACAAACGCAAATTGAAACATTTTCTGCTGAATTACGATATTACGGGTTACAGAATATTACCTTACCAAATGTATATTTATAATATTTTGAAAAAAGATCATAAACAAAGCGACTAGTGGCAATGATTACCTAGCTTAAAAGATCTATTAGCTTAAAAAAATGATGTTTTTCATTTATCTATAATATTAATAATATATTAACGTAATAATTTTATTTGAGTAAAACTGATCATAAAGAAGTTTCATTACAAAATATTAGCAATTTTGTAATGAAACATAAAATATCGCAAAATTATTAGTACCTAACACACATAGTATAAGCAGAATCTGGCTCTACAATAACATTACCTTCAACAGAACCAACACTATAACGCCTTGTCCAACCATTGTTATCTTTTAATTGCGACAATTCGTAAGTGAAATAAAAGTCATAAGCAACAAAGTGTTTTAAAGAATCCGTTATATCTGCCATCATATCTCTTCCTGAATTATCAATACCATTAGGCGCATATGGATACAGTTTTCCCCACTCGGATATTAATCCTTCACCAATTGCTCTTTTATAACCGTTTTGAGGTATATACCAATTTTCATTATTTGTTACACCGGTAGCTAAAAATGAATTGGTTAATTCGGCTCTAGATGGTAGTCGGTCTTTATTAGCAGTGCACAACCTTTCAGCGGTATTATAATCTACCCAATTTAACTGTTGTTGGTATATATACATCCAATGATTTAATGAAAAACGATAATAAAACTGAGCTTTAGTCTGATTATTCTTTACCAATATTATAAATTGATCATCTTTTGCAGGAGCATTGTCAGTAAATTTAAATTCACTTTTTGAATCTGGATTTGAACTCCTTGCAGTACTTATTAAAGCACCATTAGGATTTTTAACTAATGTATAAGTATAATTAGATATTGCATTGACGGGTACAATTCTAAATCTAGCTTCAGGAAATGCAGTAGAAGGGAAATGATGACCAGTTGAATCAGTAGCTGAAGCTATAAATCCTGAATGTAAAACAAATTGATCTGGATTGTAAGCATCTGTACGATTGATAGTATCTGCACCGCCCGACAACCAATTATTCGTTTCGCTCCAACCACCTTTTGCAAGTATGGCTAATACCCCTGGTCTAATATAACAAATACCATCGTTAGCTTTTATGGTAAATGTTTTTGAAACTTCTTTAGGCTGAGATTCAGCGGGAGTACCATACTGAGTTTTAGCAGAAATACTAAAAGTAAGCTTTAGTGTTGAATCACCTTTATAGCCTTCTGATTTACAAATATTACCACCTAATGATGCTGTTGAATCAGGAGCAATTAAATTATTATTTTTATCACGCCATTCAGCGGTTACACTCTCCACTTTAAAATTATTGCTACTTCCCAAATAATCACCATCAACATCAATAATATCATCATTATTCATAGCTGAAAAATCAACATCAAATGAAAACATACTTGGTGAAGTATCAAATGCAACAGAAAGTTCATTAGATGTTCCAGGATTAATAATGAGCGGATCACTATTGGGGACGTTTAATTTTAATTGAATTCCATTTAGTACTTTTGACTCTCCTGACATCTGTATTTCAGGAGCATTACCATGAATATACATTTGAGTGGTCACGGATAATGACAAAATTGCTAACGTGTTATTTGAAGAAAACAATAACACTGATAAGAATAAAACCTGTTTTAATATTAGTATTAAAGACAATCTTTTAGTAACACCTTCACAATTGTTCATCGCTACTCCTCTATACATAAACTTCTCCGCCAATTCGAATAAGATTATTGATTTGAAGCATTGTTGAATTAACAATTTTCATAAAAAAATAAAAAATTGCTACCCGTTAACATCAGTGCAAAGACGACAAAATTCGTAGTACTGAAAATCATCCAAGGTACAGTTTGAACAGAATTACTTGAGACTTAAATCGTAACATCCTAAATTCTAAAATCATTAAAATAAGAACATCAGATAAATATTTTGAAAAGTTAAAAAGATAAGACTAAAAATACTAAATACAAATTGATTTACAATCCATATTAATTTAATTATATATTAATTATCCTTAATAAGGAAACTTAAAAAGGATATTATTTTTTATTTTAATAATAGGAATAGCCAATCGACAATATTGGTCTTAATTTTGCAATTTATGCTTTTTTATTAAAAAAAGGGGTAAAACCCCCTTTCGTATAGATATTAATTTATTTATTTTTTTTTAATGCTGCGGCAAATGCGTTACCCATCGCACTATTAGCTTTTGTTGTAGCTAGCTGATGTTTATTATTAGAGGACATATTTGCGGATTTATTATCCACTTTTGCCAAGGTCGAGTCATCTAAACGCATTGATAAAGCGATACGTTTTCGAGCAATATCAACTTCTATCACTTTCACTTTCACAATGTCGCCAGCTTTTACTACAGTTCTTGGGTCATCAACAAATTTATTGGACAATGCTGAAATATGAACTAAACCATCTTGATGTACACCAATATCCACAAAAGCGCCAAAATTAGTTACATTGGTTACTGCACCTTCCATGATCATGCCAATTTTTAAATCTTCCATTGTTTCAATATTATCGGCAAATTGCGCGGTTTTAAATTCAGGCCTTGGATCGCGTCCTGGTTTATCCAATTCTTTGATAATATCCGTTACAGTCGGGACACCAAAATGATCATCAACGTAATCAATCGCTTTTAAGGATTTTAGATAATTTGAATCGCCTAGAATATCTTTTAAGGATTTATGATTTTTAGTTAAAATCCGCTCAACAACTGGATATGCTTCAGGATGAACAGCCGATGCATCAAGTGGGTTAGTACCTTCCATAATTCTTAAAAAACCGGCACATTGTTCAAAGGCTTTAGGTCCTAATCGTGGTACTTTTAATAATTGTTTTCTATCAGCAAATTTACCATTTTCGTTACGCCAATCGACAATATTTTGGGCAATCACTTTATTAAGGCCAGCAATACGCGCAAGTAACATCATAGAGGCTGTATTTAAGTTAACCCCTACCGCATTTACCCCATCTTCAACTACTGCATCAAGTTTTTTTGCGAGTTGAGTTTGACTTACATCATGTTGATATTGACCAACACCTATCGATTTTGGATCAATTTTCACTAATTCAGCTAATGGGTCTTGTAAACGACGCGCAATAGAAACCGCTCCACGGATTGATACATCTAGATCTGGAAATTCTTGTGCCGCAAGTTCTGAGGCAGAATAAACTGACGCCCCGGCTTCACTAACGATCACTTTTTGTCCTTTTACTTCAGGGTATTTTTTCTGGACATCAAGATAAAAACGTTCAGTCTCACGTGAAGCTGTACCATTACCGATCGCAACAAGTTCCACTTGATATTTTATACATAACGCTGCAACAACCATTGCGGCTTTATCCACCTGACCAGTATGAGGATAGATAGTTTCTGTCGCGACTAATTTTCCTGTTGCATCTACAACGGCAATTTTAACACCAGTTCGCAAACCAGGATCCATACCCATAGTGACCTTCATTCCGGCTGGTGCCGCCATTAACATATCGTGTAGATTAGCGGCAAAAACATTAATAGCTTCTTCTTCAGCCCGTTCTCGCAATGTGGTCATTAGTTCGGTTTCCATGTGCATTAGGATTTTAATGCGCCATGTCCAGTTGATCACTGCTTTTCGCCACTTATCAGCTGGCTGATCGTTAAAGTGCACGCCTAAATATTCAGTAATAATCTGCTCGCAATAACTCTCTTTAGGTGCTTCTTCAAACTGTGGATCAGCATTTAATGATAGTTGTAAAAACCCTTCATTTCGACCACGGAACATCGCTAAAGCTCGATGTGATGGGACTTTGGAAATAAGTTCACTTTGGGCAAAATAATCTCTAAATTTAGCCCCTTCTTCCTCTTTACCGGTAATAACTTGAGAAACAAGGTGGGCATTGTTCCAAAGGTAATGACGAACTTTAGCCAGTAAAGCGGCGTCTTGGGCAAAACGCTCCATTAGAATATAACGCGCACCATCTAATGCTGATTTAGTATCAGAAATGCCTTTCTCTGGATTAACATATTTTTCCGCTTCTGCTTCTGGATTGAGTTCTGAGCGTTGCCATAAATCATCAGCAAGTGGTTCAAGACCCGCTTCTATGGCTATTTGCCCACGAGTACGACGTTTTGGTTTATAAGGGAGATAGAGATCTTCTAATTCGGTTTTACTAAGTGTTTGAGTGATTTTTTGACTTAATTCGGGAGTTAATTTTCCTTGTTCCTCAATTGATTTTAAAATCGTCTGTTTTCGATCCTCTAGTTCTCGCAGATAACTTAAACGGCTATCTAAGGTACGTAATTGGGTATCATCCAATCCGCCGGTTACCTCTTTACGATAGCGAGCAATAAAGGGGACAGTACTACCATCATCTAATAATTGTATGGCAGCTAAAACTTGTTCTGGTTTTACGGTTAATTCACCCGCTATAATATGGCTAATTTGATTATTTATCATGGTATCTCTGTATATCTTGTCGATTAACGGAATTTAAATTCATCATGCAAAAAGCTAATTATATAACAAGAGAAGGCTACTTGGCACTCGATCGTGAACTGAAATATTTATGGAAAGAAGAAAGACCAAGAGTAACCCAAGCGGTATCTGATGCGGCCGCACTCGGCGATCGTAGTGAAAATGCCGAATATATCTATGGAAAAAGACGACTAAGAGAAATTGATAGACGAGTACGATTCTTGACTAAACGCTTAGAGATCTTAAAAATTGTCGATCCTGATCCACGTCAAGAAGGTAAAGTGTTTTTTGGCGCTTGGGTTAAATTAGAAGATGATTCAGGAAAATTGCATATTTATCGAATCGTCGGTACTGATGAATTCGATCCGAAGAAAAATTGGATATCCATCAATAGCCCTGTTGCCAGAGCTTTGATCGGTCATAAGATTGATGATGAAATATCAGTCATCACACCAAACGGCAAAACGTTTTATTATATAATTGAGATTAGTTACCAAGAACTTGTTTAGATATTTTTTTATGATTATTTAAATAATAAACATTCAAAATCATCTACATTATCAACATTGATTAAATTATCAAGTCGATCGTCTTCATCTAGCCATTCGATAAGCTTAGACATCGCATCAATATGCTTATTATTGTCTGATGCCGCCAACATAATCAGCAATGATATTTTTTCGCCGTCAGGAAAAACAACCGGATGAGTGCATTTTAGTAAAGAAAATTTTGTGTCATCACAAATTACACCATTTTCACAACGAGTATGAGGTAAAGCAAAGCCATCTGCAATAATAAAGTAAGCACCGATTTCATTAACATTATCAATTATGGATGTGATATATCTTTGTTCAATAATATTGTTTTCGATTAATGAATTTCCAACTATTTGAATCGCACTTTTCCAATCCAAATTTTCTTTATTAAACTGCCAATGTTGCTCAAAAATAGGATGTAACTGTTTAGACATATTTTAACCTTTATTCTTGTATTACTTATTAATAATTTCTTAACTTTATTGATTATGGTTACAAGCTTTCACTTGTAACCATTATTCATTTTAAGATATAGCCTTCAAAAATTGGTCACAAATATTTTGACCACTAATGCCATATTTATCTTTTAATTGACTACTTTTTCCTGATTCGGTAAACGTATCAGAAACACCAATTCTTATTAGCGGTTTTAAAATGCCATTTTGCATACTTTGCTCGGCAATTAATCCACCAACACCACCATTAATACTATGATTTTCAACGGTTATGAGAACATTAGCATGTTGACATAAGGATTTAAATTTTTCTTGATTAAATGGTTTAATACACGCTAAATGTACAAGCTTACCTTTATGACCAAGTGAGGTTAATTTTTGATAACCGTCATTAGCTTGTTCGTAACTTGCCCCTTCGAAGATGATGGCAAAATCATTTCCTTCATCAATAACGGCATCAATATCATAGACTCGAGGAACGATTGTTTTATCCCGAACAGGCATTGGTTCACGTGCAACTCTAATGTAAACAGGACCATTGATTTTAGCCGCTTGTTCAAAAGCTTGGTAAACTTCATCCGCATCAGCAGGCGATAAAACGGTTAGATTAGGTAAAACTCTTGTTAAGGCAATATCTTCTAGAGCATGATGAGAAGCGCCATCAAATCCACCATCAACACCTGGGTGAGTTCCAACTATTTTAATATTGGCATTTGCGTAACAAGATTGTCGCAGCTGTGTCCATACCGTTCCGGTTGCAAAAATAGCAAAATCGATAAAGAACGGAATTAATCCTTCGAATGATTGCCCCGCGGCAAAACTTAATGATGAAGCCTCAGCAATACCCATTTCAAAAAAACGTTCTGGATAATTTTTGGCAAACTGATCTGCACGAGTTGAACTAGCTAAATCACAATCAATAACAGTAATCGGGAAGTTGTTTTTTGCTAATTGAATTAACGCTTTACCAATTGCATCTCGAGGTGCTTTTATTTCTGTCATTGTAAATCCTCCATAGCTTGTTTAAATTCGGCATCAGTCGGTGTTTTAGAATGCCAATCACCATTATTTTCCATAAAACTAACTCCTTTCCCTTTAATAGTGTGCGCTAAAATAGCAATTGGTTTTCCTTTATAATGACGAGTCAAAGCAAATCCATCGACAACTTGTTGCATATCATTACCGTCGGTTAATTCTATTACGTGCCAACCAAAAACTCGTAATTTGTCAGCCAATGGCTCTAATCTACATACTGAATTTACTTCGTCATGAGACGATAATTTGTTGTAATCAATAACCGCAACTAAATTATCCATTTGCATGTGAGCAGCTTGTTGTAGCGCTTCCCAAATTTGCCCTTCATGCATTTCACCATCACCAATGATGGCATAAACTTTATTAGGATCATTATTGAGTTTTTTGGCGGCAGCCATTCCCAATGCAATTGACAAACCTTGGCCTAATAAACCTGTATTTGCGTCAAGTTGTGGGACAGTTTTGATATTAGGATGCCCTTGCAGACGAGAATTTAAATTACGAAAAGTACTCATTTCTTCATCTTTGATAAAGCCTAATTGATTAAGTAATGCGTACTGAATGGCTACTGCATGCCCTTTACTCATAACAAGACGAGCTCTAGGGCTTTGGTTGAAATTAATTTCATTGTGATAAAGGTAGGTCATGATATCGGTTATTGATAATGCCCCACCTGGGTGACCTGCCCCTGAACGATATATCATAGTGACAATATCACGTCTGGCTTGTTTTGCTGAAATTTTTAACTGTTCAATATTCATTATTTCCTCACTTGTTCTGTTCCATAATCAAGCTCAACATTTAATAAGCACTTTAAGTTTGCCATCAAGGTTTCCCGATACAGCTTGTTGAAAGGCTTTATCGGCATCTTCTAATGAAAATACTTTTTCATAAATAATTTGAGATAAGTCGGTTTGAACTTCTTTTCGATTTAATAATTTTGCCGTATTAATAAGGTCTTGCGGTGTATACATATGACTGGAAATAATCGTTATTTCTGATGATTGTAATCCATGAAGATTTACGCTATTTCCTTTAGCATATTGCGCAATTAGCACTAAATATTCTGGTTTTCTTTGTGATTCAATAATTTCATCAAGAACATTTCGAACCCCCGAGCATTCAAAAATGATTGGTCTAATTGTTGAATTTAAAATATCGACTTCACTGATACTATTTTTTACCGAGAAACCAAGTTCATTAAGTAATTTAATTCGGGTCTGGTTTGTTTCAATGATAATTGGTTTTAGATTATGAACATGTTTTAAAACCAATCCAGTCACTACACCAATTGTGCCACCACCAGTAATGATGACCGGATAATTATTTAAATCTATATTTTCTAGAAGTTTAACTGCATGGTAACCAACCGCTAAAGGTTCAAATGTTGCGGCTATTTTAAGATCGATGTTATTGTCTAATTTGACTAAATGATCAAGATCTATAGTTATGTATTGAGCTAAGGTTCCATCTAATCTAAATCCCATTACTCGGCGATTTACACGACAGATATTAGGATGTCCATTAACACAGTTAACACATTCCCCACAGCCAAAAAGTGGATTAATTGCCACATGATCACCCATTGAAAATCCTTTACTATTAGGGCTTACTTTGGTAATAACTCCAACCGCCTCATGACCTTGAATAAAGTTTGTTGGCGGCTTCAATGAAGGGTGCATTCCCAGATAGAAATGAGTATCTGAACCACAGATACCACCATATTCAATTTTAACGACTGCATTGCCATCATTGAATGAGGGTTCAGGAAGTTCAATGATGTCTGTTTTTTTTATATCAGTTATTTTTACTGCTTTCATGTTTTGTCTCTTTGTTAAGAAAGTTATAAAATTCTTATTTCAATTAAACCGTGCAATATTAAGATAGCGCTTCTTTTATCTTGCTGATTAATTCGTCTAATTTAGGATCACCAATGTAATTTTTAATGCTTATTATTGGTTGCTTTACCTTATTATTTGCTCTTTCAACTAAACGTTCTTGAATAACAACAAGATCAGCTTCTTGTGGTACATTTTCGATAGAAAAATGCTTCACAATAATGTCTTTATCAACACCATTTTCTTTAAGTAGTTTTTTAAATCTTGATGCACCTAGAGCGCTTGAGCCAGCACCGGCATCACAAGCAAAAGCAATGAATTTAATATTTTTTAGATCAAGTTCTTGTCCATAAGATTGCTTTGATAATTGAATGTCAGCTTTAGCTTTTAAATAAGCTTTGTTGCTACCTTCCAATTTAGTATCAATGACCTCTTGTTTTGAATTAGAAAAATCTTCGTCTTTTTCAGTGATAGGACTAATTTTAAGTAACAAACTACAGCCGATAAATGAAACTATCGCCGCAGCAGCTATACCACATATTGTTGCTAGGTGTTTGCCAGGCGGTGTGAGTGCTAAAAAAGCAAAGATTGATCCTGGTGTCGCACCGGCAACTAATCCAGCATTCATAAGTAAAAAAACAATTATCCCAGCCGCTGAACCTAGCATAAGCGGGAAAATCATCAGTGGACGCATATAAACATATGGGAAATACATTTCATGAATGCCACCAAAAAAATGAATAATAGTAGCTGCTGGTGCCGATTTTTTACTCATACCTTTACCAAAAAAACAGAAAGCTAATAGTAGACCTAATCCTGGACCAGGGCTTGCAAATACCATAAAGTAAACTGATGATCCGTTAACTAAAGCATCTTTCATTCCTAACTGATAAAATATTGCCTGATCAATAGCATTATTGAGGAAAAGTACCCTAGTCGGTTCAATTAGTAAGGCGAGAGAAGCTAAGTAGCCAGTTTGCAATAATCCATCTATTGCTGCGGCAATAATATTGGTGATAGATAGCATGAATGGGCCAATAAGGTAATAGCCTAAAATAGCTAATCCCATTCCTAAAAAACCTAACGCAAAATTTTGAATGATGTTTTCAAAACCATTAGGTAAACGATTTTCTAATAATTTATCAAGCTGTTTACTGCAATAACCACCCAAAGGTCCCATTGCCATTGCGCCTAATAACATAGGTATATCTGAACCGACTACAATCCCCATGGTACCGACAGTACCAATTATTGCGCCGCGTTTTGCGCCAACCATGTCACCACCTGTATAACCTACCAGCATGGGTAACATATAAGTAATCATAGGGCTAACTAAACTGCCTAGTTGTTCGTTGGGCAACCAACCAGCTGGAATAAAAAGAGCGGTAATAAATCCCCAAGCCATGAAAGCGCCAATATTTGGTATAACCATAGCCGTGAGAAATCCACCAAAACTTTGAATTTTAGCTCTAAATGATATTTTCTTATCCATAGTAAAATTCCTTATAATTTAAAATACATACACATATTAAATATGACTAGTCATATAAATACAAAAACAAATGATATTTTATTAAAAAATAATGTATATATATTTATATTCAAAATGTTAAGTTAATCACACTTTAATTTATAAGTTTTTTATGAATATACATATTTTTAACAAACTTACTATGATGTTTAATTTAAAGTCAACATATTGCTATCTGTGGTTATTTGAATGAAAATGGTGACTAAGAAGAAAATTGAGGAATTAAAATGAGTGGCAACATAACAACTAAACAATTAAAAGTTATCAATTACATTACTAAACTAATAGAAGAAAATAACCTATCTACCGGTGAGAAAATTGATACCGAAGTTAATATTGCCAAGATTTTAGATGTAACTCGTACTACCGTTAGGGAAGCTACAAGACATTTATTAGAAGAAGGATTAGTTTACCGCGTAAGAAACTCGGGATTACATGTTGGTTCATTCGAACGAAACATTAATTTAACGGGTAAATTTAATGTTATTTCTCATTTCGATTATCAAGCTAAAAAACAAGGTTATAAAGGATATAGAAAAGTACTTTCAGCAAGTATAGTGCCTGTTCCGAGTGAAGAGGTGGCCAATTTACTTAAATTAAAGCGAAGAGATTTCGTTTATAAAATTGTTAGATTAATGTTCTTTGATAATATTCCAGTATCAATCGAATTTACATTAATACCGACTCATTTATTTAATCAGTTTGAATTTAGTCAATTAGAGATATCAAAATTTGGTTATATTGAAGAGATCACTGGCAAAAAAGTAAAAAAACGAATCCAAAACATTATGGCAGTAAATGTCGATGATGAAAAAATTGAGGAGTCATTAAATATATTAAAAAACAAGGCACTACTAAAACTTGAAGAAGTCACTTATCTTGAGGATGATACCCCTTGTGAACATAATACTTCTTTTATAAAAGCAGAATACCATCCTATACAAAATATTATTGAGCGACGATTATAACGTTGCCCATTAGTGAATTTGTTACGCTTAAATATATAAATTATGAATAATTAAATATATAATTTTGACAAACTCATTCAATATTTGCCTATATGATTGCCGTTAAACAACTCCTAATCTACCCAATTAAATCAATGCAGGGAATTGCTTTGATGCATGCCAAGAGTATTGATGGTGGTTTTGAATATGACCGTATTTTAATGATAAGTGAACCTGATGGAACATTTATTACAGCAAGGCAATATCCAGACCTTTTAAAACTCAAAACAGCAATAATTGATAATCAAATTCAGGTTTCGTTACCTATTAATGAATCAATAATGATTAATCTTGATGAGTTCTCATTGAGTAACGAAGCAACCGAAGTTTGGGGAAATCACTTTACGTCACATATTGCACCAATTAAAGTTAATCAATTTTTTAGCCAATTTTTGCAAAAAGACGTACAACTACGATGGATCGGTAAACAACTGAATCGAATAACTAAACGCCATCCTAATGTACCAGTTAGCTTTGCAGATGGTTATCCTTATTTATTATTAAATCTAGCTTCATTCAATTACCTTGAACAGCGATGTCCAGAAAAATTAGATATTCAACAATTCCGTGGCAATATTATTATTGAGGGTGCGCTTCCTTTTGCTGAAGATGGCTGGAAATCCATCAAAATAGGCAACGTTATTTTTGATATTATTAAACCTTGTACTCGTTGTGTATTAACCACATTCAATGTCAACTCAGCCATAGCATTACCCAATAATGAACCGTTAAGAACTTTAGGTTATTTTAGGTCTGATCTAGATGGTAAAATCGATTTTGGTATGAATATGATTGCTCGAAATCATGGCAATGTGTCTATTGGAGATAAAATTGAGGTACTTGAACGCCAACCAGCTAAAAATTACTTAACGAACTTTCCTAAAGAAACAATAAAAGGCTATCAACCTTGTACAATTACATTCGAAGATAAAGAAATCGTCGGCAATAATCAGAAAACGATTTTAGAACAGCTTGAACAACATCATATCTCACTTCCTAATTCCTGTCGGGCTGGCATATGTGGCCGTTGTGCGGTGTTATTAAAAAAAGGCAATGTAACACCATTAACTCAATCAGCGGTTAGTCAAGATAGACAAATTCTTACCTGTAGTTGTATCCCAAAAGGTGATATCACTATCGAATTGGCAAAATAAACAATTAAAATAATTTCATTAACTTTAAAAATTAAAACTTTTTTCAGTTTTGGAATTATGAATTTGTGAGATATCTATGATTCGTTCAATTTTTTACATATTGAACGCTTTTGGTTTATAAAAAACTATTTAAGCGGATTATTGGCTTTTTATATCGCGCCTCAAATCAACACTTTTTTGTTTTTATTCATGCTAATTGTAAATTGTATTCAAAACTGAGTTAAGTTTATTCAACTTTTTGTGAAAATAATTGAGGAGTCTATACCATCAAAATAAATTTTGATAAAAAAATTAATGAGTTATAAAACAGGTTGTCAAAAATGAGTAAAAGTCATATAGCTATACTCTTTTCAAGCCGCTGATTAAACGATTGATGAGCTAATGGGATAACAAATGCGGTAAAAGAAGCGTAAAAAAACAACACAATTAATAACAGCGAAGATTTACAATATTACACTACTGGTAACTCTTATTAATTTGAATAGTATTCATTATGGTAAATGCATATTTTCAATTTGAATCAGCCATTTTATTGTCAAATTTTATAATCGAAAACTTAAGTTCAATAACCGATGGTAGGCTAATATAATGCAGAAAAAGTGAATATTGGATGGCTCATCATCAACAAAACCTTTTCTAGTTTTAAGCTCATTAAACAATACCTATTCTAGGAATTACGATTTGATTGTTAAGATAAAACATGGCTGTTAACTGTATTAATTGTGGATTAACACCTTAAATCAAACGAGTAATACGGCATTTTTTCAAGTTCTTTTCAGATTAAATCTAAATAAATATTAAGAAATAGCCTTTAATTCTGTATGTTTATCATCTAAAGTCATCTTTTTTTCTGTTTTTATAAATTGTTTAGCTAACGCTAATCTATCATTCATCACTTTAATCGCTTCTGAAAAATAGAAGGTTTTGTTCATAGCAACGAATGTTGGTTGGGCAACAATGCAAAGCGAGGCGTTTTCACCAGCTTCTACTACCAATAAATAAACTCTTTGTCCTGTTTCTTGTAAGTTCACTTCCACAATATCAGCAACTTTTGGATTATAAAGCATAGGTTGCTGAGTAAAATACCAGCTCTTAGGCATTTGTGGTTTTAAAAAATTTGAAGCTACAATTGCATTAATTGATAATTCAATTTTTTGCCAGTCACTCAAAGCTAAAGATTGACAACTTTCAAAAAATAGATAATAAGCCGTTGCGTCATCCACAGAGAACGAAAACTCATTAAATACATCTGGTATTAATATTTTGCTTGCATAATTACAACGAAATAACATTTCTGGTGAAATTTCAAGCATTAAGCTATCATATTCATCATCAAAATACCAACGCCAGCTATCAGCTGGTCGAAAAGCCATTTTCATTGATATTTTATCCTTACAAATTGTAATTAAAATTAAATAAAATATATCATAAATAATATACAAAATAAATAAAGGTTAATATAACTATATTTTAATTATTTAATTTTTAAAGATTTTACGGGAATTTATGCCGATTTCGATTATTCTAAAATAGACAATTTTTTAATCGCAAATCCTTTTAGATACTATTCAAATTTCGATGTAATATTTAATAATCATGAAGCTTGTTGGTAAGGTATTTTTAGGCATAAAAAAGGTGCCTATTAGCACCTTTTTCACAACCTATGATCAATTAACTTGCAACATTGATTCTTTTCATATCAGTCATATAACTCCGAAGTTTGCGTCCAACGATCTCAATTGGATGATGACGAATAGCTTCATTAACATCACGTAATTGCGCATTATCAACACTTCCTTCAGGGATTGCTTTGCCTAAATCACCTGCTTGTAACATTGGCATAAATTTCTCTTTTAATAATGGTACAGCAGCATTAGCAAATAAATAGTTACCATATTCAGCAGTATCAGAAATAACCACGTTCATTTCATACAAACGTTTACGAGCAATGGTATTTGCAATAAGTGGTAACTCATGTAATGATTCATAATAAGCTGATTCAGGTAAAATGCCAGATTCAAGCATAGTTTCAAAGGCAAGTTCAACACCAGCTTTAACCATTGCTACCATAACAACACCTTGATCAAAATAAGCTTGTTCGTCGATTTTACCTTGATATTCAGCCGCTTTTTCGAATGCTGTCTCGCCTGTCTCTTTACGCCATTTTAATAAATTAACATCGTCGTTAGCCCAATCTTTCATCATAGTTGATGAAAATTCGCCAGAAATGATATCATCCATATGTTTACGATAAAGATCGGTCATGATCACTTTCAATTCCTTCGCTAATGCGTTAGCGCGTAATTTAGCTGGATTTGATAAACGATCCATCATTAGAGTAATACCACCTTGTTTTAATGCTTCAGTGATCGTTTCCCAACCGAATTGTAATAGTTTACATGCATATGCAGGATCAACGCCATCAGCAACAAGTTTATCAAAGCAAAGTAATGATCCGGTTTGTAACATACCACATAGTATTGTTTGTTCACCCATAAGATCAGATTTAACTTCAGCAACAAAAGAAGATTGTAAAACACCAGCTCGATGACCACCTGTTGCAGCTGCCCATGCTTTAGCGATAGCTAAACCTTCACCTTTAGGATCATTTTCAGGATGGACGGCAATCAAAGTTGGTACACCAAATCCACGTTTATATTCTTCACGAACTTCTGTTCCTGGGCATTTTGGCGCAA
>CAMLIK010000006.1 GCA_946480175.1 uncultured Gilliamella sp.
AAACAATAATGATTCAATCTTATCTTACAAAAACAACTTTCAATCAATTTCCCCTTCATCCATTAGTCATCAAAGCGCTGGAGAAAAAAGGTTTCGTTTACTGTACCCCAATTCAAGAGCAAACATTGCCATTAACAACCAAAGGAATTGACATTGCAGGACAAGGACAAACCGGTACGGGCAAAACGATTGCGTTTTTGGCATCAACATTTAATCATTTATTGAATAATGATCCACTACCCGATCATAAATCTAATCAACCAAGAGCAATCATTATTGCACCAACACGTGAGTTGGTTGTACAAATATATAATGATGCTAAACCGCTTTCAGAAGAAACAGGTATTAAATTAGGATTGGCTTATGGTGGAGATGGTTATGATAAGCAATTAAAAATGCTTTCGGCTGGGGTTGATATGTTGATTGCAACGACAGGAAGATTAATTGATTATGCTAAACAAGATTATATCAATTTAAGTGCAATCCAAGTTGCAGTTTTAGATGAAGCTGATCGTATGTTTGATTTAGGCTTCATTCGTGATATTCGATGGATATTTAGGCATATGACTACACCACAAAATCGTCTCACAATGTTATTTTCTGCAACGTTAACCCATAATGTGCGTGAACTTGCCTTTGAATACATGAATGAACCACAATATGTTGAAGTCGAGCCCGAACAAAAAATTGGTCATAGAATAAAAGAAGAGTTATTTTTCCCATCAAATGAAGATAAACTAGCTTTATTACAAACGCTTATTGAAGAAGAATGGCCTGACCGTAGCATTGTATTTGCTAATACTAAAATAGCCTGCGAAAAAATTTGGCGTCATTTAGTGGCTGATGGCCATCGAGTAGGATTACTCACTGGTAATATCGCACAAAAAAAACGTCTATCCATTCTTGATAAATTTACTCAAGGCGATCTAGATATATTAGTAGCAACAGACGTAGCCGCCCGTGGCTTACATATTCCTAATGTTACCCATGTTTTTAACTACGATCTCCCTGATGATTGTGATGATTATAGGCATAGAATTGGCCGTACAGGACGAGCGGGTGCCGAAGGCTACTCAATTTCACTAGCTTGTGAACGTTATTCGCAAAACTTACCTGCTATTGAAAAAGCTATTGATCACGCTATTCCAGTTAGCCAATATGATCCTAAGGCCTTATTAAGTGATTTGCCAACACCTAGACCAATTAAAAAACCAATGCGTAGAAAACCATCATAAAAGGATTTTTGTGGTTAATCCCTGAATAAAAATCAATATAATACCATCATTAAAAACCAAATTTAATGATGGTATTTTTCTTATTACAAATTAATTTATTAACTCAAATCTTGCTTTTTGCTCAAGAAATCCTGATAAGCTAATTCAATTTTTTCTTTCGATTCAGAGGATAGTGTTCCAACATGTCGACCATGTAATGCACCATATAAACTAAATAGAATATTAATCGATAATTTTGGATTTTTACTTTTTATTCGATAAAAAGTTTCCAAATATCCAACTTTTTTAAAAATTTCTACATTGGTAATATCAGAGCTTACCATTAGTTTTTCCAAAGAAACTGACATGTTGGGTAACGATTTTAAGCGACTTTGGCATTTAACCAATTTTTCGTCTAGATCTTGTTTGGCATGTTCAATGACCATTTTCACTATAGTATGCAATTTTTGTCGATCTTGGCGTAATGTATCATCTACTTTGTAGTAATCAAGCAGTTTATGTGATCCATCAAACACCAAATCTAGCGGTTGCATACCAAGTTCAACAAACATTGAGCGATACTTATCGTGGGCTCTCAAATAAACATCATTTTGGTCTAACCAAGCAAACATAATTGATTCACTATTAAGACTAAATCCTCCAAAAAATGACCTTAAAGAAACGTCTTCAACGCAAGAAAACTCCTGTTTAATATTTACTGCTGTAGTTTTTAGCATATAAAATTCCCTTTTTCACTTACATTTATGAATAACTCTAATTAGTGAGTTTATGCTAAACTATATTAATTCTATTCATATTCAAACAACTATTTACGATTAATTAATAAATATGAGATCTGTCTTCCATAAATGAATATTTGTTTGATTTGTACTTGATTAATTATATTTTTTTTGCTCTAAAAAAATCTAAGACTTTTTCAGTAGTTAAATATATATCAAATCTTAATATTTCTTAAAAAAAGAAAAAACGCTTTGGCGTTGTTATTCTGTTGTAATAATTATACAATCACAGCTAATTCATTAAATGGTATCTATTATTGTCAATTTTAATCAACATGTTCAAAAACGTTATAATCACGCTTTTTATGTTTTATTCATTTGCCATATCAGCAGATAAAAAACCGCTGATTGAAGAACTGACATCCTGTAACCCTGACTTTTTTAATTACGTCTATGAGTATAGAGAAGAGTTAAAAAATCACACTAATATTAAAACTTTTAATCAGGATCAAGCTTATATTCCTGTTGAAAGTCGCACAGATACCAATAAGAACTTTATTTATTTTAAAACGCCAATTCAATATAAAAACCTAAAACTCATCGGCTATTATGATAGTGCAATGGATTTAAAAAAAATGGGTAAATATTATTTTTGGGGATTCATCATTGATAATGATATAAATGAAATACATGACAGTTTGGATTTTTTAGAGTGGAAAAATATGGAAGATAACCTTCTATATATCGCTAATCCAAAAATCCGAAATATTAATGACGATATTCTAGTTTGGCATAGAAACACTGGAACAGTTGTTGGTGTAAAAACAATTCCAGCACCAAATACAACCGAGAAGTTATTACTGCTTGAAAAAGGTGATAATATGCAGCTTCTTATTTGTTCTATTCAAGGCATTGTCACCAATAGTCTACTTCAGCAAGAACGCCCTGATATTTATGCAGATAAAGTTAAATAGCCGACTCGCCCATCTCACCTGTACGAATACGAATCACCTGTTCAACGTTATAAACGAATATTTTACCATCACCAATTTTACCTGTTTGTGCTGTTTTCATAATAGTTTCAATGCAGGTTTCTAAAATATCATCAGGTACAATAAGTTCTATTTTTACCTTTGGTAAAAAATCAACCATATATTCTGCACCACGATAAAGTTCAGTATGTCCTTTTTGACGACCAAAACCTTTCACTTCAGTCACAGTCATACCTGTAATACCTTGATCAGCAAGTGCTTCTCGAATATCATCTAATTTAAAAGGTTTGATGATTGCTTCAATTTTTTTCATATCTATTTACCCTTAATTCGAGATTACCAATTTTTAAATCCAAAAGCAGAAGTAATTGGATAACGCCTGCCTTTACCAAAATTACGAGTAGTGATTTTCGGTCCCACTGCTGATTGCCGTCTTTTATATTCGTTGATATCAACTAATTTAATCACTCGCCTTACAGTTGCTTCATCATAACCTTGCGTAATCAGTTGTTCAACGGAAAAATCTTGTTCAACATAGCTTTTTAATATTCCATCTAAAATATCATAAGGAGGCAAACTGTCTTCATCTTTTTGATCCGGAGCTAGCTCTGCTGAAGGAGGACGAGTAATAACGCGTTCAGGAATAACATACGATCGGCTATTTCGATATTTAGCTAATTCAAATACCATGGTTTTAGGTACATCTTTAAGCACATCAAATCCCCCAGCCATATCACCATACAGTGTAGCATAACCAACCGACATTTCGCTTTTATTACCTGTCGTTAATACTAACCTTCGACGTTTATTTGATAATGCCATTAAAATGACACCACGACAACGTGCTTGTAGATTCTCTTCTGTAGTATCTTTCTGAGTCCCCATAAACATAGGTGTTAAAGAAGACATAAATGCATCAAACATCGATTCAATTGAAATAATATCAAATTCAATTCCTAATATTTCCGCCTCTTCTTTTGCATCAGCGATACTAATATCAGCAGTATAACGAAATGGCATCATAACCGCCTGTACTTTATCTTTACCCAACGCATCAACGGCAATTGCCAATGTTAAAGCAGAATCAATACCACCTGATAGCCCCAATACAGCTCCTTGGAAACCATTTTTGGTAATGTAATCGTGAGTTGCAAGGACTAACGCATCATAAACATCAGCCAATGGTTCAGTTTTTGAAAGAGGGACAGTTTTACGAATATTACCCGTTTGAAAAACAGAAATTTGTTCTTTAAAAGAACTTAATTGATGAACGATATCACCCTTTTCGTTACAGACAAACGAGCTTCCATCAAAAACAAGCTCATCTTGACCACCAATTTGATTGACATAAACAATTGGTAATCCGGTTCTTAGCGCATGTTGTTTAATGAGTTCTTGGCGATACTGCTGTTTTTCATAAGTATAAGGCGAAGCATTAATTGAAATAACTAAATCCACACAATTCTCACCAATTCGATCAATAGGTTCACATTGCCAAAGATCTTCACAGATTAATAAACCAACTTTTTTGTTTTTAAAATCAACAACGCAAGTTTGCTCACCAGCAGTAAAATAACGTTTTTCATCAAATACATCATAATTAGGTAATTGCTGTTTGTGATAACACGCTAATTGCTGCCCTTCAAAAAACAATGATAACGCATTATAAACTACCCCATCTTGCCAATGGGGATGTCCAACAATTACTCCACATTGTTTACTAGATTGCTTAATAGCCAATAATGCTTGTTGGCAACGGTTTTTAAAATCGTTACGATAAATTAAATCTTCTGGGGGATAACCGCAAATTGCAAGTTCAGAGAAAATAATAAGATCATGAGATGAATAGTGTTGCATCAGTTCAATGATTTGCTGAGTATTACCTTCTATATCACCTACTCGCCAATTTTTTTGTGCTAATACTAAAGATAAGGACATATAAATTCAACATCACAGATAAAAATTGGCAGTAAGTTTAAATGATTCTAAGTTGCGCTGCCACTTTTTTATCGTTAACATGCAATATTAAATTGGCATATACTTGTTTGGAAATAATTATGCAAAAGATCCTCAATGTAGCTTTAGACAATCGCAGTTATCCCATTACAATTGGTGAGAACTTACTTAGTCAATTTGAACATTTTAAACTGCATAATGGTCAAAAAGTACTTATTGCCACAAATGACACCATTGCTCCAATTTATTTACAGCATCTAATTGATATGCTTGAAGCTAATGGCGCCAAAACAGATTTTGTTATAGTCCCTGATGGTGAAAAATACAAAACCATGGAAACATGGAATCAAATTTTAACCGCTTTACTTGCTAACAATCATACTCGAAGTAGTATACTTATTGCCCTCGGTGGAGGGGTTATTGGTGATGTAGCCGGATTTGCGGCTTCTGCATATCAACGTGGAATTAAATTTATACAGGTTCCAACAACTCTATTATCTCAAGTCGATTCTTCGGTTGGCGGTAAAACTGCTATTAATCATCCTCTAGGTAAAAATATGATTGGTGCATTTTATCAGCCTCAATCAGTCGTAATTGATATTAATTGTTTAAAAACCTTACCACAAAGAGAGCTTTCTGCTGGCTTAGCTGAAGTAATTAAATATGGCATCATAATGGATAATGCATTTTTTAGTTGGTTAGAAACACATATTGATGATTTACTTAGTTTAAATGTAGATGCGTTAAGTTATTGTATTTATCGTTGCTGTGAATTAAAGGCTCAAGTGGTTGCCGCCGATGAAACCGAACAAGATATGCGCGCTATTTTAAATCTTGGTCATACCTATGGGCATGCCATTGAAGCCGAGCTCGGCTATGGCAATTGGTTACATGGCGAAGCAGTTAGTGTTGGTATGTTAATGGCGTCACAAACAGCCAAATTGCTAGGCCTGTTGGCAGATAAAGATATTGAAAGAATAAAAAATTTATTAATTAAAGCTAAACTGCCAGTTAAAAGACCAGAACAGATGGCAATCGAATCTTATATTCCCCATATGTTACGAGATAAAAAAGTTATTTCTGGTAAGCTTCGGTTAGTAATTCCAACTAAAATTGGTCAGGTTGAAGTAATGGATGGAATAGAGAAAAGTGTGGTACTTGAGTCAATAAACAACTCATAAAATTTATTTAACTATGTTAAATGATATTGTATATATAAATAAAGGAGCACTAACAGTGTGCTCCCTTTACCAATATAATAGACAATAAACTCAAGTATTATTGTCTATTCTTTAGTGATTTATAGATTATATTTAATATTAAACCAACGAATGCCACTGAAATAGCGATATAAAACGCATAGGTATAACTTCCACCATTATTTGCCAAAATATCAGCGGTTACTTTGGGGGCAAAAAAGGCTGCTGAAGAATAGCCTATAAAAATGACACCATAGTTTACGCCTTGATTAACTGGACCATAATTTTCCATTACCATTGGCGGGAAAACGCCCATCACACCACCAAAACATAAACCTAACGCTATAATTCCTATTGCAAAACCTATTTGCGATGGTATATATAAAAACGATATAAAAGCAAAGATAATTACCAAAAAAATGATATTCAATGTTTTATTTCGTCCTAGTTTATCTGACACCGTCCCCCAAACTACACGCCCTGCACAATTACTTAGTGAATATAAACTAACATAAAATGAGGCCACAACAGCTGTTAATCCAAACATTTGTTGCCCTATGCCAGAAGCATTTGATGCAATCATTAAACCTGAAAAAGCCCCTGTACCAAGCATAAAAAATATTAAGTAAAAATATGGAGTTTGTAACATTTCCAGCCAATTTTTATTAATAACAGATCCACCTTGTTGAGTATTAGTAGGAATCCAACCTTCTGGTTTATAATTAACCGGAGCAACTTTAATAAATAAACTCGCTACAATAACCACTACAAGATAAGAACATCCAAGTACTTGAAAAGCATGCAGAACACCATAATTTTCTATTAGAAAATGGCCAATCGGTGCAGCAACAATTGATGCACCTCCCATACCTGCTGTAATAATTCCGGATGCAAGACCTTTTTTATCCGGGAAAAACCTTATTGTATTACTCAAACAACCAGAATAGGCCAATCCTTGGCCAAAACCGCTTAATAATCCATAAGTTACATACAACATAATTGGACTGGTAACAAAACCTGTTAGAAAAAAACCAAGACCAAACAACAATCCGCCGATAACACTAGACCATTTTGCTAATCCTTTATCGGTCAAAAAGCCACCTAATATCATAGGAATCGGACCAACTGCTGCATTAATTGAAAATGCAATCATGACATCGGCTTTACTCCAGTTTTTTGCAAGACTTAATGGCTCAGCAAACACACTAAAAGCATAAATTGCCCCAGTACAGAGTAAAATCGAAGTTGAAGCAATCAGCACTACCCATCGATTTATAGTATTACTTGTTTTCTCCATGATTTATATCCTTCCTTAGATTTATGTCGTGTGAAGCTGTTTTTCCTGCAATTCGACCAAATGTAAAAATATCAGTTAGAGAGTTACCGCCCAAACGATTACCAGCATGGATACCTCCTGCCACTTCACCTGCAGCATATAGACCTGAAATTTTATGTCCCTTACTATCTAATACATGAGTTTGTATATCAATTCTTAAACCACCCATTGTATGATGCACTGCCGGTTTTCTTGGCGTTGCATAGAATGGCGGAATTTCAACTTTTAGATCAAACACATCTTTACCAAATTCAGGATCGTGTCCAGCATCAACATAAGCATTATAATCAGCAATAGTTTGTTTAAAGATTGTCGGATCCATTGCTAGTTTTTCAGCTAACTCTTCTAAGGTATTAGCACAAAATAGCGTTCCGGCAGCAATTTGCTTATTAATTTTTTCTTGCGAAGTGTTGTAAGCCGTTTTTTTAATTTGCTCATCAGCAATTAAATAAAATAACCCACCATTATCAATAGCAGCCTGAGTAAGCTTATCGCGACTACCATATTCATTCACAAATCGCTTACCTTGTTTGTTTACCATAATGAAATTTTGCGGGGGTACTTGTAATCCACTGAATAATGCACCTGTATCAGGATCGGAAACCGGCATCATTTGAGAAAATCCCATACCAACCAAATCAGCGCCAACACTTTGCCCTAAAATAATACCATCGCCTGTAATAGCTGGTGAGTTAGAGGTTTTAATATCATCGTCAATCTCTGTCCAATAAGTATTATACTCTTTTAACATTTTAGTATTAGCACCAAAACCGCCTGATGCCAGGATGACTGCATTAGCTTTAACAGTAATTTTTTTACCATTTAAACCAGTACCAATAACTCCAGATACATGTCCATCCTCGACTATCAACTCTTTAACCGCCGTATCAGTAATGATAATACCACCATGATCTTCAACATATTTCTGCAAAGCAGAAACATATGCATAGCCTTCACTTTTTAACGGTTTATGACCTCTACGCCATAAAGCACCAACTGGCATTGTCACGTCATGTTTGTCAAACTCAACACCAACATCTTCAAGCCACTTGACCGATTCTAACGCCTCATCGGTTAAAATCTTAACCAAATCATATTGACCATAAATAATATTACCTAATTGGTCTGTACGTTTACCACCAAGATAAGTTTGGATACGATGTAATAATGCTGAATCGAACAAATATCCTGTTTTACCCGTATTTTCAGCTAAATAGTTGGTAATTTGTTGTTTTAACTCTTTAAAATCATCAAGATATTCACTATCAATCGTTGACTCATCAATAGCTGAAATTTCCTGTAGAGTATGGCTTTCACCCGCAATAGCATCAAAGGTATTTTGCCATTGCGGATTTGCTGCATTCATTGGGCCGCCAGTCCGTACAGTATTACCACCAACTGCAGGAAATTTTTCAACAACAATTACCTTTTTACCTTCCTGCAAAATGCTTGCAGCAGCAGATAATCCAGCCCCACCAGCACCAACAACAACTACATCAGTAGTAAATTGTGCGTCAGAAGTATCGACAGCACTCGGTGCCTTCGGTCTTTTACGTAATACATCAGGATTAGCGCCTGCCATTTTTATTGCTTTAGCAACCCCGTCGATGACACCATTACTCGTTACCGAAGCACCTGATAAAATATCAACATTAAGCGTCTGACCTTCAAGAATTTGTGAAGGAATACGCTTAAATACTACATCAGCAATTCCCTCTGATTCACCTTCAGTATCAATATCAATTGATTCAATACGATCAGTTGATAATGTAACAGCCATCGGTAAATCGCCATTATGCCCAGGAGCAGTTACATTATAGGTACCTGGTTCATAGGTGATTTCTTCCGGTACATTAAGTAAATTAGCAATTTGGGTAAAACGCAAAAATCGTAAAAAGCAACTTTCTAGAAAATCAATAGTACGTTCTGATTTAATATTTCCCTTTTCATCAAACGCGTGATGAGCACGGCCAAGCAAAAATTCATATCCTGGCATAACGGTTGCATTAACACCAGGAGCATCAAGAATTTGGCGTAAATGTAATTGAGCGCGAGAAGAGCCTTGTACATCATAAGATGCACCTACAATCATCACCGGTTTACCATCAAAAGGATGTAAATTAAATGAGAGCCACTCAAGAATGCTTTTCAAAGCTGAAGGAATAGAATGATTATGTTCTGGTGTTGCAATAATAACACCATCAGCCTCAATAATTTTATTATTAAAATACTGAATAATATCACAATTAGACTTATCATCTGACTCATTAAACATAGGGACATCGGTCAATTCTAATATTTCAATTTCCGCTTTATGCATAAAATGTTTTTGCATAAATTGAAGTAGCAGTCTGTTATAAGATTCTTGAGCATTAGTTCCAACAATTCCAATTAATTTCATGATAATGCTCCTTCTTCTGATGCCTCTTTCCAACTGAATTTTTTATTTTGCTCGGTATTAAATTTCCCTGTTGCAAGTAGTTGATTAGTTAAATTTACAAATAATAAAAATTCATCAAAACACTCTTCCAATTCTTTCACTTTATCTAAATAAACAAGATTACCTTTTTCATCAAAAGCTTGCAGTGATTGACCCAATAAAAATTCAGAACTAGGCATAATACGAGCTTTCAATTCGGGAGCATCTAGGATTTGCCTTAAATGAGCTTGGGCTCTTGAAGAACCTAACATACCATGCGATGCACCAACAATCATGACACATTTATTAATCAGTGGTCTGGTAGTATAAGACAACCATTCAATAGCGCTTTTCAATGCGGCTGTTATTGAATGATCATATTCTGGAGTCGCGATAATAATTCCATCAGCTGATTCAATTTTATCTGATAACATTTTTACCGCTAAAGGAGGGGTTTTATCCTTCGGTTCATTAAATGCTGGTAACGATTTTATTTCACAAACTTCAATTTCGGCTTTATCTGAAAAATGCTCTCTCATATAATGAAGTAATTTTCTATTAGTAGAACTATCTGAATTAGTTCCAACTATACCAACGAATTTCACTTTATAACCTCACTTAGTACCTTGCGGTACAATTAAATCAATATCAAAATTTTAGTAATACAAATCCTTTAGTCGATAACACAAAGTGATAGATTGAGTTTTTGTTATATTAGGCCTATTGACTATTGTGTAAATCATTATGTAAGCTAGTGTAGAACAGAAAAAAAGGTTTGTGAAATAGCTGATTAATTATGGGGTTATAAGTAATTTATTATAATGAGGTTTAATAAAAGAATTTAAACAAATGGCTAAAATTAATTCGCTCAGTATGTTGCAATACATTGATGTTTTACTCAAGCACGGCAATTACACCAAAGCTGCGCAGAATTTGTATATTTCTCAATCATATCTAACCCAAACAATAAAAAAAATTGAAAATGAACTGGGTATTGAGATTATTAATCGGCAAAGTACACCCTTACAACTAACTGAAGCTGGTAAGATTTATTATCAGTATTTAACATCATTAGTTAACGAACAAGAACAATTTAAAAGAAAAATCAAAAAATATACTGATACTGATTATAACGTCATTCAAATTGGTGTATTACCTAGTTTAGGGACTTATCTACTGCCGCTATTTTTACCTAAATTTATAAATAAACATCCTGATATTAAAATAGAATTACATGAATATATTCCTAAAAACAGTGAAGAAAAAACAGAGAATCAAATGCTTGATTTTTTTATAGGGCAAAATCCAGAAACAATATCCCAAAATTTAATTTGTCATAAATGTGGTAAGCATCGTTATTATGCATTGATACCTGAAACGTCAAAATTATACCGAAAAAAAGTTAATTCTAATGAATATAATCATAAATTCATGAAATCATTATTACAAGAAAAGCTGATTTTGACTGCACATGGTTCAGCAATTCGTCAACAAGTTGATTATCTTATTCAAAAATACAAAATTCAACCCAATATTATTCTTGAAAGTAGTAACATTTTTACGCTTGTTGAATTAGCTAAAAAAGGACTAGGAATTACTTTTATTCCGGAAAGCGTTTGTATCAATGAAAAACCAAATGATTTAGCATATAATTTAATACCACTGCCTTTGGATCTCATTTCGTTGAGTTATTTTATTGCCTACTCTACTCATAAAATGCTAAGCAGTGTAGAAAAAGAGCTCATTAACCTATTCATCTCTTCTATGCCATAAATTATCTGGTTAATGACTAATCTTGATTAACAAAATCAGTTGTAGACTAAGTCAATAACCCATTTGAACAAGCAAATTCTTTATTGGTGGTAATAACCATGCCTTCTATATTTGCTAATTGATTAATTTTTTTAATAGCATTCACAGGACTATAGCCATAGAGTTGTGTTGTCAAAATTTCGCCATCTATTGAATGAGTAGATACAATGGTTATGCTTTCGATTTCAGTTTCTACAGGATAACCCGTTTGACTATTAAAAATATGATGATAAGTTTTTCCATTATAATTAAATGTTCTTTCATAAAGACCAGATGTGACTGCTGATTGATTTTTAATCTTTAATACCTTAATTACATTACCACGAATTCGAAACGGGTTTTGAATACCTACTTGCCAAAATCCATCATCATGAAAAGGACACTCACCATAAGTTAATACATTACCCCCTAAATCAATAAATGCAGATTTTGCATTTTGTTTTTTAAAAATTTGCATTATTTTATCGGCAAAATATCCTTTAGCTAAAGCACCAAGATCAATGGCCATTCCTTTATATTTTAAAAATACCGACTTATTCACCTCATCCAAAACAATATCATTAGGATCGATGAGAGTTAAAAGTTGCTTAATTTCTGAATCAGGTGGGTATCTAGCGTCATGAAATCCGACTCGCCATGCTTGGATAAGCGGACCAATTGCAATATTTAAAAAACTATTATTAATTAGACTTTGAGCCTTACCTATTTTAATCAAGGTAAAAAGATCTGATTTTACCGTAACAGGCTTAATACCGGCATTAAGATTGATTTGCATTAAATCTGAATTGCCACAATTTGCACTAAAACGACGCTCATAATCTATCAACTTTTTTTCAGCGATATCTAATAGATCTTTAGCATAATCATGTTCGACCCAAATTTGAATTATGGTTCCCATTAAATTGAGCAAACGCTTATCATTTTTCATGCTGATTAGTTCCTGATATTAAAAATTATGCTGGTCACAACTACCCAATCTTAACCCAGTTATAACAAAAAAAAAATCAACTATCAAATCAATCATATAAAACGTAAATATATTTTTACAAAATCAAATTAATTAAGTGAAACACCGAAAATATAGTTTACCTTAATGTAATTTTGTGTTTACATATAACGTGTTTATGTATTTATTCTTTTACATATAAAAAATATGAATGATTTTAACAAGGAAAATAAAATGTTAAAAGACACACTAAATAATGTTCGAATAAGAGATGAGCACATGTTAGTTACACCGGAAGAAATTAAAAATCTTTATCCATTATCATTTGAATTAGAAAACCAAATTGCCTCTTCCAGACAAACCATTGTTGATATTCTAGAACGTCGTGATCATCGTTTACTGATTGTTTGCGGACCTTGTTCTATTCATGATACTAAAGCAGCGATTGAATATGCGCACAAACTAAAAAAACTATCTGATGAAGTAAAAGATAACTTATTTATTGTAATGCGTGTCTATTTTGAAAAACCGAGAACTACGGTTGGTTGGAAAGGTATGATCAATGACCCACATATGGACAGCTCGTTTGATATTGAACATGGTCTGAAAAAAGCTCGTAAATTACTTCTTGATATCACTAAGATCGGATTACCCATTGCGACCGAAGCATTAGACCCAAATACACCTCAATACCTTGGTGATTTAATCAGCTGGTCGGCTATTGGAGCCAGAACCACTGAATCACAAACCCACCGGGAAATGGCGTCGGGGTTATCAATGCCTGTTGGCTTTAAAAATGGTACAGATGGCAGTTTGGATGTGGCGATTAATGCCATGAAATCAGCTTCTATGGCTCATCGATTTGTGGGTATTAATCAGCAAGGGCAAGTTACCGTATTACAAACCTTAGGCAACCCGCACGGTCACGTAATCCTAAGAGGTGGAAAAGCACCTAATTTTGATGCTGAAAATGTTGCATTATGCGAACTGCAAATGAATAAGGCAAAATTAGTACCTAACCTAATGATAGATTGTAGTCATGCCAATTCAAACAAAGATTATCGTAATCAACCAATTGTTGCTGACTCAATTATTGAGCAAATTAAGCAAGGCAATAATTCAATCATCGGTGTCATGATAGAAAGTAATTTATCTGAAGGCAATCAACCCTCCGAACAACCAAAAGAAAATTTCAAATATGGGGTATCAGTTACTGACGCTTGCATTAACTTTGAAACAACTGAGCAATTATTGCGAAGAATGAATAATGATTTAGCACAGCCGTTACAGAGTAGGAAAAAGTAAACGGTTAAAGCTGAAATTATGTTTATAAATCGCCGACAATAGTCGGCGACTTTTTTACTAACCAAGTTGCTTACGAGCATTGCGGAAAATACGCATCCACGGACTATCTTCACCCCAGTTATCAGGATGCCACGAATTAGTTATTGTTCTAAATACTCGCTCTGGGTGCGGCATCATAATCGTTGCTCGACCATCACTTGAGGTTACTGCGGTAATCCCATTTGGTGAACCATTTGGATTTGCCGGGTACTGCTCTGTCACTTTACCAAAATGGTCAATATATCGAACTGCAACCAAGCCAGAAGCTTCTAAACGAGTCAAATGATCTAAATCGCGGGTTTCGGCTTGACCTTCACCATGTGAAACCGCAATCGGCATATGCGAACCAGCCATATCGGTAAATAGTAATGACGGACTAGATTGAATTTGAACTAAACTAAAACGCGCCTCAAAACGTTCCGATACGTTGCGTACAAAACGCGGCCATAATTCTGCCCCTGGTATCAGATCTTTTAGATTCGACATCATCTGGCAACCATTACAGACCCCTAATGACAAAGTATCATTACGATGGAAAAACTGTTCAAACTCATGGCGAACTTGTTCATTAAATAAAATAGACTTAGCCCAACCTTCGCCTGCCCCTAATACATCACCATATGAAAAACCACCACAAGCAACTAACGTATTAAATTGATCCAAAGTCACTTGACCTGATAATAAATCAGTCATATGGACATCAATTGACTCAAAACCCGCTCGAGCAAATGCTGCTGCCATTTCAACATGTGAATTGACACCTTGTTCACGTAACACTGCAACTTTAGGCTTCACCCCTTTGACTATGTAAGGTGCAGCAATATCTTGCGCAATATCAAAAGTAAGATGAACATTCAGACCTGGATCTTCATCATTTTGCTTAGCTTGGTGTTCTTGATCAGCACATTGCGGGTTATCACGTAAGCGTTGCATCTGCCAAGTGGTTTCTGCCCACCATGTTCTTAATGTCAATCGCGATTCGCTATACACCACGGCACTATTATTACGAATAATAAATTGCTGTCCTGTTTTAGCTGTTCCTAATCTATGAATCACCTGAGATAACCCAAACTGCTTAAAGCATGTCATGACTTTTTCTAAATCACTATTACGAATTTGAATAACCGCACCGAGTTCTTCATTAAACAGTGAGGCAATCACATCGCTACCAAGTGAATTAATATCAACATCTATACCACAATGTCCTGCAAATGCCATTTCTGCTAAGGTTACCAATAAACCACCATCAGAACGGTCGTGGTAAGCAAGTAAGGTATTTTGCGCAACTAAACTTTGGATGGCCTGATAAAAAGCGGCTAATTCTTTAGCATCATAAACATCAGCTGTTCTTTGTCCTAGATGACGATAAACTTGTGCTAATGCTGTTGCCCCTAATGCTTGATGACCTTTAGATAAATCAATAAATAGTAATAGATTATCCTCATCTGTACAAAGTTGGGGGGTAACTGTTTTACGCACATCTTCAACTCGAGCAAATGCGGAAATCACCAATGATAACGGTGAAGTTACCGTTTTTTGCTCACCATCTTGTTGCCATGTTGTTTTCATTGACATGGAGTCTTTACCAACCGGAATGGCTAATCCTAAAGCTGGACATAACTCTTCACCAATGGCTTTAACGGCTTGATAAAGACCAGCATCTTCACCAGGATGACCAGCGGCAGCCATCCAGTTAGCTGAAAGCTTAATACGTTTAATGTCACCAATATTTGTCGCAGCAATATTGGTAATTGCTTCACCAACCGCTAATCTAGCTGATGCTGCAAAATTAAGCAGGGCAACAGGAGCTCGTTCCCCCATTGACATGGCCTCACCGTAATAACTGTCTAAACTTGCTGTTGTCACCGCGCAATCGGCAACCGGCACTTGCCAAGGTCCAATCATCTGATCACGAGCCACCATACCTGTTACCGAACGGTCACCAATGGTAATTAAGAAAGTTTTTTCCGCCACAACTGGCAAATGTAGTACCCGTTTTACAGCATCATATAAATTGATATCCGCTGTTGAAAAATGATCCCCTTGTGCTTGGCTAGATTTGACGTCTCGTAACATTTTAGGGGTTTTGCCCAATAACACATCTAACGGTAAATCTATCGGATTATTGTTGAAATGTTCATCATGTAACACTACCGCTTTATTAATTGTAGCTTCACCAATTACTGCATAAGGTGTACGTTCACGCTTACAAAGTTCATCAAACAATTCTAAGCTTTCTGGGTGAATAGCCAGTACATAGCGCTCTTGTGATTCATTACACCAAATTTCTAACGGTGACATTCCGGGTTCATCACTTAGTATTTTGCGCAATTCAAATTGACCACCACAGCCACCATCACTAACCAGCTCGGGCATAGCATTAGACAAACCACCTGCGCCCACATCATGGATAAATAAGATTGGGTTTTTATCACCAAGTTGCCAACAACGATCGATTACTTCTTGACAACGACGTTCCATTTCCGGGTTATCACGTTGAACTGAAGCAAAATCAAGATCCGCATCCGACTGTCCGGATGTCATTGAGGATGCCGCGCCACCACCTAAACCGATATTCATAGCTGGCCCACCCAAAACAACTAGTTTAGAACCGATCGGAAATCCACCTTTTTGAATGTGTTCTCGACGAATATTTCCCATACCACCGGCTAACATAATCGGTTTATGATAGCCTCTGACTTCTTCACCATTAAAGCTATTAACTTTCTCTTCATAAGTACGGAAGTAGCCTAATAATGCTGGGCGACCAAATTCATTGTTAAAAGCCGCGCCACCTAAAGGTCCATCCATCATAATATCGAAGGCGCTAACAATTCGATCGGGTTTACCAAAATCTTGTTCCCAAGGTTGCTCAAAATTAGCAATACGCAGATTCGAAACCGAAAAACCTACTAATCCTGCTTTGGGTTTGGCACCTTTTCCGGTCGCTCCCTCATCACGAATTTCACCACCACTACCAGTTGCCGCACCCGGCCAAGGAGATATTGCTGTTGGATGATTATGCGTTTCAACCTTCATTAAAATATCAGCATATTCCTGATGATAATTGTAAGTTCGATTCTCATAATCAGCAAAAAATCGCCCAACTTTAGATCCATCCATTACCGCGGCATTATCTTTATAAGCGGATGACACATAATCTGGCGTATGTTCAAAAGTATTTTTGATCATTTTAAATAATGATTTTGGCTGTTTAACACCATCAATAATCCAATCAGCATTAAATATTTTATGACGACAGTGTTCAGAGTTTGCTTGACTAAACATATAAAGTTCAATATCGGTTGGGTTACGGTTCAATTTTTGAAAACTCTCAACCAAATAGTCAATTTCATCCGATGCTAAAGCTAAACCTAATTTGATGTTAGCTTCTTGTAAAGCTTGGCGACCTTGACCTAATAAATCAATTGTGCTTACTGGTTTAGGTTGTTCAGTCTTAAATAATTGCTGAACCTGTTCAAAGCTACTTAACACCATTTCCATCATTCGATCATGAATTAATGCAAAGAAGCTATTTTGTTGTATGGCTGTTAAAGGTGAACTAACTTGCACATAATAAGCAATACCACGCTCTATTCGACGAATTTGTGATAGTCCACAATTATGTGCAATATCAGTGGCTTTTGATGACCATGGTGAAATAGTGCCTTCACGAGGGGTAACTAAAAAGAGTATTTTACTCGCTGAATTTTCTACCTCTATCTGCGAACTTTTAGGGCCATATTGCAATAGCTTGTCCAAAGTTAATTGTTGTTCACAAGTCAATTCATTGGTTAAATCAATAAAATGAACGAATTGTGCTTCAATATTGGTAACTGGGATAGATTGTTCACGACATGAGGATAAGATTTTATTAATACGAAATGTAGATAGAGCAGAAGAACCAGCTAAAATTTTCATGCTAAGTACTCTTTTTAAGCCAAAATAGGAAAAAAATAGAGCAACATTATAAAAGAAAGTCATTAAAGAGGCTATCTTAAAAATTATCAAATCATTCAATAAAAAAAGTTGAGGAACGGGGTTTTTGGACACTAAATTCCGCAATTATACTGTAATTTAGCGCTTTGATTACTATTTAAAAAAACGAATTTGTGATGGGAACATCTTGTCAAATTCAAAAAAATAATTGACTTATCGAATAAATATTGCTTTACTGCAACTTAAAAAATAAATATATGTACATATTTTAGAAAATATAAAAGCAATAAGTATTTTTTAGAAGTATAAGGAAAGTAGAGTGGAATTCTTTTTTTATTTCCTCATTATCGTTCTGTTTATTGCAGTATTTGCTAATTTTGCTAATTTGAAGCAACAAATAACGGCCTTACAGAGCCAATTAACAGAATTGCAACAACAGCTCTTATCCTTTACACAGCAGCTTTATCAATCTGATAAAACGCATGTAGAGAAAAAAAACGATACGACCCAAGAAGAATCCGTACTCAATACCCCTTCTATCCCTCAAAATGAAACTAATTTTATTGAGATTGAGCAAGAAATGGTTCAATCAACAGTTAACATGCATTCTGATGAAATAGAAGAAAATAGTTCAGAATCAGTAACGGCAGAATTAGAGATAATACAACCGTTAAAACCATCCCATCAACAAGAAACATTTTCAAACTTGGCACTTAATGAGCAAAATGAACCCGTTTTACCTGATACTACTGGGCAATCTGATTTTGAATCGATAGTTGAAAGCCCATTAAGTGTTGAACATGATGAAGCAAAAGTCGAAACCCTAACAATTATTGAGCAAGCATTCTCAGCACAAAACACCGAACCGGATAACCAACCTGAGATTAAACAAGCTTCATCCGACCCGTTTGAATCATACCATAAATATACTCGTAGCAATGAAACTAATATCGGTTACAGTTTGTTTAATTGGTTAATTAAAGTCAATATTATCACTAAAATTGCTATCATAATTCTATTTTTGGGGCTGACTTATCTATTTAAATACGGGATTGAACATCAACGCCATTATCTTTCACCTGAAGTTAGAATTTTAAGTGCACTTATATTAGGAATTAGTTTACTAGCTATTGGTTGGAAATTACGCCTCAAACGTCAAATTTATGCCCTTATATTACAAGGTGGTGCAATAGCAATTTTATATCTGACCATTTTTGCTGCCTTCAAGTTATATGAGTTAATCCCAGCATTAATCACCTTTGCTATTTTAGTTGTGATATGTTCTTCCAGTATTTTATTTTCTATTTTGCAAAGAGCCATAAGTTTGGCAATCATTGCCTGCGTTGGTGGCTATGTAACACCAATTTTACTATCCGATGGTTCTGGTAATCATGTTGCGTTATTTAGTTATTATTTAATGATTTCAACCGCAATCTTGATAATCAGTATCACACAATCTTGGCGAATTCTTAATCTAATAGGATTTACTTTTACTTTTGTTGTATCGCTAGTTTGGGGAATACAGAGTTTTACGCCAGAATTTTATAAAGAATGTCAAATCTTTATACTTGGTAATTTAGTAATTTACGGTGTATTAGCGGTATTGTTATCAATCCGAAGTATCCATAATAAAGAGAAATACCAGAATATTATTGATTTGTTATTACTGTTTGGCGCCCCTTTATGCGGATTTGGATTGCAATATGCTATTACCCAGCAATGGGAATTTGGTCCAGCATTTTCATCACTAGGCTTTGGATTATTCTATCTTGGTGGTGCCTTTATTATTTTCCATTTGTGGAAATCATTAGCGAAAACACTATCGTTATATTGGCTTGCTATTGGTGTTTCATTTATCACATTATCTATTCCGCTTGCACTTAGTGCCAATTGGACTGCTACATTGTGGATGTTTGAAGGAACCGCTATTACATGGATTATGCTCTCTCAAAAATACTACCGTACAGCGCTATCAGGCACCTTAATCATGTCATTAGGCATTATATCTGCGGCAATATCGTTAGAAAACAATCAACTAACGCCTACACTTTACACTTCGCTTTTAGGAATTAGTAGCATTATTTTATTAGTTAATGCTTGTTTATGGCACCAATATGGACAAAAAACCGAAGTAACAAAATTAATCAAATCTTTTTGCTTATCTATAGCTGTCGTTGTTTGGATATTGTGGATTTTATTAAGCATCCCGCTATTTTTACAGCAAATTATTTTACAAATACCATTAATTTTATTATGTTTTACTGTTTCCTTTTGGTTATGGTATTTCATTGGTAAAAAGATTAATTGGAATATCATCTGTCATGGAATGGTATTACTTTGGGCGGTACTGGCAATAAGTTTGTTAAAAAGCCATGCAGTTTCCTATTACTATTTTTCTAGCTATTGGCCTTGCAATCTAGCTTGGATCGCAGCCTTCATAAGTGGTTATATCTATCTATATAAAATCCATGATAGTAAAATAAATAGTAATACCAGTATAAATAACAAATTAATTTTATTACATATTAGTCTATTTTGGCTGTTACTGATCTGGTTAGCTAGAGAAATATTCCATGTATTTGATATCTTATCATGGGGATATGAGGTAATAAAATGGAGTTTATTGGCAACTATTGCAAGCGGTATCACTTTACTATTGTATATTCTTATTAAGCGCCGATATATTACTTCATTATCATTGATAAAAAGTTATTGGTCTATAGGTTTGCTCCCACTTATTAGTTATATGGCATTTTATTTAATTGTAGGACTTGGTATGAGTGGACAAATTATCTATTGGCCTTATATACCAATTGTTAATCCACTTGAAGAAAGTGCTATTTTTAGCTTAATCATGCTTTGCGTTTGGTTAAAATTAACGATAAATTATTTGCAAATTGAAAATAAGACAACTAATTTTGCTAACTTTAAAGTACCACTCCCTAATTTGATTTTAATCCTACTAGTGGTATTAACATTCCTTTGGGCTAACAGTATTGTTCTACGTTGCTTGAGTCAAACCTTTGATATTACTTGGAGTACATTTACTTTATGGCACAACAATATTGTACAAATGACCGCTTCACTTCTTTGGATGTTAAGCGCGGTGATTTTAATTGCTATTGGACATCGTTATTCACTTCGAAAAATATGGTTTTGTGGTCAATTAATTCAACTCATTGTTATTATTAAGTTGATATTTGTTGATATCAGAGAAATTGACGGTTTACTACGAGCATTTGCATTTATTGGCGTAGCATTATTGATGTTACTAATCGGTTATTTAGCACCTTTACCACCGAAACAAAATAACGAAAGCGTAGTAGAAAATGAATAAAAATGAATATTAAAAATACAATTTAATTTATAAGCGAATATCTCGCAAATTCAGGAAGATAAAAATTAAATTACTCTCAATTAAAATAAATATAACTTCCTGAATATTATTTAAACTAATGGATAGAAAGTTATGAAAAAAATCTTATTAAGCTCGCTTTTGCTAATAAGTGGATTGAGTCACGCTGCTGATAAAACTAATCAATATGCTTATGGTGCTATGATTAAGCTTAGCGACAGCGAGAGTATGTATAATCGAATAGACCTGACTAGTGATATATATACTCAATCATTATCAAGCACGTTAGATGATGTTCGAGTTTTCAATCAAAAAGGCCAACCTGTCCCTTTTGCATTAGTTAACGTTTATCAACAAAATGATGAAAACCAGACTTTTCCAGTCACTGTTTATACGTTAGATAATAATCAACAAACCGATAAAAATAATCATGAAGAATTAGATGAGGAAGAGCAAAAAAATCAATCTCCAGTTGGGATGTACAATATCAATATTAATAATAAGAATGTACAAATTAATCTTGATAACACCAATAAACCAGATGGGTATCATGCAACCTATTTGTTACAAATTCCTAGTGTGATTAAATTAGAACAACCATTTAGTCGTTTATCTATCGATTTCGATAAAATGCAGAATTGGCAGGCAACCGCAAAACTCCTATATAGTAACAATTTGAAAACATGGCAAACTGCGATAGATGATGTTCCGATAATGTCTTTAACAGATAATAACAATAATCAGTCATTAAACGTTAATACGATTGATTTACCGTCGGGTATGAATTTCAAATCTACCTACTGGATTTTACAATTAAATTCAGATAAGCAATTAGTACCTAGTATTAAAACCGTTAAATTCACATCGATAAAATCAGCACCATTAAGGTCCCTTTTTCCAATCGATTTAAATTTAATTTCAGCTGATGAGCAAGAAGCTATTTATCAATTACCTACATCACTACCGATTAAAGAACTTACTATTCAGCTACAAAATAAGCGTACTGTTTTACCGGCAAGTGTTTTTTATAAAACCAGTGATAACGATAAAACATGGCATAAACTTGATGATTATATTTTTCGTAGTATAAATGATACTAATCAAAGTCAAACAATTAGTATTAACAATTCGACTTTAAATATTAAACAGTTAAAAATTGAAGCAATTAATGCCTCTTTAGATAAGGCACCCTATGTTACCGCTTATTTATACAAGATGAGTATTATCTTTAATAGCGCTAATAATGGACCTTTTATTCTTGCCTGGGGTTCAGCAAAGGCTAAACCTGCCTCATTAAGTGAAAAAGCGCTACTATCGGACACAACCTCTGCACAAGATGTGCCTGAAGCTCATTTAGGTGATAAAGTTAAATTAGGCAACAAAGAAGTATTATCGCAAACCGATGATGATTTGAGCAAATCATCCTCTTTATCTAAATGGCTAATTTGGGGCGTTTTAATAGCTGGCGCACTATTTTTAATGCTGTTAGCCTTGAAATTACTAAAAGAGGTTAAAAAAGCCGAATAATGCAATTATAGAGATGAAAATAAAAACGCCAATTGAAATTGGCGTTTTTATTATAATTATGCTTCGTTCCAGCTATCTCTTAAACCCACCGTTCGATTAAAGACTAAAGTATCTTCAGTCGCATATTTACTATCTAGGCAGAAATAGCCTTCACGTTCAAATTGATAGGCCTGTTCGGCTTTAGCTTTTTGCAAACTTGGCTCAACAAATCCTTGCTTAATAATTAAAGAGTTTGGATTAATGGTTGATAAAAAGTCTTCAGCGCTACCAGGATTTGGAGTATTAAATAAACGATCATAAAGACGAATTTCGGCTGGTTTGGCAAATTTAGCTGACACCCAATGAATAACACCTTTTACTTTACGTCCATCTTCTGGATTTTTATTTAAGGTAGCTGGATCGTAGCTACAATAAATAGTTTGGATATGGCCTTGCGCATCTTTTTCAACGCGAACAGCGCGTATCACATAAGCATTACGCAGACGTACTTCTTTACCTAATACTAGACGTTTATAATTTTTATTAGCCTCTTCTCTAAAATCAGCACGATCGATATAAATTTCGCGAGTAAACATAACTTCTCGATGACCAAGCTCTGGTCGATTAGGATGATTTGGCATGCTTAATACTTCATCGATTGTTGTCGAAAAGTTTTCAATAATCACTTTAACCGGATCAATTACCGCCATCGCTCGCGGCGCATTTTCATTGAGATCTTCACGAATACAAAATTCAAGCGTACTCATTTCAACGGTATTTTCTTGTTTAGTTACCCCGATTCGACGGCAAAATTCACGGATTGAAGATGGAGTATAGCCACGACGACGCAAACCAGAAACAGTTGGCATACGTGGATCATTCCAACCATCAACAATTTGTTCAGTAACTAATTGGGTTAATTTTCGTTTAGAAGTAATCGCATATTCAAGATTTAATCTTGAAAACTCATACTGATGAGGTCTGGCTTCAATAGTAATATTATCTAAAACCCAGTCATATAAACGACGGTTATCTTGGAACTCAAGCGTACAAAGTGAATGAGTAATATTTTCTATAGCATCAGATATACAATGAGTAAAATCGTACATTGGGTAGATACACCATTTATTACCAGTTTGGTGATGCTCAGCAAATTTAATACGGTATAAAACTGGATCGCGCATAACAATAAAAGGCGAAGCCATATCAATTTTTGCTCGTAAACAAGCTTTACCTTCAGCAAATTTACCCTCTTTCATTTGGATAAATAATGCTAGATTTTCTTCAATACTTCGATCGCGATAAGGGCTATTTTTACCTGCTTGTGTTAAAGTGCCACGATACTCACGAATTTCATCAGCAGACAGTTCATCGACATAAGCGAGACCTTTATTGATAAGCTCTAATGCATATTCATATAAACGTTCAAAATAGTCAGATGAATAGCAAATCTCACCATCCCATTCAAACCCTAACCATCGAACATCTTCTTTAATTGATTCAACATATTCAATATCTTCTTTAGCTGGATTGGTATCATCAAAACGTAAATTACATTTACCATGGTAATCTTGGGCAATACCGAAGTTTAAACAGATAGATTTTGCATGGCCAATATGTAAATAGCCATTAGGTTCAGGCGGAAAACGGGTATGCGTTGTTTTATATTTTCCAGCCGCAAGATCTGCATCAATAATTTGACGAATAAAGTTAGTTGGACGAGTTTCGTTCGGTAAATCACCGCTCATAAAAAACCTCTGATTATATATTTATTTACTCATGACCAATTTAGAAATGAGATTTATCATTTTGACCGACGAATATAGCAAATTTTTTGTTTTTTCGAAACTTTAAAACAAGAGATTTAAATGTTCTTAAAAAATTTTTGTGCTCAAATGGATAACACTCCTCAATAATTTTAACAGATTATTTAATTTTAACTTAAACTATTCATCACCTGATTTTATCGAAACCACAAATCGTGCACCTCCTAGTGGACTAGTAACAACAAAGGCTTTTCCGTCATGAAATTCTGCCATTAATTTTACATAAGCTAACCCTAATCCATACCCACCTGTTGATCGGGTACGGCTGGTATCAAGACGAGCAAATGGCATAAAGATTTTTTCACGCGCATCAAAAGGAATCCCTGCGCCATCATCATCAATTTCCAAAATAACACGATTATCTTGTTTAGTGATATTTAATACCGCTTTATGCGCTGCATATTTAAAGGCATTGAGTAGCAGATTTTTGACAATAGTTTCGGCTAAATTAGTATCAATTCTAGCGTTAGCATCTTGGCTGTGGCAAACGAGCTCAAAACCTTTAGGTTTAAATAGTGCTAATGACTGACAAACTTTTTCACCCCACTGTTTTAATGAAACTGTAGTGAGATTTAATTCAATATTGCTTTGCTGCATCTTGAAATAACTTAAACTTGCGTTAATCAGGGTTTCAAGTTCATCTATATCATCATTCATTCCTTTTTGTAACGCGATTCTTTCATCTTCGTTAGTAGATTCTTCAAGCATACTTAATTCAAATCGCATTCGTGCAAGAGGAGTGCGTAGTTCATGCGCCATTGCATGCGAAATCGTTTGGTTAGTGCTGACCAGATGCTCTATATGAGTCCCCATATTATTTAAAACGTTGGCTAATGGTTTGAATAGCCAACCTTTCACATTTTCGGTACGTGCTTTTAAATTGCCCTGTCCTAGTTGTTCGGCAGTTTGACGTATATTAACTAGATCTTTCCATACGGCGCTGAACGCAAAATAGATTAAAATAAAAAAGATTATGGCACTAAATAATGCCCAAATAATAAGAAAGACACTTAACGACATAGTATTTGATTCTAATATATCTCGCATTAAAATCGGACCTAATTGCAATAAATGCCCGTCATTGAGATCGATATATACCACTTCGTCATCACCATCATAAGCAAAATCAAGCTGTTCTAACTCTTTTTTTACCGAGTGAGATAATGCTGTATTTACAGATAAAACTTTTATGGGATAGCCGAAATAAGGTTGTAACTCATCAACGACTGTTTGCAGTGGTCGCTGTTTATTCTCATCAATGTGTTTACGAATTAAGTTAACTGTTCCTCGCTGTGACTCACGAAAAACGATATGATCATCAGGCATATCAGTTAATGACGAAGGTAATGAATCAAATACTAATAATGCACCATAGGCAATAATACATTGTAATGAAAGTAAAACGACCAGATAAAAGACGATGCGGCGATTGAAAAATAGCGGTTTAGCTAATAATCGTTTCAATGGTTTTCCCCTTCACGCATAAATAAATACCCCTTTCCTCGAACCGTTTTAATTCGTGAGGAGTTATCAGGATCATCAAGTAGCTTGCGCCGTAATCGAGAAATTCGAGCATCAATTGAACGATCACTACCGTCAAAATCAATACCTCTTACTTGGGAAAATATATCATCTCGAGATAGAATCTTACCGGCGTTATTAGCCAATAACCAAAGTAAGTCAAATTCGGCAGTCGTTAAATCAATTTCTTGTCCGTCTAATAGCACTTTGCGATTTTCACCATCTATCACTAAATTGTCAAAAGCTAGTGTATTATTGTTAAATAAGGCTATTTGCTCTTTAAAACCTTCTTTATCATTTTCGATCTGTTTGCGTCGTAGCAATGCTCGAATCCGAGCTAGTAATAATCGAGGCTCAACGGGCTTGGCTAAATAATCATCCGCACCCAACTCTAACCCGACAATTTCATCAATATTGTCTTCGCTAGCGGTCATAATAAGAATATAGTTAGTAAACCACGAGCGTATATCTCGACAGATGTCAAAACCTGATTTTTCAGGGAGCATTACATCTAAAATAACTAAATCAGGATTGATTTGTTGTATCTTCTCTTCTGCACCTTCACCACTATTATGCCAATCAACCATATATCCTTGACGGACTAGGTAGACTTGTATTAAATTGGCTAATCTTTCATCATCTTCGATAATTAATATACGTTCACTCATTTCGGATTCTCTTTACCGTAACGTCGACTTTCGAGATGCTTCATTATACAAGCAAATTAAACACCGTTACAAAATATATACAAAGAGCCAACAAAGCTAATCATCACTCTGTGAGAAAATGGGCGACAATATCTATAACCAAGCAGTTTTTACTTTGAATATGAATAATTTTTCATCAATTACTAATCATCTTTTTCAGCCAGCTTATACTCATCATCATAAACCTATTATTTTGTGTGATTTTGATGGCACCATTAGTATTAAAGATGTAACTGATACTTTACTAAGCCAGTTTGGCCGAGATGGATGTGATGAACTTGAAGAATTATGGGTCAGTGGTAAAATTGGTTCTCAAGAGTGTATGAGCAAACAGATCGCCTTAATGGATGCGAGTTTAGAAGAACTTAATTCTGCACTGGCAAAAATTGAAATTGACTCTAATTTCAAAGCATTCATTGATTACACCGAAGAAAATCATATTCCCGTTCATGTAGTTAGTGATGGTTTAGATTATGCTATCCAATTTGTTTTAAAGCGTCATGGCATTGAGCATCTACCGATTTATGCTAATAAGTTATTGCATGATAATCATCGAAGTTGGCGTCTTGAGTTTCCTTATGCTAATAAAGATTGTATTAAACAAAGTGGTAATTGCAAATGCAATCATGTAAAACAACAGCAACATTTTCCTCAAATACTGTATGTTGGTGATGGGACTTCCGATTTTTGTGTATCTCATCATGTCGATCTGGTTTTTGCTAAAGACAAACTAGTCAATTATTGTGAGAAAAACCATATTAAACACACGGCTATTGCTAGCTTTGCGGATGTTACCAAGGCGTTAAAACAAACAGAACAATCACTAATTCCAGTCATGATGGTAAAATAAAGGAAGAATAATGAGTACAATTGAAGATTTATCTTATTTTTTACCAGGTAATAAAAATGGGGTATTGTTAATTCATGGTTTAACCGGCACTCCAAATGAAATGCGAATTTTGGCCAATGGTTTACATAAAGCAGAATTTACAGTTTATGCAATACAGTTAGCCGGCCACTGTGGTACTGAAGCTGATCTGTGTAAAACAACTTGGCAAGATTGGTATAAAAGCGTGCAAGATGGTGCTGATTATTTAGCCAAACAGGTAGATAATCTTTTTGTTGCAGGTTTATCAATGGGTGCCCTTCTAGCGTTGAAACTAGCTGCCGATCGCCCCAATCAAATTAAAGGCGTCGGTGTTTTAGCACCTACTTTTTATTATGATGGTTGGAGTATGCCTTTTTGGGCTAAAAAATTCTTCTTTTTATTGGTCTATTTTAAGAAATTAGGTATTTTTCAAAAAGTCTCTTTTATTGAAAAACCACCTTATGGCCTTAAAGATGAACGAATTCGAGCAGTAGTATCTGAAAGTATGTTAAGTGGTGACGCCGCATCGGCGGGGCTTGCTGGAAATCCATTTCCTGCATTAGCAGAAATGCAATTATTAGCAAAACATGTTCGTCAAGAATTACCTAAAGTGACCTCACCTTGTTTGATTATGCATTCAGGCAATGATGATATTGCCAATATTGAAACTAATGCAAAATTAGTAGAAAAATTGGTCTCTGGTCCTAAACAATTAATTGTATTAAATGATAGTTATCATTTAATTACTATTGATAGCCAACGCCGAGAGGTGATTAAAGAGTGCGCTTCATTTTTTAATAATCTGGCAGAAGGAATTCAAGCATAATGTCATCCTTAGTTATTTTTCTTTGGATTAGTAATATCTGTTTTGATACCTTAGGACAAGTTGCTTTTAAATATGCTGCAACATCACCTACCAACAGAGATGGATGGTACTACTGGTTAGATCTTGCCAAAAATCATTGGATTTGGATAGGAATATCATCATACGTTGCCGAATTTTTACTATGGTTAGCTTTTTTGACTTTAGTTCCGCTCTCCCAAGGTGTATTACTCGCCTCATTTAATATAATTACGATTATGTTAGTAGGCCGAGTTCTATTTAGAGAATTACTTACACTTTATCGTATTATCGGCATGTTATTAATTACTGCTGGTGTAATCTTTGTGGGGCTATCTTAATATGGCTAGATTCTATCTAATTGGTTTTACAGTATTATTAATGTTTGATACCGTTGCACAATGCAGTTTCAAATTAGCCGCTGAACATGCCCAACCTCTGGCAATGAGTATTGAATGGTTAGTCAGGGTATTTTCCGGCCATTGGATATATGTATCAATTGCAGGCTACATTTTAACCTTCTTTACTTGGATGACTTTATTAAAAAAAGCACCAGTAGGCCCGGCTTTCGCAGCTTCGCATTTAGAGGTTGTGACGGTAATGATTGTTTCTATTTGGCTATTTCATGAGCCTATCACATTATTTAAGTTAATTGGTACAATATTGATTGTTTCTGGGATTTTGTTTTTGGCACTGGCGGAAAGTAAACTAGCAAAAAAAGCGAATAATCACAGTGATTAATAACTTCAAACCGTGAGTTTAAAGGCCTAGATAATTCAATCCGTTAAAGAATACTAGGCTTTTAACGCCTTTAATAAAGTTAAATTGAGTTGATGCTGTTCTTGTTGCCAATCATTTAACTTTTCTAACGATATTTCTGGTTGTTTATCAAGTGAACTTAGTAAGCGCTTAAACCAACTTTTTGGTTGCCATATTGATAACTCACCAGTGATATCACTGCCTATAATTCGCGACTTAACTGAAGAAATAGTATCTAATAGATGGTACGTCTGTAGCTTGCCTTGGTCCCAGTTGGTATGAATAACCTCTTCACTTAACGCATCTTTATCTATCGATAAATATATCGGTTTAGCATTGCGGTATTGTTCAGATAGAAATTGAGTAATAAGATCATCAGGCGAATCAAAATAACGAAAGGCATGGCTTAAACCAATTTTCTTAGTCCACGAAACATTGACATCCAAGCTCCAATAGGTCAGTTTTTTATGAAAAAGTGGTGACCATCTATTTTCCCAAAAATGCCATAAGCCAATATCATGCGAGGTAATGCCTAACACATGGACATGGCTAACAAAAGGTAAACTAGCCACATAACTAACCCACGATCCACAGTGAACACCAAATAGATAACGCATATTGTCCGGGTGGTTATCAAAAATAACCACTTCAATTGGATTATCTGCACTATAGTGCTTTGCTAGTTGTTCAATCAATAATAACGAAATATGATGGTAATCACCACTGCCCATTAACACTGTACCATAATGTTCAGGTAACGATTGTTGCAATACCTTTTTAAATTTCTGGAATTTTTTTTCACTACAGCCAAAGCGAATGACATCTTGCCACTGAGTGAAGTCAAACGTTCTGGCATCGGTAATTTCACCAACGCTTTGATCAAAATTAAGGATAACTGGCGATGTCATGCTACTTTCTCCTTATCTGTTTCAAAATGGCCAATTAATTTCCGTAAAATCGCTCTTAATAAAGGATTCCGAATATAGACTAAGTGTTTAGTTAACGTAAAATTAGCCCCCAGTGAAGCCTTAACTTCTGGATCTGTCCAGCCGGCTACATAACTACTCAGATTTTGTTGCAACGCATATTCAAGATTAACAAACCAACTAACAAAATAGAGGTTTAATTCTCTTGCTTGTGGATAAACCATACCAATATATTTATCGATTAGAACGTTATTTTCCACAAAACAGATGTTATAACCAATTAATAGTCCATCATAATGATAAGTGAAAATACGTCCATTTGCTGCTTTGCTTTGTAATAATTCGGCAAAAAATGGTTTGGTTAATAGATCAAAATGTACTTCACTCTGTTCATATACATTGAGATAAAGCTGATAATATGAATCAAGATTGGCGTCATCAAAAAAACAATCATCACCTGTTTGCAAGATGTTAATCACCAATTTTTCACGAGACTTTAGTTTTCTTCTTAAATTCTTACGACGACTATATGACAATTTTGCCAAAAAATCATTTATCGTCTCAAAATCAATGGGAACCCAAGCTAAAGCTTGCCCTTCAACTTCAATAAAACCACGCTCTTTTAAGCAATTAATAATCTCCTTTGAATATTGATTATCCTGCTTGCTAAGTAAAGGTGAGTCAGATGGTAAATCTTTAACAATGACAAAAGGATATTTTTTAGTATAGGCTTTTTTAACATTATCCGCTAATTGATGAGCATCGACTTTATTCGTCAATAGACTATATTCTGAAACTGTTGTTCCCACAAAACATGTTTTTGGTTGTAACCAATGTCGCCATTTTTTATAAAAAGGCAATTTATGAACTTTACGTTTAAAATCATCATCAGCTGTTGTGAGCAAATCAAACTTAGCAGAAAAAGCAGGTATACCATCTTCACTCACCCAGCTAGTAAACTCTTGTGGAGGGTGAGAAATGAAATTATTTATTAGTTCATTAGGTTCTAGTTGATTGATATATTGCATAACTTTTTATAACTGATTAGGCATAACTCTAATCCCGCTAATTGATATTAACGGGATTATCTTGATTTAAGGCTTAAAGTTCTTTTTTAGCTCGAGTGATTAATTGATCGAGTAATTCAATACCTTGGTCAATTTCTTGACGAGTAATATGTAATGATGGAGCAAAAGTGATAACATTTTTGTAATAACCGCCAATATCAAGCACCAAGCCCATTTTGTTACCTTTCCAGTCAAGATCACCTGACATACCAATATCAACCATTTTATCAACTAACGCTTTGTTAGCTGTGAAACCGTCTTCGGTACAAATTTCAGCACGAAGTGCTAGGCCTAGACCATCAACTTCACCAATCTCTTTATGTTTCTTCTCAAGTGTTTTTAATCCTTCAAGGAAGTATGCACCACTATCCATTACCATTTTTTCGTAGTCGGTTTCTGAAGTCATTTTTAATACTTCCAAACCAACCGCAGTACCTAAAGGATTTGACGCAAACGTTGAGTGAGTGGATCCAACTGGAAATACCTCTGGATTGATTAACTCTTCACGAGCCCATAAGCCACCTAATGGGTTTAAACCATTAGTTAACGCTTTAGCAAATACCACCACATCAGGTTTAACATCAAAATGCTCAATTGACCATAACTTACCAGTACGATAAAAGCCCATTTGGATTTCATCAACAACTAATAAAATACCGTATTGATCTAAAACTTTTTTCAGACCTTTAAAATAGTTACGAGGAGGAACAATATAACCTCCGGTTGCTTGTAGTGGTTCTGCATAAAATGCCGCATATTCAGCTTGACCTACTTTAGGATCCCAAACACCGTGATATTCAGTTTCAAATAAACGTGCAAACTCGGCAACTAAGTGTTCGCCATACTCTTCAGCTGTCATTCCTTTAGGACGACGGAACGGATATGGGAATGGAACAAACATGGCACGATCACCAAAGTGGCCATAACGGCGACGATAACGATAGCTTGAAGTAATTGAAGATGCACCCAAAGTTCGACCATGATAACCACCTTGGAAGGCGAACATTAGTGATTTACCTCCAGTAGCATTACGAACTACTTTTAATGAGTCTTCAATACATTGTGAACCACCAACATTAAAATGAACTCGTCCTTGGTAACCAAATCGCTGTTCCATGCCTTGAGCAATAGTTTTTGCTAATTCAATTTTAGTTGGATGTAAATACTGGCTAGCACATTGTGGTAAAGTATCGATTTGCTTTTTCAGTACATTATTTAAACGCTCATTAGCATAACCAAAGTTACAAGCAGAATACCACATTTGTAAATCAAGGAAGGCTTTACCTTCTTTGTCATACATGTAACTACCTTCACAACCATCAAAAATCTTCGGTGGTTCAACGTAATGCACGGTATCACCAAATGAGCAATATTTTGCTTCATCCGCTAATAAAGTTGCATCGTCAGGACGACTATTAATCATTTCTAAAGTTGGTTTACTCATAATTTATCTCACTAATCCATATTCAAATATGACAAAATGTGGCATTATTATCAAAGAAAACGGATTGTAACAATGTACAATTAATGTATAGATTTTGTGACGATAAACGCAGAATGACAGAATTACTACAATAATTGTCTTAAATAGTATCGCTATAAGTGAGTATCAAAATGAAAAATTTAAGTTGCATAATTTCGGTCTTATCAATATTTTCTTTTGGATATACTCAAGTTGCATCGGCAGATCCAACATCATTAGGCATTGGTTTAGGTTGGTCTAATTCACCATATAAAAGTTATAGTCCAAGTTACTATCCTGTTCCCCACATTGATTATGATAATGGTTCATTTTTCATTGATGACCTATCAGGTGGTATTTACGCTATTAATGACGATAATCAAAATTTATCCTTTGGTGTTCGGTATCTTGCTAATGAATTTAAACCGCATAATTCAGATAATCATAAATTGAAACAACTTGATAGCCGCCATTCCACAGTACTAGCAGAAATTGATTATACTATCAATACTAATTGGGGGATTTTTGCAAGCAATATTGGCGCAGATATTCTCGATAATAGTAACGGAATCTTAGTTAACGCCGACTATACGGTGCCTTATATTCAAGGTAAGTTAATTGTCGCACCTACTATTGGTATAAACTGGGCTAATAGTAAACATAATGACTATTATTATGGTATTTCCCGTAAAGAATCCACACATTCAGGTTTACGCTATTTCAATGCAAATAGTTCTTTTACACCTTACTTTGAAATTGGTGCACAATACTCTTTAACAGATAATATCGCTACTTTTGGTGGAGTTCATTTTGATAAACTAACTGGTGATGCAGCTGACAGCCCCATGGTTGATGATAGCACAATATCTTCAATATATATGGGCTTATCTTATAAATTTTAAAACACTTATTAAATATCATTAACAAGACAATATGCTTTAATTTTCATCAAACTAATTTTTGGAAATATTACACTATGCTTTGGTTCAAAAACGCAATTATTTATCAACTTAACAATGACAATTTACTTAATAAGCAAACTATTGAAAATGCACTAAAATCTACTTCATTTTCTCCTTGTGGTAATTTAGATACCAGTAAAATGGGCTGGGTATCTCCTTATAATGATAATAATTTGGATGACTTTATTATTGATATGCAAGGACATTTATTATTACGCATAAAAAAAGAAACTAAAATTTTACCTGCGCCTGTCATCAAACAAGCTCTAAATGAAAAAATCGACAAGCAAGAAAAAGCGTTAAGTCGTAAACTTAGTAAAAATGAAAAAGCAACATTAAAAGATGAAGTAATGATCGATTTAATGCCGAGAGCATTTAGCAAATATAACTATTATTGGTTGTGGATCGATACGCAAAACAAACGGATTATTATTGATTGCAGTAGTTTTAAACTTGCTGAAGATATTCTAGCTATTTTACGCAAAGAACTTGGTGCACTAGCATTAACGCCACTATCTATAGAAAAACCACTTGAAAAGATTATGACAACTTGGGTTAAAGAAAAATTAAGTTTTCCTCCTTTTATATTAGGTGATGAAGCTGAATTAAAAGATCCGCTTGAAGGTAATGGAATTATTAGCTGCAAAAATCAAGATATCACAAGTGATGAAATGTTAGTTCATTTAGATTCTGGTAAATGGATCAGCAAGCTTAAGATTGTTGATGAAAGAGGGATCAATTTTATTATTAATCCTGATTTAACATTGAAAAAAATTAAATTTGACTCGGTTATTTTGGATGAAAATGAAGATATTGGATCAGATGAATTTGATAAACGTCTAGAAGCCGATTTCTATATTATGGCAAACACATTATCAAACTCAATTAACGATTTGTATATTACTATAAATAAAATTGTTTAATTTTTTGACTAAATATTATCAATTGAGCTAGATCAGAATAATATTTGTGCTATAATTATACTAGATTATGTTTAACATAATTGGCCATAAATATAAACACTGTAATTATAAAGAAAAGTTAAACAATAAAAGCAAATTAAACAACGTCTATTACAACAAATAAGTTGAGGCAAAAAATGAAAAAAACAACTCTAGCTCTAGCAATTGCAGTTGCAACTTTAACCGCTACTGCTGCTAATGCTGCATATGAAGATAATACTTTTTATGTAGGTGCTAAATTAGGTTGGTCAGAACTTTATAGATTAGATGCAAGTAAAGTTCGTGTATATGATGATGTTGGTATTAAAACATCTAATCGCAGTAATGTCGCTGGTGGCGCTTTCTTAGGTTTCCAAGCAAACCCTTATTTAGCGTTTGAATTAGGTTATGACTGGTTAGGCTCAGCTAAATATAAAAGATCTTATAGTAATGCTGGCCATAGCTATAATGTAGGTAATAGCAAATTATCTGCTCAAGGTGTGTCTTTGACTGGTAAATTAAGCTATCCATTATCATTTATTTCTGACGATTTAGATATTTATGGTCGTGCAGGTGGAATGGTAACTATTGCTAAATGGAAAAATGGTGGTTACATTAGAGCTAATGACAAACTTGATCATGGTACAAAAACTGATGTATCGCCAGTTTATGCTTTAGGTCTTGACTATCGTCTTAACGAAGATTTCTCTACTCGTTTAGAATATCAATATGTTCAACATATTCATACTAAAACTAACGCATCTCCAGATGCAGGTACTGTAAGTTTAGGTATTACTTACCGTTTAGGTTCTCCATCTGTTGCCGCTCCAGTTGAAATCAAAACTGAAGTAAACCGTTATGTTTTAAATGAAGATGTATTATTTGCTTATGCAAAAGCTGATTTAAAAGCAGAAGGTCGTCAGGCGCTTGATAATTTACTAACAGCTCTTGTTAAAATTAACCCAACTCAAAGTGCTATCGTAGTAATTGGTCATACTGACCGTATCGGTTCAGAGAGTTATAATCAAAAATTATCAGAACGTCGTGCACACACCGTATTGAACTACTTGGTTCAAAAAGGTGTTCCAGCTGAAATCATCAGCTCACGTGGTATGGGTAAAGCACAACCAGTTACTGGCAATAAATGTAATGCACTTCGCGGCGCTGACTTAAAAGCATGTTTAGCACCAGATCGTCGTGTTGAAATTGAAGTTAAAGCACGTAACGTGCAAGAGGTCCAAGTAATTGATCAAACAAATTAGTTTTTGTTATTAATTACACCTTTAAACCCAGCTTCGGCTGGGTTTTTTTATATGTTAATAATTAAATTATATTTCACTTAAACTCTACAAATTATCCACAAAAAATACTATAATTATTTCAGTATTGTTAGTATCCCAAGTAAAAGGAGTAGCCGTGTCTACCTCGATTTGGCAAGATTGTCTTTCTCAATTACAAGAATCGCTTCCTACAACAGAATTCAACCTTTGGATTCGACCGTTACAAGTAGAGATGGTTGAGAACAAACTCTATATTTATGCGCCAAACAGATTTGTATTAGATTGGGTGAAAAATAAATATTTAACAACTATTTCTCAATTATTGAATAATTTGTTAGATAATGATTCATTAAAATTATCTTTGGAAGTCGGTTCAACTGTATCTGTAGAGAAAAAATCCGAGGTCAACCAATCTAAATCTGATGTTATGCCTTCTTGGAAGACAACAAAAGAGAGTAATAACCACACTTATTATTCAGGTATTAACCATAAATACACTTTCAATAGCTTTGTTGAAGGTAAATCTAATCAACTTGCTGTTGCAGCGGCTAAACAAGTAGCCGAAAATCCAGGTAAAGCATATAATCCTCTTTTTTTATATGGCTCAACAGGTTTAGGTAAAACTCACTTATTACATGCAGTTGGCAATGAGATTATGGCGAGTAAAGCTAACGCCAAAGTTGTTTATATGCATTCAGAACGATTCGTTCAAGACATGGTAAAAGCGTTACAAAATAATGCTATTGAAGAGTTTAAAAATTATTATCGTTCTGTTGATGCTCTACTTATTGACGATATCCAATTTTTTGCAAATAAAGAGCGTTCCCAAGAAGAGTTCTTCCATACATTTAACTCATTATTAGAAGGTAATCAACAAATCATCCTAACATCTGATCGTTATCCTAAAGAAATTGATGGCGTTGAAGATCGCTTAAAATCGAGATTTGGTTGGGGATTAACCATTGCTATTGAACCACCCGAACTTGAGACTCGAGTTGCTATTTTGATGAAAAAAGCCGAAGAAAACAAAATTAAACTACCTGAAGAGGTCGCTTTTTTCATTGCTAAACGATTACGCTCAAATGTGCGAGAATTAGAAGGAGCACTTAATCGGGTTATTGCCAATGCTAATTTTACAGGAAAATCTATCACTATTGATTTTGTCAAAGATGCTTTAAAAGATTTACTTGCCTTACAAGAAAAATTGGTTACTATTGAAAATATTCAAAAAACGGTTGCTGAATATTATAAAATTAAAGTCTCTGACTTATTATCTAAACGTCGGTCTCGTTCTGTTGCAAGGCCAAGACAAGTAGCAATGGCATTGGCGAAAGAGCTCACCAATAAAAGCTTGCCGGAAATCGGTGATGGTTTTGGTGGAAGAGATCATACAACTGTATTACATGCATGCCGAAAAATCGCAGAACTAAAAGAAGAAAGCAATGATATTAAAGAGGATTATTCCAATTTAATTCGAACATTATCAACTTAAAAAGAATTAACACTATGAAATTTATTATAGATCGTGAAAAACTTATCAAACCATTGCAACTTGTTAGTGCACCACTAGGTAGTCGCCCTACCCTACCTATTTTAGGTAATTTATTATTGCAGGTGAGTGAAAACACACTATCAATGACAGGGACGGATTTGGAAATTGAAATGATCTCTCACATTCCTCTAACCGAACCTTGTGAAGCAGGTGCAACGACAGTGCCAGCTAGAAAGTTTCTTGATATCTGTCGAAATCTTCCTAATGATGCGCAAATATTGATAAGCATTGACGATAATCGATTGATTATTCAATCAGGTCGAAGTAAATTTTCTTTATCTACACTACCTGCGTCAGATTTCCCTAATTTAGAAAATTGGCAAAGTGATGTTGAACTTTTTATACCGCAAAAAACAATCAAACGACTTATTGATGCAGTGCAATTTTCAATGGCGAACCAAGATGTTAGATATTATTTAAATGGTATGCTATTCGAAATTGAAGATGGATTATTAAAAACAGTTGCAACTGATGGACATCGCCTAGCCGTATGTGCTCAACCTGTTGGTCAAAATATATCAGAAACCTGTTCAGTAATTTTACCAAGGAAAGGCGTAATTGAGCTTGCAAAACTTGTTGGTGATAACGATGAGCTTGTTAATATGCAAATTGGTAACAATAACTTACGTGTAAGTCTTGGTGATTTTACCTTTACTTCAAAACTCATTGATGGAAAATTCCCAGATTATAAACGTGTAATGCCTCGTAACCCTGATAAACCACTTGAAGTATCATGTGAAGAACTTAGAAATGCCTTATCGCGAGTTGCGATTCTTTCAAATGAAAAATTTCGCGGCATAAGATTATATGTACATAGTAATCAGATAAAAATTACCGCAAACAATCCAGAACAAGAAGAAGCAGAAGAAGTGATTGATGTAAAATATCAATCTCAAGAACTTGAGATTGGTTTTAATGTAACTTATTTATTGGATATACTAAACACACTAAAATGTGATAGCGTACAATTATTATTAACTGATGCCACTTCAAGTGTGCAAATTGAAGATATCAACAACCAATCTGCAACTTATGTTGTTATGCCTATGCGCTTATAATTGACGATCATTTAAAACTTCCGGCTTCGGCCGGCAACTTTACCAGCATGATACTTTCTCAAATCAAAATTCATCACTTTCGAAACATTGCTTATGCTCAATTAACATTATCGAATCATTTCAATTATATAGTTGGTGATAATGGTAGTGGAAAAACCAGCCTGCTTGAAGCAATTTATATGCTTGGCCATGGTCGAGCCTTTAGGCATATTCAATCTAACCGAATAATACAACATGAAAAACCTGAATTAATATTATTTAGCCAAATTGAATCTTCACAACAAACTAGAACTATAGGTTTATCAAAAACCCGTCATAACGATAATACGATAAAAATTGATGGAGATGAGGGATTTCGCTTAACTGATTTAGCAAAGTTATTACCAATTCAACTTATTACACCAGAAGGATTTGATTTACTTACTGGAGGGCCTAAATATCGCCGCTCTTTTATAGATTGGGGTTGTTTTCATCACTATCCTGAATTTGTAGCACTTTGGAATAACTTAAAACGCCTTTTTAAACAGCGTAATGCCTTATTAAAACAGTCATCAAACTATAATCAATTATTACCTTGGGATAAAGAACTTGCACCAATTGCAGAAAAAATAAGTCAGATTAGAGCTGACTATAGCCAAAATATATTTCCTCAAATTATAGAAACTTGTCATGATTTTCTACCAGAATATCAACTTAACTGCCAATATTACCAAGGTTGGGAACATGGCATCAATTATTCAGATATATTATATAGACAATTTGAAAGAGATAAGTTTATTAGTTATACCTCACAAGGTCCACATAAGGCAGATTTAAAGTTACGAATAGATAATATTCCTGTCGAAGATTTATTATCTCGCGGACAATTAAAATTACTCATGTGTGCATTACGTTTGTCACAAGGTGAATATTTTTCAGAAAAAACGGGGCAATCATGTATTTATTTAATTGATGACTTTGCTTCTGAGCTGGACAAAAATAAACGTAACTTACTAGCAAAACGATTAAAATCTGCTCATTCTCAAGTTTTTATTACAGCGGTTAATCAAGAGCAAATAACCCACATGATCGATGAAAATGATAAGATTTTTCACATAAATTCTGGTATAATCTCTTAAATATACAAAATGATATAAATAATCAAATAAATCGAGAAATCCATGTCTAACTCTTATGATTCTTCCAGCATTAAAGTACTTAAAGGGCTTGATGCTGTCCGAAAACGCCCTGGTATGTATATTGGTGATACTGATGATGGAACAGGGCTTCATCATATGGTTTTTGAAGTGGTTGATAATGCCATTGATGAAGCATTAGCTGGTTATTGTCACCATATTGAGGTTACAATTCATCCTGATAACTCCGTTTCTGTGCGAGATGATGGTCGAGGGATACCTACTGGTATTCACGAAGAAGAAGGCATTTCCGCCGCGGAAGTTATTATGACTGTTTTACATGCTGGTGGTAAATTTGATGATAATTCTTACAAAGTATCTGGTGGTCTACATGGCGTTGGTGTTTCAGTCGTCAATGCATTATCAGATAAATTAGAATTAGTCATTTATCGTGAAGGTAAAATTCATAAACAAATTTATCATTTGGGAGTTCCAGAAGAACCGCTCAAAATTATTGGTGAAACGACTGAATCAGGTACTTATGTCCGTTTTTGGCCAAGCCCAGAAACTTTTTCTAATATTGAATTTGTATACGATCATCTAGCAAAAAGATTACGCGAACTATCATTCTTAAATTCTGGTGTTTCAATTAAACTCATCGATGAACGTACAGGTAAAAGTGAACACTACCATTACGAAGGTGGTATTCAAGCATTTGTTGAATATTTAAATAAAAATAAAAATCCAATCCATCCAAAGATTTTTTATTTTAGTACTGAGAAAGATAATATTGGCGTCGAAGTTGCACTACAATGGAATGATGGTTATCAAGAAAATATTTATTGCTTTACCAATAACATACCTCAACGCGATGGGGGCACTCACTTAGCTGGTTTTCGTGGTGCAATGACTCGTACATTAAATAACTACATGGAAACCGAAGGCTATAGCAAAAAGGCGAAAATCAGTGCTACAGGTGATGATGCACGTGAAGGGCTAATTGCGGTAGTATCAGTCAAAGTACCAGACCCTAAATTTTCATCACAAACCAAAGATAAATTAGTTTCATCTGAAGTTAAATCTGCAGTTGAATCAGTAATGGGGGAAAAATTAGCTGAGTATCTACTTGAAAACCCATCTGATGCCAAAATTGTGGTGGGTAAAATTATTGATGCGGCCAGAGCTCGTGAGGCAGCAAGAAAAGCACGCGAAATGACTCGCCGTAAGGGTGCTTTGGACTTAGGTGGTTTACCGGGTAAACTTGCTGATTGCCAAGAAAAAGATCCAGCATTATCGGAGCTTTATCTAGTGGAAGGAGACTCTGCGGGTGGCTCAGCAAAGCAAGGGCGTAACCGTAGAAACCAAGCAATTTTACCGTTAAAAGGTAAGATCCTAAATGTTGAAAAAGCTCGTTTTGACAAAATGCTCTCCTCTCAAGAAGTGGCGACATTAATTACTGCACTAGGTTGTGGTATTGGTCGAGATGAATATAATCCAGATAAAATGCGTTATCATAGCATTATCATCATGACCGATGCAGATGTTGATGGCTCGCATATTAGAACTTTATTGTTAACTTTCTTCTACCGTCAAATGCCTGAGATCATTGAACGAGGTTATGTTTATATCGCACAACCACCACTTTATAAAGTTAAAAAAGGCAAACAAGAACAATATATTAAAGATGACGATGCAATGACACAATTCCAAATTGCTTTGGCATTAGAAGATGCATCATTACATGTGAATGATCATGCTCCAGCTTTAGCAGGTGAAGCTCTAGAAAAATTAATTGCCGAATATCAGAAAGTCGAAAAATTAATTACTAAAATGGAACGCCGTTATCCTAAAGCTTTATTATCTGAATTAATATACCAAGATGTATTGGATGAGAATATCTTAAAAGATCAACAAAAAGCTGAAAACTGGGCAAAATCTATTGTTGATAAACTATCTAGTAAGGAACAACATGGTAGTACCTATCTTTATAGTGCCGATTACAACGAGAAAGCAGCGTTATACATACCGGTTATAAAAGTAAGAACACACGGTGTTGATACCAATTACGCACTAGATCAAGTATTTATTCATAGTAATGAATATCGAAACATCTGCCATTTAGGTTCACAATTGAAAGATTTGCTTGAGGAAGGCGCATTTATACAACGCGGTGAGAGAAAACAACCGGTTAGTTCATTTGAGGATGCGGTTGATTGGTTAATTCGTGAATCTCGTCGTGGATTAACAATCCAACGTTATAAAGGTCTAGGTGAAATGAACCCAGAACAATTATGGGAAACTACCATGGACCCAACAAGTCGAAGAATGTTACAAGTTACCATTAAAGATGCCATTGAAGCAGATCAATTGTTTACTACATTAATGGGCGATGAAGTTGAACCTCGTAGACTATTTATTGAAGAAAATGCATTAAAAGCTGCTAATTTGGACTTTTAATTGATTTTCTGATAAAAAACCAGACATAATGTCTGGTTTTTTTAACTATTTTATTAATAAATATTAAAGAGTTACTATATAATGATTTATTTATTCACATACAAACAGGCCTATTAATTTTTAAATCTGAAACAGTTTTATTCTTCTGCCTAATCATATCGTTAGGACTTTGTGCAATATATACTTTTCCCCCCTGTAGCATTAGCAATACAGTCTATTTTATGTTCGCCAGCAATATCTACGATATTTATTTTTAAACGAGTTTTTTTGCTGCAATATGATTAGCTAGAAGACAAATAAATGCAGTAATGGTAATCACATAGAAAATAGAACTAAACACACAATCAATAGTTTGCATATTCTCAATCACAGCCACTTTGTCATTATGCTCAAGCACTTTTAAGTTTTTTATATCACTACTTCAAAAGAATATCGTTGTCAACTCCAAATATAATATGATTTCTATCATCTTTAGTCACCTAAAGACTATTAAATTATAATTATTGAATATATAAAATGCTGGATGAGACCATTTATAATCAATAAATCAAATAACTAACTTGTCAAATTAGGACTCAAAAACCCTGTTCCTCAACTTCTTTTGGAATTTCTTTTAAAAATTCTGCATCGGTTAACACGCGCAGTGGTTGCATATCACTTTCGCCTTTTATAACCAAAGAAGGATCCGAACGTAAACATGCGCCACCATAATGGCCACCAACAGTAAAAGTACAAACTTGCAAATAACGATCATCAACTTTGGGTAAACACCACAGTTCTTGATAAATATTTTCTTGTTTTGCAAATCGACCAACCGTTTTGTCCAACACTTGTTCATGACTACCAACTAACTCAATATCACTACCTCGACGCCCGGCAATAGGCTTAATTGCATAACCTTTTTTGATTAAATTGTCATTGAGTTGAAATGTAGATTCCAGCAGATAACGATGGTTTGGAAATAAAGACCAAAGTACAGGTAAAATAGCTTTATTACTTGGAATTACCGTCCATAAGGGCTCAAAAACCGAAACTTCTGGGCGAAGTAATACATCAATTAATCTAACCGCATTTTCAGGATGCCATGTTCGAATCGGTAATCCAGCGATTTGCGCCTCAGTTTCTTGGCGTAATTGTTCAAGTACAGTTTCCCATGCCCAGGTTTTCCAAACACAGGTAACTTGACGATCGTCATCATCAACTAAACGCCCTCTTTTATCCCATCTAAGCCCTGTTAGCCCGCGTAAGATTTTGCTTTTAAATCCAGCTTGGGTTAGGGCCTTTTGCATAAATAATGCGTGATAATTTTCCTCACTGTCATTATCTTGCATAATGTGGACAAACGCTTTTGCGTCGCTATGCTTCCAACAGTTAGCCAATGCATTAAGCAATCCAGCACTCGGATTTACCCCAACATTTAACTCGGCTTGTATTGCCCAATTTTCCAAAATTTTGCCAGCTTCGGTATGACATGATGCCGAATCAGCATTATATTCATAAACTTTGAAACCTCGTTCATCCATACAAAAGTCTAATCGACCAGTGATCATTTGATAACGACGTTGTTGCCAAGATAATCTAAGCCTCGGCCAAAGAATTTCAGGAATATTGAAATTACATAGCAAATTATCATCTTTTAACACTTTATCTGTCGCATGCAAATACATTAAATGGAGCTCGTTTGTGGCACGAATAAGTTCTTGTTCAGCACTTTCAGAAATAGTGAAATAGCGATACTGATCATCATGGCTAATGGCATGACCAGTTGCTGACACATAAGCACTTTCTAAAGGATCGTTTTCATCTAACCATTTACCATCAAATTGACCATAATTTTTAATATGTACACTATGGATATCAAGTAAGTGTTTATCAGCATTAGGTTGCGGTAAACTGTGAAGTGTATTGTCAGTTTGTATCATCCAACCTAAAATTTTAGTATCGTCAAAAGTATCGTGTAAATAATAACCATCATCAGATACTGTCATGTCTAACTCGCGAGTCCATTGTTGGCCAATAGGAAGTCGAGTATGGACAACATTTTGTTCGGCAATTCGAATTTTATTGTCAAAAACTTCGGTAATAATGGCAACATGGCCAGTTCTATCAAACATACCGCCATCATCCCATATCAACAATGCGCCTGCTTCTGGCATTTTTTTGCTACCGTTAGCAAAAGCTTGTAATGGTAAAATGGCTTCGTTGATGACCTGACGAAGAAATCTTAACGAAAAAATCTCATGTGCCATACCAACATCGGTAAACACAATCCCATAATTTAAAAATAGAAATCTTCTAGCAAATTCAACACATTGCCACTTATACCCCATATATTCATGACCAGAATAGCTACGAAATGAAGCATCATTAGGAAATTGTTGCGGATCTAATGTTTCATAGTCAGATGAATAAATTGCTACACCACCCGGTGCATAACCAAGTAATGTACCAAAAGGTTCTTTACTAGTAGATTGGGATAACATGTTTTTTTAGCCTTTTATAATAATAGTAAGGTAGGTTTTACTAAGCTATGTTAGAATTTGTTTATCATAGATCAAATTATTAGCTTTAAAAAGTGATGTTTATTGTTTATGGCTTGAAGAATAATAAACTGACTATATATATTTGCTAACGTTAGTAGTTATATTGACAAAACGAGAAAAAGACTATTATGCAACAAACAAAATTAAATGAATTATTAGATTTCCCTTGTTCTTTCACTTATAAAGTAATGGGTGAAGCAAAACCAGAACTAGTTGATAAAGTAGTATCTGTGATTCAACGTCATGCACCTGGGGATTATACGCCGTCGATAAAACCAAGTAGTAAAGGTAATTATCATTCAGTATCCATTACAATTAATGCAACCCATATTGATCAGGTAGAAAATCTATACAAAGAATTAGGTGAAATCGATATCGTAAGAATGGTTTTATAATCCTTTACTTTTCGATAAATTTTTGCACAAAATAAGAGCCTTATAGTAGAAAAATAATTGTAAATATGAGGCTCTAACATGAAACCAGAAACGATCGCTTTGCACACAGGCTATACCCCTGAATCAACAACTCATGCCGTCGCCGTTCCGATCTATCAAACCACATCTTATGCATTCGATGACACCCAGCATGGTGCCGATTTATTTGATTTAAAAGTTGCTGGAAACATCTATACACGTATAACCAATCCAACTAATGCCGTACTTGAAGCGCGTATTGCCGCACTAGAAGGTGGTATAGGAGCATTAGCGGTAGCTTCTGGAATGGCAGCAATTACTTATGCTATACAAGCCATTACATTTGCTGGTGAAAATATTGTATCGGTTTCCAAACTCTATGGTGGCACCTATAACTTATTGGCTCATACCTTGCCTAATTTCGGTATCACAACAAAATTTGCACCACACAATGATTTAAATGCGATTGAAAAGCAAATTGATGACAAAACTAAAGCCATTTACTGTGAAAGTATCGGTAATCCAGCCGGCAATATTGTTGATTTAGCAGCACTGGCTGATATTGCCCATCGACATGGTATCCCTTTAATTGTTGATAATACCGTTGCTAGTCCTGCGCTTTGCCGACCATTTGAATTTGGTGCTGATATAGTGGTACATTCATTAACTAAATATATTGGTGGGCATGGTAATAGTTTAGGCGGAATGATTGTTGACTCAGGTAGATTTCCTTGGAAAGATCATGCAGATAAGTATCCAATGCTCAATCAACCTGATCCTTCTTATCATGGTGTTTCATATACTCAAAGCTTTGGAGAGGCAGCCTATATTGCTCGTTGCCGAGTAATACCACTGCGTAACATGGGAGCAGCTTTATCACCATTTAATACCTTTTTATTATTACAAGGTCTTGAAACACTCTCTTTACGCATTGAGCGACACTGCCAAAATACCATTAAGGTCGCCAATTATTTGGTTACGCATCCTCAAGTTGAATGGGTCAATTATGCAGGGTTGGCTAATCATCCTGAACATCATTTAGCTGTAAAACAGATGGACAATGGTTTACCTGCTGGCATTTTGTCCTTTGGTATCAAAGGAGGTAAACAAGCTGGAGCTAAATTTATCGATGCCCTGAAATTGATTATTCGTTTAGTTAATATTGGTGATACCCGCTCATTAGCTTGTCATCCGGCATCAACTACCCATCGACAACTTAATGATGAGGAATTGCAAAAGGCTGGAGTAAGTCAAGAAATGATACGCCTATCAATTGGCATTGAACATATTGATGATATTATTGCTGATTTAGAACAAGCACTTAAGTTAGCAAAATAATAGATTGAATAAGATGAGGGATGAAAAGTCTATCATCCCTCTTAATAGCAATTAGCCTAAAATTTTAGTCAATTCATTGGTCACAGCGGAAACAGCTTGTGTCCCATCAATACGGAAATATTGAGTTCGACCTTCTTTGGCTTCATGTTGATAATATTTGACTAATGGTTTAGTCAAATCATGATATTCAACAAGACGTTTACGGACGATTTCTTCACTATCATCTTTACGAATAGTTAATGGTTCGCCAGTTACATCATCAATATTTTCAACTTTTGGTGGATTATGACGAACATGGTATACACGTCCTGAGCTTGCATGAATACGACGACCACTCATACGATCAATAATCACTTCATCAGGTACATCAAACTCAAGGACATAATCAACATCGATACCCGCTTCTTTCATTGCATCTGCTTGCGGCACAGTACGAGGAAAACCATCTAATAAAAAGCCATTTTTACAATCGCTTTGCGCAATACGCTCTTTAACTAATGCAATAACTAACTCATCAGTAACAAGCTTACCATGATCCATAAGCTCTTTTGCTTGTAGACCTAATGGACTTCCTGCTTTTACTGCTGCACGCAACATATCGCCAGTTGAAATTTGCGGAATTCCGTATTGTTGCATAATAAATTGTGCTTGGGTTCCTTTTCCTGCTCCCGGTGCGCCTAATAAAATAATTCGCATAAAATAACCTCTTATGGCTTTAAATATAGATACAATTTTCTATTCTGGTAAATAATGAAATATCACTTTACTGCTGGAAATTAAGCCATCAGTGTGACAAATATAGTTAATAGCGCCACAGCCTTTAACCATTTGCGCATTTTGTCGGCAAATTGGGCAAATATACTGTTCTTGATAATGCTGTTGGCAATGAGGACAATCATAATGTTGTGGCGAAACAATACTCATTCTATTATGACACTTAGGACAAATACCTTCTTGCCCACCATCTAGCATCTTTGTTTCTGTCATAAGTTATTTTCGACCTCGTACATGTTTCATTAAACGGCGACGTTTACGTTGTTGCGAAGCAGTCAAACTATTTTTTCGACCTTCGAATGGATTAGCGCCTTCTTTGAATTGAATTCGTATTGGCGACCCCATAATTTTTAATGAACGTCTAAAATAGTTCATTAAATAACGTTTGTAAGAATCTGGTAAATCTTCAACTTGATTACCATGAATAACCACAATTGGCGGGTTATAACCTCCGGCATGAGCATATTTTAATTTAACACGACGTCCTCTGACCAATGGTGGTTGATGGTCATCTTGTGCCATTTGCATTATTTTAGTTAATAATGCGGTATTAACACGACGTGTAGCACAATCATATGCTTCTTGAATTGAATCAAATAGGTTACCTACGCCACTACCATGAAGCGCAGAGATAAAGTGTAGACGAGCAAAATCGATAAAATCAAGCCGATCATCTAACGTGGTTTTCACTTGTTCTTTGATATCTTGTGATAATCCATCCCATTTATTAACTGCGATAACCAGTGAGCGCCCACTATTAATGATAAAACCAAGTAAGGACAAATCTTGATCAGAAATACCTTCTCGGGCATCAATAACCAAAATTACAACGTTAGCATCTTCTATTGCTTGCAGCGTTTTAATAACCGAGAATTTCTCAACGGTTTCCGTTACCTTACCTCGTTTACGAACACCGGCAGTATCAATCATGATATATTCACGATCATCACGTGTCATTGGTATATAAATACTGTCACGTGTTGTACCTGGCATGTCATAAACTACAACCCTTTCTTCACCTAGAATCCGATTAGTTAGTGTTGACTTACCAACATTTGGTCTACCAACAATGGCAACTTTGATTGGTTGATTGATGAGCGACTCGGCTTCATCCTCAATATCATCATAAGATTCAGGAAGCTCTTCATATTGTTCATCATCTGATAAGGCTTCATTTTGGTCATTTACAAAATGAAAAATAGGATCGAGTACCGTTTCGATTAACACATTAACCCCACGACCATGACTGGCGGCAATCGGATGTATGTCACCTAATCCTAAACTATAAAAATCAGAAATTGCGCTATCAGCGTCAATACCATCAATTTTGTTAGCAACTAAAAATGTTGCTTTTTCGCGACATCGAAGATGCTTAGCAATCGCATGATCAGCAGGCATGGTACCTGCTCTTGCATCAACTAAAAAAAGTACTATATCTGCTTCTTCTATTGCTTGTAGGGATTGTTCAGCCATAAAGGTTTCAACCCCATCTTCAGTGTCATCAATACCTCCAGTATCAATGACAATATATTCATGTCCTTTGATTTCTGCTCGACCGTACTTACGGTCACGAGTTAATCCCGGAAAATCAGCTACTAAGGCGTCCCGACTTCGAGTTAATCGATTAAATAAAGTCGACTTTCCTACATTCGGACGACCAACTAGTGCGACAACAGGTACCATATTTATTCTCTAATTACCTTAATTTTTTGTGAATGCATAAATATCACCATTTTTTGCTTGAACAATAATTTTATTGTCAACAACTAATGGTTTCGAAATCAATCCACTACTACTAACTTGTGTTTTAGCAACGACATTACCGTTATCTTTACTTAACCAATATAAATAACCTTCGAAGTCACCAACAACAATATAGTTTTCATATATAACAGGATCGGTTAATTGACGATGTAACAAATCAGCTTGAGTCCATAATACAGCGCCACCATTTTTGCTGACAGCTTGTACATTATCATCTTGATCTACCACAAATAATTGTTGCGTATCAACCGCAAAGCTATGAGTTGATCCCATCTCTTTACGCCATACAATTTGACCATTACTTAAGTCAAGTGCGACAACATTACCATTATATCCAATTGCGTAAGCTAAGTTACCTTCTATAACAGGTGTTGAATCAACATCATTTAATTTTGCGATTTCAGTTGAACCGCTTGGTTGTGAAATCCTTTGTTGCCAAATCAACTGTCCATCATTTATGTAGTAAGCATTTACATGACCAGTATCATCACCAAGTATAGCAGCACCATGTGCAATTGTTGGAGTTGAATTACCTCTTAATGAAAGAGGTGGAACTTCAAGCATGACATCCCACACATCTTCACCGGTATTACGGTTCAAGGCTTGTAAATTACCACTAGCAGTATAAACAATGAGTTTATCTTCGGAAGAAACAGGGCGGGCAAGTACTTCACCTTTAACTGGTTTTTCCCAAATAACACTACCGTCGTTACGATCTAAAGCATATACAACTGCACGTTCGCTACCAACATAAACATATTTATCATCAGCACTTACACCGCCAGAAAATAGCGCTGTTTTGCTACTAAATAATGTACTTTTTGATAAATTTTGGTCCCATATTGTATGACCATTAGATAAATCAATAGCTTTAACTTGCCCGCTTCGGCTAGCAACATAAATAGCATTATCATAATTAATAGGTCCTAATAATGAATAGATACGTGTATTACCTGATGTACTATTTCGCCATACTTCTTTTATTTGAAATTGGTTACTTACTGTCGGTGAAGGAGAAACTTGTACAATCTCTTCTTCACCACCAAACAATGAACATCCAGCAAGTGAAAAGATAAAAACACTAATAAAAAGATATTTTGATAACTTCATTGTACAAACCCTTATATCAGGATAAATTAATTTTTATTTTGTTGTGCAGCATTTTTTCTAGCTTCGACTTCTTGCTTAGCTTCCTCTTTGGCTGCTTCAGCTTCTTGTTCAGCTTGTTGCTTATCTTTAAGATATTGAGCCTGATTTAACTTCATTTTGATGTTTTTACCTAACTGTTCAGTAGGTAATGAAGCTTTAACAACATTTTTATCTGATTCATCAACAGAATCAGGAACTAATGCAATATTATAAGCAGCGACGGCTTCAGCATAATTATTCAGCTTCATATAGGCATCACCACGAATATCATTAACTACCGGCATCCAACTTTTTTCAGTAACTTTGTTTGATGTTACTAAAGCATCTTGATAACGTTCAAGTTGATATTGTATTTTTGCAATACGAATATAACTGATTGATTTAATAACTTCTGAATCGGTTTTACTTAATGTATCAGTGAGTAACTTTTCAGCTTTTGGATAATCTTTTAGTTCTTCAACATAAAATTTCGCCGCTTTTAAATTAGCAAAAACACTATAAATAGTATCATCACTTTCCGCGAAAGAGACTAATTCATTTACTGAATCTGGATTACTTTTGTCTAAATTAGCAATTAATTGTTCATATCGATCAGAAGATTCTATCGTTTTTGCTAATTTGTGAGATTGCCAATAACGCCAGCCATAAAAAGCCAGTAATCCAATTACAATAACTGCAACAATGATTTTCCACTTTTTAGCAAGAAATTCTTTTATCTCTGAAATTTGTTCTTCGCCAGATAATTGATGACTCACGTTTTTCTCCTATTTTCCTTAATTTACAATATTGCTAAACAAGTTTGAACAATCTCTTTTTGTGCAACTTCAACTTGTTCGCCTGTTTGTAAATTTTTAATCGTTACTGATTGATTGGCAATTTCATTTTCGCCAATAATTACAGCTATTTTAGCACCTAATTTGTCAGCTTTGGTAAATTGTTTCTTAAAATTGCTACTACCATAATTTGTAACAATTCGCTTATTAGGTAAACCATCACGTAATTTTTCCGCCATTTTTTGTGCGGCAGATGTTGTTTTATCATCACCGGAAGATATCATATAAATATCAATAGAACTATCGCGATTTAATGAAGGATTAACTGCTCGCACAAGCAAAACTAAACGCTCAACTCCCATGGCAAAACCAACTGCTGGAGTTGGTTGCCCGCCAAGCTGGCTAACAAGACCATCATAACGCCCACCACCACAAACAGTACCTTGAGCGCCTAAGCTAGTAGTAACCCATTCAAAAACAGTTCGATTATAATAATCCAAGCCTCGAACTAATCTTTGATTAATGTTATATTTTATCCCAGCATTATCTAATAAATGACATAACCCATCAAAATGATTTTTAGATTCTTCATCTAAATAATCAAATAATTTTGGTGCTTGGTTAAGTAATTCTTGAACAACAGGATTTTTCGAATCCAACACACGTAATGGATTAGAATACATTCTACGCAAACAGTCTTCATCTAATTTATCTTTATGTTGCTCCAAAAAGCTAACTAATGCGTTACGGTAATTTGCTCTTGCTTCAACTGAACCAATAGAATTAAGTTCAAGTGTTGTATGTTCTTCAATACCAAGTGCTTTCCAAAAACGTGCAGTTAATAAGATAAGCTCTGCATCAATATTAGGCCCTTCAAGGCCAAAGACTTCAACACCAAATTGATGAAATTGACGATAACGCCCTTTTTGTGGTTTTTCATAACGAAATGCCGGTCCTAAATACCATAAACGTTGTTCTTGATTATAAAATAGACCATGTTCAATACCAGCACGAACACAACCTGCTGTAATTTCTGGGCGAAGAGTAATACTTTCATCATTACGGTCATTAAAAGTATACATCTCTTTTTCAACAATATCGGTAACTTCACCAACTGCACGTTTAAATAATGCGGTATCTTCAACAATTGGTGTTCTAATTTCATTATAACCGTAACTATTTAGTACACTTTTGACAATTTTTTCAATTTGTTGCCATGTGGCACTATCACTTGGGAGTAAATCATTCATTCCCCGTATTGATTGGATTTTTTTTTCTGTCATTTTTTTATTCGCTATCTAATAAGATTATAGTTCAGTCGTTGCAATTCTGTTTTTCAATATTAAGGCTTTAGCGCGTATTTTTGCTTCCAACTCATCTATCATTTGTTCATTATCAATACGACCTATGCGCACACCATCTTCATAAAAACCACTTTTATTATGCCCTCCTGCGACCCCCATGGTGGAAGCTAAGGCTTCACCGGGACCATTAACGACACAGCCAATAATTGAAACATCCATTGGTGTTATAATATCTTCAAGTCGCTGCTCTAGCGTGTTAACGGTATTAATCACATCAAATTCTTGCCTAGAACAAGTTGGGCAAGCAATAAAATTAATTCCTCTAGCTCGGATGCGTAATGATTTCAAAATATCAAATCCAACTTTGACTTCTTCGGTTGGATCGGCTGCTAGTGAAACTCTTAATGTATCACCTATACCTTCAGATAATAATAAACCAAGCCCAATTGCTGATTTTACAGCACCACTTCGAACACCGCCAGCTTCAGTTATACCCAAATGTAAAGGCTGCTTAATTTGTTTTGCCAATAATCGATATGAATCAACTGCAGTAAAAACATCTGACGCCTTAACACTTACTTTAAATTGGTCGAAATCAAGTCGGTCAAGAATATCCACATGGCGCATCGCAGACTCAATTATCGCTTCTGGAGTTGGTTCGCCATACTTTTCTTGGATATCTTTTTCAAGCGAACCAGAGTTAACACCAATACGTATTGGAATATTCTTATCCTTAGCACAATCAACAACCGAACGAATTCGCGATTCATTACCAATATTACCGGGGTTAATCCTTAGGCAATTAACGCCATATTCAGCAACTTTTAAAGCTATTCGATAATCAAAATGAATATCGGCAATTAATGGTACTTTTACTTGCTGCCGTATGAATTTAAACGCTTCAGCAGCATCCATCGTTGGAATAGAAACTCGCACAATATCAACGCCAACGCGTTCAAGAGCCTGAATTTGAGCTACTGTTTTTTCCACATCGGTTGTACGAGTATTCGTCATTGATTGGACAGCAATCGGAGCACCACCACCAATAGGTACATCACCCACATAAATTCGGGTAGATTCTCGCCTAATAATTGGTGATTCTTGATGACTCATAAGATGCCTAATCATATTAAAAAATAACTAGGCCGCAATCTTAACAAGATTTGAGGCAAATGTCTGTATGTGAATTCGAAAATTTGCTAACTGTTAACGTGATCTGAAGGCCCTGGAGAAATATAATGACTAACTTCAACATAATTATTTTTGGTTTGACCGGTAGCGTAATATAACCCAATACCTAATAAGCAAATTAATATGAATAAAACAATAAAGAAAATCTTTTTATTGTGATACTTTTTATTATCTATTGATTTAAGTTTAACGGATTGTTTTGTTAAATATTGTTTTGCTAATGCGTCAAGGTAGGGTTGATATTCTTCATTTGGTAAACCAACAATCTCTGCATAAGTTTGAATGTAACCTTTAACAAGAACAAAAGGGGCTTGAACTAACTGGTTATTTTCAATTTCTGAAATAATTTCCGTTTTTATATAAATTTTAGCAGCAATATCTTTCTGAGTTAAGCCCATATTAGCTCTTAAATCGGAAAGAATCTTACCCAACGAAATATTGTTTTCCATAATTCCCACTTACTTTGCTCTCCGTAAACTTGTATAATTTTTACTTATTTTAGGAATTAATCAATCCTTTTTGCATTAAACCACTGTTTTGGAGCTTCAATTTCACTTTGTGCAGCGACTAATTGTAACTCATATTCATTTTGTTTCAATGTTTCAAGCATTACCGCATAAACCGCAGAAGTAGTATGTTCTAACGCTTCAACCATCGATTTACCAAGCATTATATTCGCTAAGAACAACCCACTAGTCATATCGCCAACACCTACAGGTTGTTTAACACCAAAATCAACTAAAGGACGATCTATGTGCCAAGCTTCATCTTGAGTCACAAGCAACATTTCAAAACGATCTTTTTGATAACCTGCACGACTCAAATGTTTAACTAAAATCGCTTTAGGCCCTTTTTGACAAATTGCACGGCATGCTAAAACGGCTTCATTAACATTACTTATGGCTTGTTTGCCATTAAGCTCCTCGAGTTCTAAAATATTAGGTGCCATGATATCTGCAACAGGCAAAGCAGTGTTACATAAAAACTCTGATACGCCGGGAGCGACAAAGCAGCCTTTTTCAGGATGGCCCATTACCGGATCACAAAGATAAATTGCTTCTGGATTTTCAGCTTTTACTTTTTTCACAATTTCAATAATTGCATTACCTTGTTCTGCTGAGCCCATATAGCCACTTAATACGGCATTACAACGTTGCAATTCGCCAATAGCATTAATCCCATCGGCAATATCGGTTAAATGAGATGCTGGCATTACCGTTCCAGTCCATTGATGATATTGAGTATGATTGGAAAATTGAACCGTATTTAACGGCCAAACATTCACCCCCAAACGGCGCATAGGGAATACTGCTGCACTATTCCCCGCATGACCGAAGACAACATGCGACTGAATCGATAATATATTTTTCATGAAATCATCTCCAAATAAGTAGGCAATAGTATTTTTTACCTCGACGCAATAAGGTATAACGATTAAAGAGTTTATCACCATCTGAGAAACGATAATCCGTTGTTGCGTTACGTTGACCATTAACGGAAATAGCATTTGATTCAATCATGGTTCTTGCCTGACCTCTTGACGGTGCGAACTCGGCATTAACAATTGCTTGTTGTAAATCGAGATCTTCTTCAACGGTTAAAGTTGGCATACCATCTTGAGCTAGTTGCTCTAAATCAGCCTCAGATAAATCAGTTAATTTACCTGAAAATAAACTTTCAGTGATACGTTTAGCCGCGGTTAAACCTTCTTCACCATGAACTAGACGAGTAACTTGTTCGGCAAGAACATATTGAGCTTTAGGTGCAACACCACTATTCTTATCTTCTTCTTCCAAAGCATCAATTTCTTCCAATGACATAAAAGTAAAGAATTTAAGGAAGCGATAAACATCAGCATCAGCTGTATTAATCCAAAATTGGTAAAATTTATATGGACTGGTCTTTTTCGGATCTAACCATACCGCACCGCTTTCGGTTTTACCGAATTTGGTTCCATCCGATTTGGTAATTAAAGGTACAGTCAAACCATAAACTTGTTTCTGATGTAAACGACGAGTTAAATCGATACCAGCAGTAATATTACCCCACTGATCAGAACCACCAATTTGTAATACAACATTATGTGCTTTATTAAGACTTGCAAAGTCATAAGACTGTAACAAACTATAAGAGAACTCAGTAAATGAAATACCTGACTCATCGCGGTCAATACGTTGTTTAACCGATTCCTTGTTAATCATGGCATTAACAGAAAAATATTTACCAATATCACGTAAAAAAGATAAAACATTCATGCCACCAAACCAATCATAGTTGTTGGCAACAATAGCGGCGTTATCACTACATGTAAAATCCAAGAACGGTGCAACTTGTTGCTTGATTTTCTCACTCCACTCTATCACGGTATCTTCCGTGTTAAGTTTACGCTCAACCGCTTTGAAACTTGGATCACCAATTAGTCCTGTTGCACCACCAACTAACGCAATTGGTTTATGACCAGCCAATTGAAAACGTTTTAAACAAAGTAATGGAACTAAATGACCAAGATGCAAACTGTCAGCTGTTGGATCAAAACCACAATATAGCGCAATAGGATTTTGTTCAATTAATTCCATTAACGCTTTTTCATCAGTGAGCTGAGCAATCAGTCCACGCTCTTGTAGTTGTTTGATCACATTTTTTGTCATGATATTTTACCTATTAAATTTGTTACATTTCTATTTTATTAAATTACAGTTAATTATTATGATATCTTTTGTACGCTTGTTCAAAATGCTCTTCGACTATTCCGTTTGGCTTTTTATCTAATAAACTAAAAATAACTATCGCTATTGATGCAAATAAAAAACCAGGAATTAGTGAATATAAATTAAACCAATTGAAATTAATCCAAAGTAAAACGGTAATGGCGCCAGTTATCATTCCAGCTAGTGCACCATTACGCGTCATTCGAACCCAAAAAACCGAAAATACAACAATAGGACCAAATGCCGCACCAAATCCAGCCCAAGCATGGCTAACCAAGTCAAGTACACTATTATTTGGATTGATAGCGAGTAATATAGCAACAATTGAAACTAATAATACCATTACACGGCCAACCCAAACCAACTCTCGCTGCTTAGCCTTTGGTCGGATAAAAGCACGATAAAAATCTTCTGTTAATGCACTTGAACAAACCAATAACTGACAACTTAAGGTACTCATTACTGCTGCCAAAATAGCGGCAAGCAATATACCAGCAATCCAAGGATTAAATAGTAATTTAGATAATTCAATAAAAATACGTTCATGTTTTCCATTATCAATTAAATAAGCTAAGTTAGGGTTATTGGCAAAAAAAGCAATACCAAAAAAACCAACAGTAATCGCGCCAGCTAAACATAAAATCATCCATGTCATACTAATTCGACGAGCATTTTTCATTACTTCATGAGAATCAGCAGCCATAAATCTAGCTAAAATATGTGGTTGACCAAAATAACCAAGTCCCCAACCTAACAATGAAATAATGGCAATCAAATCCATATGAGCAAAGATATTAGTATAATCAGGATTTAATGATTGAATGTTAGCCATTGCATCAGTAAAACCACCGGCATTAATCATCACCATAATTGGCGTTAAGATTAGAGCAAACATCATTAAACTAGCTTGAATAGTATCGGTCCAGCTTACCGCTAAGAAACCACCGATAAAAGTATAAGCAATTGTCGCTCCCGCACCAGCTAGCATTGCCCAGCCATAACTAAGGCCAAATGTGCTTTCAAATAATTTAGCGCCAGCAACTACGCCTGAAGCACAATAAATTGTGAAAAAGATTAAAATTATCACCGCTGAAATAATTCGTAACAATGAACTATTATCATCAAATCGACGAGAAAAATAATCAGGTAAAGTTAATGAATTATGATTTATTTCAGTAAAAACTCTTAGCCTACCGGCAATTAGTAGCCAATTTAAGTAAGCGCCAATTATTAAACCAATTGCAATCCAACTTTGTGAAATACCAAATAAAAAAACCGCTCCTGGTAATCCCATTAATAACCAGCCACTCATATCAGAAGCGCCAGCAGAAAGTGCTGTCACCACACTACCGATACGCCGTCCACCTAATATGTAATCACCAAAATTACGGGTTGCACGAAATGCAAAGAAACCGATAGCAATCATTCCTAATATGTAAACAGCAAAGGTGACAATCATTGGTAATGACATTTTAATAATAAACCTTGAATGATGAAATTAAAAAATAGTTGGCTAGCTTACCATAAAAAGCGAATGCTAAAAAGCAGACGATTTTTGCAGATCAATATAATATGCAAAAGAAAGAAAAATAATTCCAATCACCTAGTAAAAATATTTTATAATTTTTTAAATAGATAGATTTTCAATAGATTTACCCTATATAAAAACTAAAGATATCCTACGGTTAAATTATAAATAAAGTATATAATATTAACCAACCATTTTATGTTTATAATATATTGTGAAACAATCAACTCGAATACAAATTTTAGAAAGACTAAAAGAGCATATTAAAGATCCGACAACAGAATTAGTATATCAAACTCCATTTGAGTTACTTATAGCTGTTGTACTTTCAGCCCAAGCTACCGATATTAGTGTTAATAAAGCAACTAAACCGTTATTTGCGGTTGCAAACACTGCTGAACAAATTTTGGCGTTAGGCGTCAATAGATTAAAAGATTATATTCGAACCATCGGTTTATATAATAGTAAAGCTGAAAATATCATCAAAACTTGTCAGATTTTGGTTGATAAATACCAAGGTGAAGTGCCTGAAAATTTTGATTCATTAATAGCTCTTCCTGGCGTAGGTAGAAAAACAGCTAATGTTGTTTTAAATACCGCGTTTGGTTGGCCGACTATTGCCGTCGATACACATATATTTAGGGTAAGTAACCGAACTGGCTTTGCTCCGGGTAAAACGGTTGAAGCTGTTGAAGAAAAATTACTTAAAGTAGTACCAAAAGAGTACAAAATAAATTGTCATCATTGGTTAATATTACATGGTCGATATACCTGTATAGCTAGGAAGCCACGCTGCGGATCTTGCGTTATTGAAGATTTGTGTGAATATAAAGAAAAAGTTTATCCAGAGTAAAAAATCAATGCCAAATAAATTTAAATTAGAAGATGAAGATATCAACTTGTTTAAAAGTAGTATTGGGAATGCCAAACAACTTAAACAAGATACCGTTATTCATAAACCAGTAAAACGATCCCAAAAGCTAATTGATAATCAAAAGCTTCAACATGAAAAAGTAAATAATGAATTTTACTTTTCTGATGATTACCAACCACTATTACAAGAAGATCCTATCCGTTATAGTCGTGAAAATTCAGATCCCAATGAATTAAAAAAATTACGCCGTGGATTTTATACACCTGAATTCTTTTTAGACTTACATGGTTTAACTCAACAAGAAGCGAAAAAAGAAATCGCTGCTTTGATTGCTGCTTGTTTAAAAGAAAATGCCAACTGCGCGTGCATTATGTATGGACATGGTAAAAACATATTAAAAAAGCAAACACCAATGTGGCTAGCCCAACATCCACATGTAATATGCTTTCATCAAGCGCCTAAAGAGTTTGGTGGTACTGCAGCATTACTGGTTTTATTTGATATCGATAACCCATCAGTTAATCTAAGATAATCTCTAAAAATTAAGTAATAAAAAAGCCAGCTTTGACTAAGCTGGCAAACATTGGAAGCAATGTGAGCAATGTCATACTTTTTCAGAAGTCTTTCGACACTCTAACAAAGTACAATTGAATGATAATCATTCTCATTCTTGAATGCAAGATATTTTTTGACTTTTTTCAAAAAAACGACAAAAGCTTGGCAATTTGAAAAGCACTATAATATTAACTTATTGTTTTTATATAAACAATAGACAAGGAAGGAGCAGGATAATATCATCCTGCTATTTTGAAATATTTGGTATAAATGGAATATTAAAGCTAATTGACGATATTTCTATTTTTGATAGATAAATTCGACGCCTTCTTCATCACTTTCATCCCAATCATCAAAATCATCGTCATCCAAAGCATCATCCATCACTTGTTGATGGTAATCATCCCACATAAATTCTACCTTTTCAGGAGAGGTATTGTCCTCTTCCGTCTCCCTAGGATGCGCATTGATATATTCCATCAAATCCCAGCATAGTGCTTTTACACCTTCATGATTTACCGCTGAGATAACATAATATTTATCATCCCAATTTAAAGCTTGCGCAATCTCGGCTGCTCGTTTTTCGCTTTCTTCACTGCCTAATACATCCATCTTATTAAACACTAACCAACGCGGTTTATTGGCTAACTTTCCACTATATTGATGTAATTCTTGGATAATAACTTTGGCGTTTTCAATCGGATCTGAACCGTCGATTGGTGCGATATCAATTAAATGCACTAGCACACGGCAGCGTTCAAGGTGTTTTAAAAAACGAATTCCAAGCCCTGCACCATCTGATGCGCCTTTTATCAACCCAGGAATATCGGCAACCA
>CAMLIK010000007.1 GCA_946480175.1 uncultured Gilliamella sp.
AAAGAATTTCCGATGATTCTCCTGATAAGAATTCATTAGCTATGATAATTTTTAAATCTCGATTATATTTTGACATAAAAAGACCCCCAGTAATTGGTTGTCCAACTATTGGGGGTCACTTCATCGTCAAGGTTTTTATTAATATTTTATATTATTGAAATAACATTAACTGCGCCATTTGTAATCTTTTTTATTACATATCTATTCATTAACTCACTTTTTTATTTTGTGTCATTATCTTTCGCGAGCCATTCTATGAAAGGCAAATTCAGTGCACTGCACTGAATAAAGTTCTAACAAACTAAGCATTACAACAATTAACCTTTTCAATTACCTTATTGGTGATTTGAAATTTTATTTTAAGGATGAGTATATGAGTGAAAATTTAACTAATCATCAGAGTACGGCCAGTTCTGAAACTAATGCGAAATCACCTACTGATACAACGAAAGTAAGCGCTGACAATACAAAAAAGTGGACGTCAACTATTACTGGTAATAACGTATCGAATAACCCTCAAAGCGTGAAGCATTATGGCGAAGAAAATCAAAGCATTAGAAATGTTGGGTATCCGATAAGTCCAAAGGATGCTACTAATAAAGATTATGTTTTAATTAATGACATTGTTTCTGATCTAAGTTTAGATTCTAGAAATGTTTGCTATTCACAAAGTAAAAAAATCTTTGTGCCTAAAGGTATTTCAGTAAGATGCAATTTATTACCAACGGATGATGTAAGGAAATTTGTAGGGCAAGGAAATTTATTAACTAAAGATCCTTGGGGTTATGAACACGTTTTTAATATTGATAAAGCAATAAATGGCTCAAATTTTGGTGTTAAAAATATTATTCATCAAGCGGCTAGTAGAAAAGGCGTATCACCATGTTCGGTAGGCGTGGTTGGGGATTCAATATCTGACGGCGCTTGGGGTAAACAATCGTGGAGAGAAAATCCGAATTCTGGGGCTCCAGATTACAATTTATCTTCAACTAACTACAATCATTCGTATGCCGGTGGTAGTCATAGCTGGGCTGCTCATTTTGAACAATCGGCTAAATATATTGCCTCCAGATGGTCACCTTATGCATTTTTAAATTTATTTAATATTTCGTTAAATAGTATGAAACTAATCGATGGTTGGGCTTATAGAAATTTTGATTATGGTTTTTTTCAAAATTCAGCATACGGAAATACAGCGCCTGACTGCTTGCTTATCGCAATGGGATGGAATGATGTACCTAAGGATTTTAATCAATATTTAGATTCATTCGATGCGCTTATAAGGAAAGCATGGGGGTATGGTTGCGCGGTAGGTTGTGTGACAGTAAATCAAAATAATGAGCTAAGAAGCGCTTTCGAACAATCCCTTAAATCTACGATTTTTGAAAACTATCCTAAAGTTGAATATTACGATTTATCTGAATATTTATTTAAAAAAGCATCAAAAAGCATTACAGATAATAGCTTGTTTTATATAAAATCGGATGGTTCTTTTGATACGACACATCCTCAAGAATTTGGGCAAGCCGTAATGGGTGATGCGTTCTCTTATGAAATATTTAAAAATTCATATATACCTTCATTTTGCCCAGGAGAAAAATTGTTATCAAGCACTGCTCCAAAATTTTGGGATTGCGTAACGTTATCAAATAAACATATTCAATTTAACTTTGTAAAATCCTCAGGAAGTATTGGATTAAATCAATTTGGTTATGATGCTGTTGCATCGATTGGCGCCGGCTCTAATGTAACCCTCAACGTATTAGTTTTTTGTGAAAAAGCTAATACTACACTTACAGTGTTGGAAAGTGGTACTTTTAAATTTACAAACAAAAATAGATATCACAATATTTCAGTGTTTTCAAATACAGGAAAGAGTTTTGGTGATTCAACACGTGACAATTTAAGATGTTTGTGTAAAAGAAAAAGGCTTGCCTCTGGTGTATTAAACGTAAGCAAGCCACTTACCACATATGTGTGTAAACTTGAATATGGGTTAAACCGGATTGAAATTATTTACGATGGTTCACCATCAGAAATAACATGCCCAATTTTGATTTTTGGCGATTATTCAACCCATGGAATTAAATTTGATAATATTCGTTTAGCAAAAAAACCATCCAGTCATGCTCCGTTTGTTGATAATGAAAATATCAATACGATAGGTAGTAACGTTTTTGATGGTTTTCCTTTTTCTAAATTACCTAATTGGTTTGCAGATAGTAGATTGTATGCAGGGTATATTTCTGTTAACGAACCGTTAAGTGATAAAACAGGTATTTTATTAAATTACGATTCTGTATTTAATGATGCGATTTGTATTTATCGCGATGGGGACATATTGAAAGTTGGTACAATGATTAATGAATCTTTAACACTTGAAAATACTCAACTTAAGGGCGCTGAAACGTTTAACATTTATTCTTATCAATCCGGATCAGAAACTCAAATAGTCATTAATTCTGGAAATGAAACAGTAATAAAAAAATATCCTATAAATGGGGGAGTAATTGGTGTTATTAATGATAATAGCTATAATAGGTTTTTTAATTTATCAGCACAATATCAGAAGCTGTAATTTACTATCTATTTGTAATTATATTTCACATACAGAAACATAATATAATTATAAATAGATTTTTGATTTATTATCGCTTTTTGCATTAATCAATGATATTTTTTACAGTATTTGTTTTTCTAACTTTTTTCATTTTGTCTAATAATTGCTTTATTAATTGTTATAACTTAATCCTGCAAGGAAATTTAATGTGTTAATCAATTCAATATAATTATTAATATTGAAGCAATTATTAGACATTTTTGGTAATATAAATTCTCATTAAACTTCGTTTTTAACCCGTCCATATTCTGCTTTTTGATCATGTTGAGTATTTTTGGTTAATTATTTTTGCTAATAATATAATTAGCTTTCGAAATTAAAGGTTTCTTTTTTACTCATATTATTTAAAGGGGAAATTCATTCTAATATGAACGGGTGCATTTTATCATGATATTAAAAATAGATAGTTTTATATATCATAAACTAAAATATTTTTATGTGAATTTGTGAGATTAATATTGTGAAGTGGATCGCAAAAATTAGATATTTTGATATTAAAAATACAAATTTATTGCCGGAAGTTTTACCCCAACAGTTTTTTTAAGGAAATTGCAATTTCTTGTAAGGCTTGTAGAATAAGATTTTAAATTGGTACGCCCGGGTGGACTCGAACCACTGACCCCCACCATGTCAAGGTGATGCTCTAACCAACTGAGCTACGGGCGTATATTTTGAAAACACGCAAATATTAGCGGGCAAATAGTTTTGTTTCAAGTAAAATAATTAAAAATAGCTGTTTTTTTAATCTGTCGAGCTGAATTGATGATAAAATAAACAAAATCATTATTGAAAATTCGAATATTAGTCACATTTTTATAATTCTATTTTCACTAATTCATGTGTTTATTAGAGCTGGATTCTATTTTTATTATAATTTGTAAGTAGATGTAAATTCACTGTGGTTTGTTGGTTTTAAATTAGCTATACTCCACGTTTTCGTTAAGTTGTTACTGGTTCAGGGTATTATGTCATTTAAAGATCAGATTGAAGATGTTCTGCATAATGTTTTTGGCTATAAATCATTTAGGAATCAACAAAAAGAAATTATTGAATCAGTGATTGACGGGCGTGATGTTTTAACTATTATTCCGACCGGTGGTGGTAAGTCCCTCTGTTACCAAATTCCGGCGGTAGTTTTGCCTGGTACGGCTTTGGTGATTTCTCCTCTTATTTCTTTAATGAAAGATCAGGTCGATCAGTTATTAGTGAATGGTATTCCTGCTGCGTTTTTAAATGCGACTCAAACAGGAATTGAACAGAAAAATGTTATTGAACAGTATTTAAGCCACTCGATTAAGTTGTTGTATATTTCACCTGAGCGGTTAGCATTGTCATCGTTTGGAGCTCTGCTTGAACAGCATCCCCCATCTTTAATTGCAATTGATGAAGCGCATTGTATTTCACAATGGGGACATGATTTTAGACCTGATTATCGTCAATTGAATCAATTATCAAGGCGCTTTTCCAAAGTACCAATCATCGCTCTTACCGCCACTGCCGATAAGATGACGCAACAAGATATTCTTAACCAGCTTAATTTAGCCAATCCGTTGGTTGTCGTTCGCAGTTTTGACCGGCCGAATATTCGTTATACTGTGGTGGAAAAATTTAATCTTACTGAACAAGTAGTATCATTTATTGAGACGCAAAAAGGTAATAGTGGTATTGTTTATTGTTCTAGCCGCTCTAAAGTTGAAGATATGACAACAAGGCTTGTTGCACGAGGTTTTTCGGCTATTGCTTATCATGCCGGATTGTCTACAAATGAGCGGCAAAGCGCCCAGGAGAGTTTTTTAAAGGATAATACCCAAATTATTGTGGCAACAGTTGCTTTTGGTATGGGGATCAATAAGCCTAATGTGCGGTTTGTTGTTCATGCTGATTGCCCGCGTTCAATTGAAGCCTATTATCAAGAAACCGGTCGTGCTGGTCGTGATGGTGTACCCGCAGAAGCTATGTTGCTATTTAACAGCAAAGATTTAAATTGGTATCAACGTCAGATCGCCGAAAAGTATGATAATGATCAGAAGCAAGTAGAACTTCATAAAATTCAAGCCATGGAATCGTTTGCGCAATGTCTGACTTGTCGGCGCATTGTGTTGTTAAATTATTTTGGTGAACAACGTATGGAGCCTTGTAATAACTGCGATATTTGTCTTTATCCACCTGAGCAATATGATGCATTGATTGATGCGCAAAAGATTTTGTCTTGTGTATATCGAGTTGAGCAGCGTTATGGTGCTCAATATATTATCGATATTCTACGTGGTTCAGGGCGTTCGCAAATTAAAGATAATGGTCATGATAAATTGTCGGTCTATGGGATTGGTAAACAGCACTCTTCTGATTACTGGCATAGTGTGATTAGACAGTTAGTTTTTTTAGGGTATTTGCGACAAAATATTTCTACGTTTACTACTTTGCAGTTGACTGAAAATGCACGAGCAATATTAAAAGGCACGATGGAGTTAAAATTAGCAAAACCACGATTAGAAATTGTTAAAAAGAGCCGCTTAAATCGTTATGCTCGGGCAATTAATTTAACCACTATTTTATCCTACGAAGAACGGATCTTATTTAATAATCTTAAGCGATTACGTAAACAGATTGCCGATATGGACGATATCCCTCCTTATATTGTATTTAGTGATGCTACTTTGCTTGAAATGGTGCAAACCATGCCAGAAAGTAAGAATCAACTGATTAATGTGTCGGGTGTCGGTAAAATTAAATTGGAGAAATACGGTGATCTATTTTTAGATGAAATTAATAATTTTATGATTAAAGACATATAAGGTCGTGAGTTATGATTTTTTAATCAATTTATTAATTAAAAAAGTTGAGGAACGGGGTTTTTGAACGAAAAATCCCAAGTTGATGAAGTTAATTATCACATGGTTTGTCAAACTCGTGTTTTTTTATAATAAGAGTTGTTTTTCAAAATATTTTTAATTAACAAAATGTTGTTTATTATTAACTCGATTATTGGCATCTTAAAGACTAATTTAACTGTTTATGGTATCATTAGTAAAACTTAATAGTAATAAGTAATGGTGATTATGAGTTATCAAGTTTTAGCGCGTAAATGGCGACCAAAATCATTTTCTGAGGTGGTGGGGCAACAACATGTTTTGAAGATTTTATCTAATGCCCTATCTCTTGGTCGAGTGCATCATGCTTATCTATTTTCTGGTACTCGAGGTGTAGGAAAGACGTCAATCGCTCGTTTGTTAGCTAAAGGCTTAAACTGTGATAGTGGTATTACGGCAACACCTTGTGGTGTTTGTGATAATTGTCGCGATATTGAGCAAGGTCGTTTCGTTGATTTGTTAGAAATCGATGCTGCTTCACGGACTAAAGTCGAAGACACACGTGAAATCCTAGATAATATTCAATATTTGCCAACCAAAGGGCGTTTTAAGGTTTATTTGATTGATGAAGTGCATATGTTGTCTCGTAACAGTTTTAATGCATTATTAAAAACCTTAGAAGAGCCACCGGAACACGTTAAATTTTTGTTGGCGACCACCGATCCTCAAAAATTACCTATCACTATTTTGTCTCGATGTTTACATTTGCATTTGAATGTGCTTGATAGGTCATTAATTGGTGGTCAGTTAAATCATATTTTGCAATTAGAGCAAATTGAGAGTGAACCAAAAGCCATTCAGTTGTTAGCAAAAGCCGCTAATGGTAGTATGCGAGATGCATTAAGTTTGACCGATCAGGCTATTGCACTTGGTAATGGTAAAGTTGATGCGGTTTCAGTCGCATCTATGCTTGGCACCCTAGATAAGGCAATCCCTTTTGCATTAGTTAACGCACTCTATCAAGGGGATGGTAATTCATTAATGCAACAAATTGAAGCGGCGGCAATGCAAGGAGCTGATTGGGATAACTTATTAGCGGAAAGTATCGCGTTGTTACACCAAATTGCATTATTGCAGGTGGTACCAACCGCTTTAGGCGATTATACAGATAGTGAGGAGCAGTTGCGTTTTTTAGCACAATATATGGCTCCAAATGATGTACAATTGTTCTATCAAATTTTATTAATGGGTCGCAAAGAACTTGCGTTTGTGCCGGATAAAAAGATGGGCGTTGAGATGAGCTTTTTACGTGCGTTAGCTTTTATGCCTAAAGATGAATATTTGACTACTGCTTCTACAGTTAAAGCGTCTGCAGCGGGGAAACCGACTGCCCCAAAGTCTAGTCCGTCAAAAGTTAAGTCTACACCAGCATTAGAAGCCTCTGCGATAACGTCGCCGATTTCTGCAATAAAAGACGCAACTTGTTCGTCAGTTGAATCAGCGACTCTACCACAATTATCAGTCAATAATAATGTTAATAAACAAGTCGATCAAAATAATAATGATGTATCACCTGTATCTAATCCTACCATGTCGCTGCCTGATGATGCTTCATCCATCACTAAAAATATCCTAGAGATGCGAATGCAGTTAATGAAAGGGGAACAAAATCCAAAAAAGCCTGAACAGGTTGGTATCAATCAACCATCAAGCAATATTGTTAACTCGATATTAAACAAGCAGGTTGCCAAATCAGGGGTTAATGCAGTAGCGGTTGATGCGGTCGAAGATAAAAAGGAAATTACTGCAGAAAATTATCAATGGCAGTCGACAGGGCTGATTGAATCTAAAAATGAGACAGTCATTGATGCTAAGTCAGTTAGGGAGTCCCTTAAAGTTGATAAAACGCCAGAGATGACCAAAAAATTGATTGAAGAAATGGTTGAAAAAAATGCTTGGAGTGCTGAAATTGAAAAGTTGGAAATTGCGCCGTTAATTAAACAAATTGCGATTAATTCGTATCCTGAAATAGTTGATGATAATCGGGTTGTTTTGCATACCCGTTCGGCTGTTAGGCATCTAACTAAATCATCCGAAAATTGTACTAAGCTGCAAACCGCGATGTCGACTTATCGTCGAAAGCCACTTAAATTAGAGATTGAAATTGATGATAGTAACAATATTAGAACACCTTTAGAATTGCGAGAAGATTTATATCAACAAAAGCTTGAGCAAGCTAAACAGACAATTTATGAAGATCCTAAAGTTGACACGATTTGTCAATATTTTGATGCTAAGATTGATGAATTGAGTATTCGTCCTGTATAATTACAGACTAATTGTTTTTAAAGAGGAATTATTATGTTTCCAGGTGGAAAAGGTGGTTTGGGCAATTTGATGAAACAAGCCCAGCAAATGCAAGCGAAAATGCAGCAAGCTCAGGAAGAGATTGCTAAATTAGAGGTTACCGGTGAGTCTGGTGCGGGCATCGTTAAGGTTACAGTTAATGGTGCACATAGTTGTAAACGAGTCGAAATAGATCCCTCTTTATTGACCGAAGATGATAAAGAGATGTTAGAAGATTTGATCGCTGCTGCTTACAATGATGCCACTCGTCGTTTGGAAGAAGCTCAAAAAGAGCGTATGGCTCAAGTTACTGGAGGCATGCAGTTACCACCTGGTTTTAAAATGCCATTCTAAGATGAATAATTAACTCTACATTTTCAGATTCGCATTGCCGACTTGTGTCGGCACGTTTTTAATTAATTGCCTGTCTATTTATACAGTTTATCTTTATTAATTTTCTCCTATCAGGTAAACTACAGTTGTTTATTAATTCCCATTAATTTATTAAGGATATATTGTGATAGGTCGTTTACGTGGAATCATTATTGAAAAACAACCACCAAAAGTGTTGATTGAAGTTGGTGGTGTTGGCTATGAAGTTTTTATGCCAATGACCTGTTTTTATGAGTTACCTGATAATGGTAAAGAAGTGATTGTGTTAACTCATTTTGCCGTCCGAGAAGATGCTCAAGTATTATATGGTTTTAATTATGAACAAGAGCGAGAGTTGTTTCGTGAGTTAATTAAAGTTAATGGTGTTGGGCCAAAACTAGCGTTAGCGATTTTATCTGGAATGTCCGCTGGTCAATTTATTAGTGCGGTTGAACAAAGTGAGATTAAGACCCTAGTTAAATTACCAGGCGTTGGTACCAAAACGGCTGAACGATTGATTGTTGAGATGAAAGATCGTGTCAAACGGTTCAATGAAGAGTTAGTAAATGTGAACGCAACTCTAGAGACCGGCAGCGTTAAAAAATCAACAAATCAAATTGAAGGTGAAGCGGCTTCTGCACTTATTGCTCTTGGTTATAAACCACAAGAAGCGAGTCGTATTATTAGTAAAGTTATGAAGCCAGACATGGATTGTGAAATGCTAATACGTGAAGCATTAAAGTCAGCATTATAAAAAAATAGGGATCGATGATGATTGAAGCAGATCGTTTAATTGCACCACAGGCACAAAAAGAAGAAGAGTCGTTAGATCGAGCTATTCGTCCTAAATATTTGGATGAATATATAGGTCAACCACAAGTACGAGAGCAGATGAAAATCTTTATACAAGCTGCCAAGCAACGTAGTGATGCACTCGATCATGTTTTGATCTTTGGACCTCCTGGACTAGGTAAAACGACATTAGCTAATATTGTCGCTAACGAAATGAATGTTAATCTGCGCACTACATCTGGCCCTGTTTTAGAGAAAGCTGGCGATTTGGCGGCAATGTTAACAAATTTAGAGCCGAATGATGTGTTGTTTATTGATGAAATCCATCGCTTATCGCCAGTTGTTGAAGAAATCTTATATCCTGCAATGGAAGATTATCAACTTGATATTATGATTGGTGAAGGTCCAGCGGCACGTTCAATTAAAATCGATCTTCCACCCTTTACGCTCATTGGCGCAACGACTCGAGCCGGTTCGTTAACATCGCCATTACGTGATCGTTTTGGTATTGTGCAACGCCTTGAGTTTTATCGGGTTGAGGATTTGGAATATATTGTAAGCCGTAGTGCAAAATTTTTAGGAATGGATCTCTCTAAAGAAGGAGCTTACTTAATTGCTAAACGTTCCCGAGGTACCCCTCGAATTGCTAATCGTTTATTACGACGGGTTAGAGATTATGCTGATGTGAAATCTAAAGGTGTTATTGATAAACGTATTGCCACTCAAGCTTTAGATATGTTAGATGTCGATAATGAAGGTTTTGATTATATGGATCGCAAATTACTACTTGCAATCATCGAAAAATTTATGGGGGGACCAGTTGGATTAGATAATATTGCAGCTGCAATAGGTGAAGAGCGCGAAACCATTGAAGATGTGTTGGAGCCATTTTTGATTCAACAAGGTTATATCCAACGAACGCCAAGAGGACGAATTGCAACACCGCATGCTTATCGGCATTTTGGTATTGTTCAAGATAATTAATTGGATTTAATGTTAATTATTCTACATTTAATAAAACACCGCCAAATGGCGGTGTTTTGCGTTTTTAGGAGCAATCAACCAAGTTCTTTTTCAGTAAAAATGCCACTAAATAAATCAGTACTAAGATAACGTTCACCAGAAGAAGGTAATATAACGACGATAGTTTTATTGGTATTTTCTGGTAATCGCGCTAAGCGGTCTGCGGCAAATACCGCAGCGCCTGATGAAATTCCTGCTAAGATGCCTTCTTTTTCCATTATTATGCGAGCCGTTTCGATTGCTTCTTCGTTAGAAACTCTTTCGACCAGATCGATTAAGCTTAAATCCAAATTGCCAGGTATAAATCCAGCGCCAATGCCTTGTATTTTATGCGGTCCTGGTTTGATTGGTTCGCCGGTCAGTGCCTGAGTGATAACAGGAGAAGTAGATGGTTCAACCGCGACAGCAGTAATGTTTTTACCTTGAGTATTTTTGATGTATTTTGTTACGCCAGTAAATGTTCCACCGGTCCCTACGCCAGCAACGAAGATGTCGACTTGCCCATCAGTATCAAGCCAGATTTCTGGTCCTGTGGTTTTTTCGTGTATTTCCGGATTGGCAGGATTACTGAATTGTTGAAGCATGATATTGTGTTTTGGATTGCTGGCGACGATCTCCTCAGCTTTTTCGATTGCGCCTTTCATCCCTTTGGCCGTTTCAGTTAATACTAGGTTAGCACCTAACGCTTTTAGAAGTTTGCGACGTTCAATACTCATGCTCTCAGGCATGGTTAAGGTTAATTTGTAACCACGAGCAGCAGCAACAGCAGCTAATGCAATACCCGTATTACCACTGGTTGGTTCAATAAGTTCAACACCAGAGGTGAGCAAACCTCTTTTTTCGGCATCCCAAATCATATTTGATGCAATACGACATTTTATGCTGAAGCTAGGATTACGAGATTCGACTTTGGCTAATATGTTACCTTTACCAAAATGTTTTAATCGAACTAGAGGTGTGTGGCCAATAGTTTGTGAATTATCATCAAATATCTTACTCATGCTTGGATCCTTTTATTGCTTAATGACAAATAGCATCATTTTGTTAGTGCTAATAAGTAATATCAATTATAAATGTAACGATGAAAGATGGAACTAATTAATAATTATAACAATATGCAATTTGGTAATAAGCAAAAAAATAATGAGAAAAATTACTGATATCAATGGTGATACATAGCTAATTTGAAAAACTTGCGAGTTGATAAATTCTATTTTCCAGTAATAATAAATCAAGGTTTTTCATTTAATATGGATTTCTTATTAAGTAAATTGGTCATATTTAAAAATTTGAATTTACACCGTCTCATGTTATGTCTTTTAATGACCATTAGGTTAATATACATAACCCATAATTTATGACGAGAATATAAATATTTGTATTATTTTATTATGCTTCTATTACAACATTGGTAATTTTGAAGCGATAATCAAATTAAAATCGATTACTTATCTATCTGATTGAATAATTGAAACTAATAATTAGCGTTATGGTAACTTTTTAAGTTAATCAAGTGTACAATTTTCTATGTCTAACTCAATCTTTTTTATAGCTTGTTCACAGCGGGATATGCGATTATCTAAGGTGGCTATTTTAGTGTGATCTATCGATTCTGTTGAAAGTTCAAATTCGTATTTCATTTCTTGTAGTCGTCGCAGATAATCTAAATGTCTAGAGTGTTTTTCAGCTAATGTTTCGTGAATAATATGCTCAGTGGTACGTTTACGTAAATGCCGAGTAGCAAGTTCACGAGTAAGTGCAGTGATTTGGTCAATTAACTTTTCAGACAAAAATTCGATTTGTGAGTGTTTATATGAGAGCGCTGCATCATTAAGCGCTCGGTAGGTTTGTTTTATTTTGTCAAGATAGAATTGATTGTTGGTTTCAATTTTGCTGGTGTAAAATAGATGCTCATCAAAATAATGTTCTTGATAAAATTGTTGATCAGATAGGCTGATTTGCTGTTCAAGTTCATTGATTTGATTTTTTAATTTTTCCAAAAATTTTTGCATGGATATATCAGTTGTTGTCATCTTGTCCAAAGTAATTATCTAAATGAATTTTAGATAAGTTTAAAAGTTTCATTAACGATTCAAAGGTTAATTTTTCATTAGGATTCCTATTTGGACTTAATACCTTCTTTTCAATTAGTTGTGATTTGATACGATTATAACTATCAACTAAGTTGAGAGGTAATGGTGATTGAGAGCGATAGCCTAACCATAAGATCCCTTGAATAGGTAAGCTTAAGGCAAATAAAATAGTAATGAGTGTAACCGCTAATTGTGCAGGTAAATAATATTGCCAAAGAATTAAGCCGATGATGATGGGCGGTAAAATTTTTTTTGTCATTTTGATGTAGTTAATCACTTTTAATTCCGGAAATGAATAGTATAGCGCCCTGTCTTTTGGGCAAATATCTATATATCTTTGTCCTGCCTTAAAAATTTTAACTAAGTTCATCTGGTTTGGATTCCTCGACATTCACATTTTATTGTCTTAAAATAGTACTATTCAAATTGGGGGCTCTCTTTATTTTATATCAAAATTCAAGATATCAGAAGTCGCCTTGTATAACACATTGATTATTTAATTATGTGTAGAGTTACCAAGTTTGATTGGTATAAATCTTTTTATTTAATTTATAGGAATTACTATGTCATCAAGTAATAATGCTCTTGTTCTGAATTGTGGAAGTTCATCTTTAAAATTCGCTATCATAAACCCTGAAAATGGCGATGAATTTTTATCTGGCTTAGCTGAATGTTTTCACCTTCCTGATGCCCGTATCAAATGGAAATTAGATGGTGAAAAGCAAGAGGCTTCTTTGGGTTCTGGCGCTGCGCATAGCGAAGCGATTAGATTTATCGTTAATAGTATTTTTCCACAAAAACCAGAATTATTAGACAGTATTAAATCAATTGGGCACCGTATTGTTCATGGCGGTGAAAAGTATACCCAATCAGTTGTGATTGATGATTCAGTTTTAAAAGGTATTGAAGAAGCATCAGCTTTTGCTCCTTTACATAATCCAGCACATTTAATTGGTATTCGTGAGGCTTTTACTGCATTTCCACATTTAAAAAATAAAAATGTTGCCGTGTTTGATACCGCTTTCCACACTACAATGCCAAAAGAAGCCTATTTATATGCAATTCCTAACGAATTATATACTAAACACGGCGTTCGTCGTTATGGTGCTCATGGTACTAGCCATTATTATGTAAGTCGTGAAGCAGCAAAATTATTAAATAAACCTGTTGATCAAACCAATGTGATCACCTGTCACTTGGGTAATGGTGCTTCAATTACTGCTGTGAAAAACGGTAAATGCGTTGAAACTTCTATGGGCTTAACGCCACTTGAAGGCCTTGTTATGGGCACTCGTAGTGGTGATATCGATCCAGCTATTATGTTCTTCTTACATGACAATTTAAATATGTCAGTTGCTGATATTAATAATCTATTAAATAAAAAATCAGGTTTATTAGGCTTAACCGGTGTAAGTAGCGATTGTCGTTATGTAACAGATAATGCAGATAAAGATGAAAATGCGAAAAATGCTTTAGAAGTATTTGTTCATCGTTTAGTAAAATACATCGGTGGTTATGCAATGTTATTAGATGGCCGTTTAGATGCTATCGTGTTTACTGGTGGTATTGGTGAAAATGCTGAAGTAATTCGTCGCAAAACTTTAGAAAAATTAAGCATACTTGGTTTTGAGCTTGATCAAGAACGCAATTTAGCGGCACGTTTTGGTAACGGCGGTGTCATCACTAAAGATGGTTCAGCTATCGCAATGGTTATTCCAACTAACGAAGAACTTGTCATTGCACAAGATGCTGCACGCTTAACAGCTTAAGGATTTTGAAACCGCCGATAAGGCGGTTTGTTTTTGGATTTAACAAAGAATTAAGAGGAAACTTATTATGTCTCGTACCATTATGCTTATTCCAACTGGTACCAATGTTGGATTAACAGGTGTAAGTCTTGGTGTTATTCGAGCAATGGAACGTCAAGGTATTAACTTGAATGTATTTAAACCAGTTGCTCAACCAAGATCAGGAGGGGATGCACCTGATAATACAACGACTTTAGTTAGTAATAATACATCGATTCCTACTTTAAAACCTTTAAAAATGAGTCATGTTGAAAACTTATTAGGTTTAAATCAACAAGATGTGTTGATGGAAGAAATCGTTGCGCTTTACGCAGAAAATACTAAAGGTGCTGATGTTGTTTTAGTTGAAGGGATCGTACCGACCATTGATTATCCATTTGCTAATGAATTAAATAATAATATCGCGAAAACCTTAGGTGCAGAAATTATTTTTGTTGTCAATATGGGTAAAGATAACCCAGAACAGTTAAAAGATCGTATTGAAATTGCTCGTTCTAATTTTGGTGGCATCAAAAATGATAAAATTATTGGTGTAATTGTTAATAAAGTGAACGCACCAGTTGAAGAGCAAAATCTTGCACGTCCAGATGTGGTTGAAATTTATCATACGCCTAAATTTGATGGTAAGAAAATTACAATTAAGGATTTAAGTGAGCATAGTCCATTACCGGTACTTGGCTGCATTCCTTGGAATATCGATTTAAGTGCTTGTCGAACTTTTGACATTGCTAACCATTTAGAAGCTAAAATTATTAATGAAGGTGGCATCAAAAATCGTCGAATCAAACATGTTTCTTTCTGCTCTCGTAGCGTTCCCAATATCATTAATCACCTTCAACCAAACGCGTTATTAGTGACCTCTGCCGATCGTGCTGATGTTTTAGTCACTATTTGTTTAGCTGCAATGAATGGTGTTGCAATTGGTGGTGTTCTATTAACCGGTGGTTACGATATTGATGAAAAAATCTATAAATTATGTCAACCAGCTTTTGATACCGGTTTACCTGTATTTACTGTTAAAACTAATACCTTCCAAACTTCAATTAACTTACAACAATTCAATTTAGAAATTCCGGTCGATGATAAAGAGAGAATGGATAATACCCAAAACTTTGTTGCCGATCATATAGATGCAAATTGGATAAAATCATTGAACGAAGTAGTTAGTTCAGCTCGTCGATTATCACCTCCAGCATTCCGTTATCAATTAACTGAACTTGCACGTAATGCGAAAAAAGTAGTGGTGTTACCTGAAGGTGATGAACCTAGAACAATTAAAGCTGCTGCGATTTGTGCTGATCGTCAAATTGCTAAATGTGTGTTAATTGGAAACCCTGATGAAGTACGCAAAGTAGCGGCTTCTCAAGGTGTTACTTTAGGTGCGGGTGTTGAAATTGTCGATCCAGATCGCATTCGTGATAAATATGTACCGCGTTTAGTTGAATTACGTAAAAACAAAGGTATGACCGAAGTTATTGCGCGTGAACAATTAGCGGATAACGTTGTACTTGGTACAATGATGCTAGAAGCAAATGAAGTTGATGGTTTAGTCTCTGGTGCAGTCCATACCACGGCTAATACTATTCGTCCTCCACTACAATTGATCAAAACAGCACCAGGCAGTTCACTTGTGTCATCAGTGTTCTTTATGTTGATGCCAGACCAAGTTTATATCTATGGTGACTGCGCAATTAATCCAGATCCGAACGCCCAAGAACTTGCTGAAATCGCTATTCAATCAGCAGATACAGCTATTGCCTTTGGAATTGAACCACGTGTTGCGATGATCTCTTATTCAACAGGCAGTTCAGGTCAAGGCGCGGATGTTGAAAAAGTGAAAGAAGCAACTCGCATTGCTCAAGAAAAACGCCCAGATTTAATGATTGATGGACCGTTACAATATGATGCAGCAGTTATGCCTGATGTGGCTAAATCTAAAGCACCAAATTCTAAAGTTGCAGGTAAAGCGACAGTATTTATTTTCCCGGATTTAAATACTGGTAATACTACTTACAAAGCCGTACAACGTTCAGCTGATCTTGTTTCAATTGGGCCTATGTTACAAGGTATGCGTAAGCCTGTTAACGATCTATCTCGCGGCGCTTTAGTTGACGATATTGTTTATACTATTGCATTAACCGCTATTCAATCCGCACAAGAACAAAATACTGGTAAATAGTTAATTTATCTTCTAATTTATGAGAGGTTTTTTGATAACCTCTCATTTATATCTGTTCAACAAATCTTATCATTTATAAGTGGCGAAATCAGTTAAGGATGATGTAAGTTAAATATCTTTTAGCGCTGTTTCTTATTCAAATCCTATCTATGGTAAATTAATCTATTTTAACAAAAGCATCAAAATGGCTATGCCAATAATTAAAATATAAGGTAAATCAACTAATGAATTGGCTTAATGTCTATTCTATTTGAAAAGTGATATTAACACTATACACCTACAGATAGTTTTCATTACTAATGTTTGGTAAAATGTATGGGGAAAACATGAACGCAAATTAATTAATAAACTAAAAGTATTGGTGATTTTATTTAATTCAATAAATCATCAAGCTATTATCATTATCAATTTTGTATAATGTAAAAATATTTTTTTATCACAGCCCCTTTTTCTTCTTCTACTTAAAAAATCCACTACGTTTAAGCTAAATGTAGCTTGCGAAGTATTGTACCTTTGCATATGCTGACAACTGAGATCATACTTTATATATTTGGTAAAGCTATTTTTTATGTTTAACAAATAATAGGCGATAAGTTAAAGTTGAACTATGGAGAAAGAAAGTCTCGTACTGATTACTGTGAGGAGAGACAAATAAATTTTTCTAAAAAATTGAACATTTGAGCAAAACGGGATGGCCATAAGGGGCCAAGTATCTGAACTGATAGAGTAATTGTTAAAGGTATCGTTAATACCTCTAACTCAGAAATTGCCTTCGAAATGAAAAAAACACCCAAGAATTAAATGTCCTAAACGGCGCGGAGCTAAAAATTATGCATTAAAAAAAGTTGAGGAACGGGGTTTTTGAATAAACACTTAGTTTCTAATATGCTTTGTTCAATGAGTTTATTTAATTCGATTTTTAATTTATAATATTCTGATAATATTATGTATTTTTATAAGAACGACAATTAAAAATTGCGGATATTAATTATCAATTATTACACCTCTTTTGTTTAGATTTTGAAAAAAATAATCTGATTTAAGTTTCTCTGATTTTGCGTCAAAATAATAATCAACCATTTTATCATCTGGACTAAATATATACATAAAGTACCTGTCGTTAGATTCACCTTCTTGATAGCCAACAGCAATAAAATGATCTTCATCTAGCCAAAAAATGGCTTCTAAAAATTGTGTCAGACCTAACCAAAGCACAATTCTTTTAGTTTTATTTTTACGATCGATTAAATAAATTTCTTGGCAATCCGAGTTGCCATAAAAAATATATTTATCAGATTGCGTTTCAGGATAAATATCTAAAAAGCTGATATATTTTTGTTTACTAGGTGAATAGTCATATATTTGTGGTATGTAAACATCATCACTAGCAGTTTCAAAACTTTTGGTATAAATGCCCTGATAATTTTTATCAAATGGCCAAGAAGTTTTATTTCCAGTATAAAAATTTGCTATATCTAAGTGATAATAATCGAGCCAATCTTTAATTAAGGGTTTAATCTTCTTAATTGTGGTATTAGATATTTTGCTTTTATTGCTATACGGATCTGATGATTGATTTTTTTGTTGGAGATTAACCGATTTTGGATTATTAGCAGCGATAGCTGTTGATAAATAGCTATTTAACCAAATGAAAGTAATAAAAATAAGAATATACTTCATGTAATGAACCAATTGATTAGCTGAATTTACAATTACTAATTATTTAACCAAAATGTTAATTAGTTAATTTCCGAAAATCATAAATTTAAGATTGTAGTGTAATTAAAATAATATGTATATTGTTAATAATCGGTGGGATGTAGATTTTAAGTTAAGCAACTCTATGTTATCCTAAACTCAACATTCGATCACAGGACGCTCCATATGATAAAAGATCCATTTTACGATCGTGAGGCACAAAAATATGACTCGCCGATCGCCAGCCGTGAACTGATTTTGGATTATCTTACCCAAGAAGCAAAACCAGCCAGCTTAGAGAAAATAGCTAATGCCGTATCAATCAAATCTGATGAGCAGAAAGAGGCTTTACATCGCAGATTGCGGGCAATGGAACGTGATGGTCAGGTAGTGTATACCCGGCGTAAATGCTATGCCTTGCCAGAAAAATTCGATATGGTTAAGGGTAGTGTGATTGCACATCGTGATGGCTATGGTTTTCTGCGAGTTGAAGGTAAGCCGGAAGACTATTTCTTGTCACATGAGCAGATGAAAAAGGTTTTACAGGGCGATGTTATATTAGCACAACCAATTGGTAGCCAATACCGAGGTAAGACCGAAGCGCGCGTGGTGCGGATTTTAGAACCCCGCACTAATCAAATTGTTGGTCGTTATTTTATTGAGCAAGGCGTTGGCTTTGTGGTGCCGGATGACAGTCGCTTGAACTTTGATATTTTAATCGCAGGTAAACCAAATCGCACCGTAAGAATGGGGTCGGTTGTGGTAGTTGAATTACAACAACGTCCTGAGCGACGTCAAAAAGCGGTTGGCGTGATTAAGGAAGTACTTGGCGAAATTATGGGAACCAATTTAGCTATCGATATTTCATTACGTAATCATGAAATCCCTTATGAATTTCCTAAAGTGGTTGAAAAAGAGGCCAGCAAATTTAGTGAACAAGTGCCAGAAAGCGCCAAAAAAGGCCGTAAAGATCTACGCGAGTTGCCGTTAGTAACCATTGATGGTGAAGATGCGCGTGACTTTGATGATGCGGTCTATTGCCAAAAGAATCGCGGTGGTGGTTACCGTTTATGGGTGGCGATAGCTGATGTGAGTTATTATGTGCGACCGACTAAAGGGTTAGATAAAGAGGCTTGTTTGCGAGGGACTTCGGTCTATTTCCCATCGCGGGTGATCCCGATGTTGCCGGAAGTGTTATCCAATGGTCTTTGCTCACTCAATCCGCAAGTGGATCGCTTGTGTTTGGTGTGTGAAATGACCGTGTCGAATAAAGGACGTCTAACTGGTTATCAATTCTATGAAGCGGTGATGAATTCACATGCCCGATTAACTTATACCAAAGTAGCCAAAATTTTAGAGGGCGATAAAGAGCTGCGTGAACATTATCGTGAGTTGGTTCCCCATCTTGAAAATCTTTATGGGCTTTACAAAGTATTAGATAATGCCCGAGTAGCTCGTGGTGCCATCGGTTTTGAATCGGAAGAGCCAAAATTCATCTTTAATGCGGATAAACGTATTGAGAGCATTGAATTAGTACAGCGAAACGATGCGCATAAGATTATTGAAGAGTGTATGATTTTAGCCAATGTTGCAGCAGCAAAATTGGTAATTAATGCTGAGATTCCTTCGCTATTTCGTGTACATGATAGACCGGATGAAGATCGCATGAACAATTTACGCAGTATTTTAAGTGAACTCGGTTTATCTCTCGGTGGCGGTAATAATCCCAAACCAAAAGATATTGCTAAGTTAATGGTTGAAGTTGAAGCCCGACCTGACCATGAGATGTTGCAGACGGTGATTTTACGATCGATGAAGCAAGCGATTTACGATCCTGAAAATCGTGGGCACTTTGGGTTAGCGCTTGAGGAGTATGCACATTTTACCTCGCCAATTCGTCGTTATCCGGATTTGTTATTACATCGCGCGATCAAATGGGTGTTGGCTGATCAGCAGCACAAAACCAGTAAAACCGGTGGGCACCGTTATTCCACTAGTGAGATGCTCTATTTTGGTGAGCACTGTTCGATGACTGAGCGCCGTGCGGATGAAGCCGTTCGTGATGTGGTTGATTGGTTAAAATGTGATTATATGCAAGATCATGTTGGCGAGGTGTTTAATGGAACTATTTCTAGTGTGGTTAACTTCGGCTTTTTTGTTCGATTAGATGATCTGTTTATTGATGGTCTGGTACATGTTTCGTCGCTAGAAAATGATTATTATATTTATGACGCATCGCGTAATCGTTTAATTGGTGAGAATACTCGCTTTACATATCGTTTAGGTGATAAAGTTCAAGTAAAAGTCGATAATGTTAACCCAGAAGAGCGTAAAATTGATTTTTCTTTGGTCGGCAGTAATAATAAGCCACAACGCCAAGGTAAGACGGCAAGAGATAAAGCTAATAAAGCTGATATAAGTTTTGCTGCTGATTTACCAGTAAAACGCAAAGCTAAAATTCAAACAGATAGCAAAAAGAAAAAAGCGAACGCTAAAGTAGCAAATAAAGCAGAAGCTAAAGTAAAAAGTAAAAAGCGCACAAAAGCTAAAGCAAAATCTAAAGCGGCATCTAAGACTAAATCTAAATCAGCATCGACATCAATATCAAGTAATAAGAGAAAAAAGAGTAATTTATAGATGAGTGAAACAGTATACGGTATCCACGCCATTGAAGCATTGTTAACGCGTGCGCCAGAAAGAATTATTGAAGTTTTTATCGCTAAAGGTCGAGAAGATAAACGCTTGACAGCACTTGTTCAAGAATTAGAACAGTTAGGTTTAACAGTGAAAGTAACCAATAGACAATATCTAGATGAAAAATCAAAAAATGGTGTTCATCAAGGTATATTAGCGATGGTGAAACCAAGCCGTGGTTATCAAGAAAATGATATACCATTATTGATGGAACAACATCCCAATCCGGTTATCTTAATTTTAGATGGTGTGACCGACCCACATAATTTAGGTGCCTGCATTCGTACCGCTGATGCTGCTGGTGTCAATTTTATTATTGTGCCAAAGGATCGCTCTGCACCACTTAATTCGACAGCGCAGAAAGTCGCATGTGGTGCCGCTGAGAGTGTGCCAGTAGTTAGGGTAACCAATCTTGCTCGTACTATGCGAATGTTGCAAGATGAATATCAAGTCTGGATTGTGGGTACCGCTGGTGAAGCGACAAATACACTTTATCAAACCGATTTTTATAAAAGTTCGAAACCATTACCACTGGCTTTGGTGATGGGCGCAGAAGGTGAAGGTATGCGTCGATTGACCAAAGAGCATTGCGATGAGTTGGTGAGTATACCAATGGCAGGAATTGTCTCTTCGCTTAATGTGTCGGTTGCCACTGGTGTTTGCTTATTTGAAATTGTTAGACAAAGAAATAGATAGTTAGAGCTATAGCATGTTAGGATTTTTGAAAAAATTATTATCAAATACGAAAGAACAGAGAGCCCCAGCGCTTTCAGAGCGAGATTTGAATGGTCGTAATCATGTCGGTTACCCGACTATGCAATTATCTCGTGAGATTGATAGCTTAGTTAAATCGAAATATGCTCCACTTAAACGGATTATTAAAGTATATAAAGATACGCTATTTTTTAAATGGGGACCAAGTATTATCAATAATACGTTGTCTGATGAACAGTTGGCTAATTTGTCAGGTCGCAACGTTCAAATGGTCTATTTATTGTTGTTCCGCGATATGTTAAGGCATATTTCAGGTTTTGCTAAGTTAAAGCATTTTACCGAAGATTGGCCAGAACAATTTGCCCAAGAGCTATTAGTTAATTGTAAAATGCTTGGCGATAGTGATGATGTTGATGTGGCCAAAAAAGAGGCTTTATTTGCCACTACTGAGTTATTTGATGTTGATAATCCCATCGATCCTAAACATCCAGAAAACACAGAAATTCCCGATTGGACAACCCCTTTGGCTGAGTTGATTATGCTCAAACCTGAGATGATTTATCATTGCCATCGCCCGTTGATGGCGGCGATTTTGAAAAAGAAAAAATCAGCTCGCTAATAACTTTTATTAAAGTTAATTTAACTGTAAATGAGTCATTTTTATGATTCATTTACAGAGAATAATTCGCCACTTTTAATTTTTATCCCGCCTGAATAGTTCCCTCATTTTTCTATAATAAAACGGTATCTCGTATTTAATTACTTAATCAATAATTAATTTTTGCAATGATTTTTTGCAAAAATACCAACTAGGTCTGTCACTATCACTCACTTATACTGAATTTATGAAGTAAAAAGGTGAATGGTTATATGCGAACACGAACAATTGAAGTATTTAAAAAATTCATATCGGTTGATTATCCATTAACTATTGATGCATTGTCGGAAGAGTTTCAAATAAGTGCTCGTACAATGAGAAATGAAATTCAAGAAATTAACGATTTTCTTGAAAAAAAACAGTTGCCGCTTATTTCCTCAATTCGTAATAAAGGTTTTGTCATCAATGGCACTAATGAGCAAAAACAGTTAGTTCAAACTGCTTTACAAGCATTACCGGTTTCCCCCATTTTAAGTAAAGAAGAACGTCAATTTGATTTACTATTGTCGATTGCTTTTTCTGTTATACCAACCATTTTAAGCCATAAAGAGAATATCTATTACGTTTCTAAAAGTGTGTTAGACGAAGATATTCGTAAGCTTAAATTACGTTTAAAAAAATATGATATTGAATTGGTTAGTCAGCCTAAGTTAGGTATGCAATTAGTTGGATTAGAACGTTCAATTCGTTTAATGATGTATGAGGTGATTAACCAATATGCAAGTAATCTTGATTATAAAAAACCGTTAAATGAGCTAAGTTTAATTCAACAGCTGTTATTTAATTATATTCCGCAAACGTTGATTAATAAATTGTTTGAACTGGCAGATCAAACAATGAGTCAAGTTCATGATGAAATTTATAAACAGCAAATTGTTATTTTTACTGCAATTTGGGTCATCCGTAATCAACAACATCACCATCTCACTAAGATTCGATCCGATTTTAATCATAATGATACTGGCAATATTACCAAATTTATTCGGTTGGTTTGTCAACATGCTTCTTTACAAATTAGTCGTCAAGAACAGCAATATATTATTTATATGTTAGAAACCTTTAATACGAAGGATATTAATAATTCTATCGATTGGTTAAATGCGCAATTGTTAGCGATTAAATTGGTCAATTATGTTGAGGAAAAGACTCATATACCGTTTTCCATCAAGCAAGAGCAGTTATATGAAAATTTATGTAAGCATTTAGCAGGTTTAATTGCCCGGGTGAGCAATAATATCCATATTATTAATCCGTTATTGGATAATATTAAACAGAATTATGGTGCTATTTATTCGGCTATTTCACTATTTATACAAAATCTTGAGACTACCCTAAGTAATAAGGTATCTGAAGATGAAGTTGCTTTTTTAACTATTCATTTTTCAGCTTTTGCCAGCGAGATTAATCAAGAGCGAAGTTACTATTTTAAAGCGGTGGTCATTTGCGATCATGGTATTGCGACGTCTAATCTTTTAGCCCAATCACTTAAAGAATTTTTTAATATTGAGATTTTGGCTATTTTGGGTCGTAACGATCAGCATTTATTGAAGCAACTTGATTTTGATTTGATTTTTTCGACTTTTCCATTATCACATTTTGAACATCCTGTTTTAGTGTTAGAACCAATATTAAAAGAAAAAAATCACCCTATTATTACTGACTTTTTAGCTAAACATCGTGATCACCAACGTATTGTTAATCACTGCACTAACGCCACTGATCTATTTTATTCCTTAGTTAATTTAATTGAAGAGAGCGGCGGTTTGGTATCGGCGCCCATTTATAACCAGTTGGAGAAGTGTTTGGCTATTAATAATCTTAAAATCAATAAAAGGAAAATCCAGCCTATGTTGAAAGATATTCTTACCGATGATGACATTATATTGCAACAAGCTTGCTCTAATTGGCAACAAGCTATCACTTTTGTTGCTCAACCTCTTTTGCATAAAAACTATATTTCAAAAAATTATGTCGATGCCATGATTAGTTCGGTTGAACAATATGGACCGTATATCGTTATCGGGAAAAATTTGGCTTTGGCGCATGCGCGTCCTGAAGATGGTGTCAATCAACTAGGACTTAGCGTGATGACCATGCGTGATCCTGTCGATTTTGGTAATCAAGATATGGGGCCAGTTAAGATCATATTTTGTTTGGCGGCTATCGATTCCTTTTCTCACCTCAATATTATGCGAAGTTTAATCGAACTGATTAATGATGAATGTAAGCTTGAACGCTTATTAATGTGTAATTGTGTTTCGCAATTTAAAGCGATTTTATTTAATGAACCAACCCCAGCTTTAACACAATAAGCTATAGGAGGATCCCCAATGAGTCAGTTATCTATTTTATTTGTTTGTGGTGCAGGTCTTGGTAGTAGTTTTGCAGCCCAAATGGCAACTGAAGATGTGCTAAAAGCTAAAGGTATTGATGCAAAATTAGATCATACTGATATTTCTTCTGCTGCGTCGATGAATGCCGATATTATTATTACCGCAGAAAATTTTCGCTCACAATTTGCCAAATTTAATATCAGTGACAATACCTCGATTGTATATCTCAAAAATATCGTTTCGAAGTCTGAAATAGATGAAAAGCTAAGTCCTGTCTTACAAAAGAAAGGGTTGCTTTAATAAGCAAATAGGAGAGCATTATGAATGTAATTAACTTCATTATTGATAATATTTTAACCCAAGCATCTATCACGATTAGCTTGATTGCAATGCTTGGACTTATTCTGCAAAAAAAATCGGTAGGGCAAACTATATCAGGAACACTTAAGACCTTACTTGGTTTTCAGGTACTTAATGCAGGTTCAAGTATTATCGTTGGTAGTTTGACCTATTTTGGCCAAATTTTTACAGCTGGCTTTGAGATGCAAGGGATTATTCCTTCCATTGAAGCTATCAATGGTCAAGCTATGAATCAATTAGGTTTGGGTAGAGATATTGCCTTAACCTTTTTGATGATATTTATTTTTAATATTTTAATTGCCCGTTTTACTCGCTTTAAGTATATCTTTTTAACCGGTCAGGCTATTCTTTGGATGGCAACTATGACAACCGTATTCGGTAGTTTTGCTGGTCTTTCAGGTGTGAGTTTGATTTTAGTCGGTGGTGTTATTGGCGCACTTTTTGCCGTCTTTATGCCAGCGATTGCTCAACCTATTATTCGTAAAGTTACTGGTTCGAATGATATCGCACTTGGGCATTTTTGTACTATTGGTTATCTGTTCGAGGCGGGTGTTGCTTATGTTGTTGGTGAAAAAGGAGAAAATAAACGCTCAATCGAAGATATGAAATTACCAAAATCGTTTGAGTTTTTACAAGATACCTATTTATCAGTTATGGTGGTGATGCTGCCTTTATATATTATCACCGTGCTTTTTGCGGGTGAAGAATATGCTTCGACACTATCTGGAGGTCAAAACTATATCATTTATGCATTTACTCAAGCAATCATATTTGTAGTTGGTATTTATGTGTTGTTAGCCGGAGTTAGGTTATTACTGGGTGAAATCGTGCCAGCTTTTAGAGGGATCGCCATGAAGATTGTTCCTAATGCAATACCTGCACTTGATTGCCCTGTGTTTTTCCCCTATAGCCCTAATGCCGTTATTCTTGGTTTTATTACTACCACTATTGGTACGGTAATTGCGATGTTAACTTTACCTTTCTTTGGCTTAGCAATGATTCTTCCTGGCATGCTAACTAACTTTTTTGCTGGTGGTACCGCGGGGATCTTTGGTAATGCCGTAGGTGGACGTCGTGGCGCTTTAATTGGTGGAATAGCCCATGGGATATTTATCACGCTATTACCCGCGTTGTTAGTCACTATCTTTAATCAAATGGGATTTGTTAATGCTACAGCAACTGATGTGGATACCGTTACGGTAGCCTTACTATATGCTTGGATTTTAAGTCCTTTATTGAAGAATTTTTAATTGAGAGGTGACTATGTTTAACTTTTTTAAAAAGAATAAACCATCTGTTCAAATAGAAGCATCAACTCCAAGAGAGCTTACAGCTGATGAGATTGCTCAAATTGAACATCAGATTAATGAACTCAAACAACAGCTTACCCATACCGATGATGTTCAATTATTGGCCAGTTGTAATGAACAAATAGGAATACTGTATAACCAGTTAAGGCGTGTTGATTTGGCTATGGAGTATTTAGAAACTAGCATGCAACAAAAGAGATCAATTGGTGAAGGATATAAAATCCTAATGAGTTTGTATAACCATAAACGTGCAGAGGCAGCAAAATCAGGATCAATTACCGATATCGACTTTTGGATGAATAAAATGGATGAAATGCGCAATATTGCCAAATTAGCTACAATTCAACGAAATTAAAGGAAAAAGTTATGTACACTACACTTAAAGCGGTAACCGAATTAGCGACTAAACTTAATTTTACTGTTGGCGCATTTAACACGCATAATTTAGAAATGCTACCCGATATGCTTCGAGCCGCGAAAGAGGTTGGCGCACCGATAATTATCCAAACAAGTGTTGATACCGCTCGTTATATTGGTTTTAAAGTCTTAGTTAATACCATAAAAGCCATCGCTGAGGAAGAAATTGTCGATGCGGTTTTGCACCTCGATCATGCTAAAAATTTTGATGATATCAAACAGGCGATTGATAGTGGGTTTACCTCTGTTATGTTTGATGGTTCATCTTTACCGTTTAAAGAGAATATACTAAAAACTCGAGCTGTGGTTGAATATGCCCATGCTCGAGGTGTGTCGGTAGAAGGCGAGCTTGGTACTATAGGTGGCACCGAGGAGGGCATTCACGTTGAAGTTAACGATAAAGTTTACACTAGACCTAGTGATGCTTTGGCCTTTGTACAGGCCACAGGAATTGATGCTTTAGCGGTAGCAATCGGGACTAATCACGGTCAGTTTAAATCGAAAACTGAAGTCAACATTCCGTTACTTAAAGAGATACATGCAATGGTTGATATTCCATTGGTTATTCATGGTGGTACCGGTGTGAAGGAGGAAGATTACCCTGAGCTGATTAACAACGGCATTCGTAAATTCAATGTCGGTACAGAGTTATTAGTTAATTGGACACAAGTTGCTAAAGATCAGTTTGCTCAAACAGAAGTTAATAAGTCACTAAGGCATAATGTGATTCCAGCAAATCAAGCTGTTAAGAATATTGTTAAACATAAAATGAGTTTGTTTCTTAATGTGAATAATCGTATTGGTGATCTTATATGAAAAAATATCTGATTTTACTTGCTGGTTGTCCTTGTACGGGAAAGACTCATCTGGTCAATTTATTACAGCAACAATTCACTAATAGTTTGCTGTTAACACCTGACGAAGCAAAAGAGATGTATGCTGATTCAGTAGGTTTTAATTCTCTCGCTGAGAAAAATTCACTTGAGCAAAAAGTTTGGCATTTTTATTATAGTGTATTGCAGCTGTACATGGATGCTGGCAAGAAGATCATTATTTCTGAATATCCATTTAGTAATAAGCAAAAAAATCAATTAAATGATTTTGCTAATCGCTACCACTATCAGATAACAACGATTCGTTTAGTGGCCAATTTTGATATTTTGTGGAAGCGTCGATATAAGCGTGATCGCTCTTTAGACCGTCATTTGTCGCATATTATGACGCACTATCATTATGGTGATCAATTAACCGATCGTAATGTAGCCGATGATTTGATAACTAAACAACAGTTTTATCAAATTTGCCATGATAGACAATATGATAAGTTTGCCTTAGGAACTTTGTTTGAAGTGAATGTAGATGACTTTGGCAAAGTGAACTATGCCGTTTTATTGGATAAATTAAAAAGGATTATTGTCTAAAGAAATAAGGTGTACAGATTAATTTTATTCATTAAGCGTAAATAATTTCAGGTAACTTGATGTCCCAAGGTTGGTTGTCTAACTTTGGGACTTTTTGGCAAGCAAAGGCTAATCCAATCGGTAAAATTTGCTGCTTTTGGTAGTGAGCTAATGTTCGATCATAATAGCCTCCGCCCATTCCAATTCGATAACCGCGTTCATCAAAAGCCACCAGTGGGGTGAAGATGATATCAAGTTGTTCTATCGCTATGCTATTAGTTTCATCTATTGCAGGTTCTAAAATGCCAAATTTATTTTTTATTAGTGGTGTATTTGATGTGTAATTTAAAAAGAGTAGTTGGTGTTCACCAATTGGTACAGGTAAATAGACGGATTTGTTTTGTTGCCATAGATATTCAATAATTGGTTTAGTGTCGACTTCACCATCAAATGATAAGAATATTGCAATATGCTGTGCTTGGTTTACAGCGGGGTGGTTTTTGATTTTTTGATAGATGATAGCTTGCGCATTATTGCGTTGTGTTTGTGATAATTCACGTCTTTTTTGACGTATTATTTGCCGAATATCCATTAGTTTTGTTTTGAAAATGATAGGGAAGAAAGACTCCAAGATGCCGTTACGGGCGTAACCCTTGAACCCGAGGTTCAAGGTGAATAGCATGTTTTAATTTTTAGGTTTCCTAAATTAATTAGGCATACTCACCAATTAAAAATCACACCATTCTAAATTAAAGATTATCGGCTCAGGGGACTAACCCATATCGCGAACATCTCAGAGATGAATAATATAATACAAAATTTAAAAAATCATACAATAGTCTTTGTTGTTTATTTACATTTTATCTGACTAATTGTTGGTATTTAAGGCGGAATCAAGTAACTGCTGTAGCATTTTTAATCTATTTGCAAATTCGTCGCTTTTTTCTTTTTCTTTCGTTAGCTCGTAAGAGATATTTAGTGCGGCCGTCATGATCAATTGATCAGTACCAACCTGAGGTGATTTTTCGCGTAAATTTGTTAAGCGTGCATCTAAATCTTTTGCCGCATTTGTAAGTGCGTCAACTTCCTCGACTGGGCAATTAAACTTTAACGTTCGCCCAAAAATCTGAATAGTGACAGCTTGAGTTTCCATATTTAACCTACAGTTTTATAAATTTGTTAATTTTATCAATTATATGTTTAGCGTTTAATCCAACCTCATCGCGCATTTCTTGCTGTGAGCCTTGAGGGATAAACATATCTGGCAATCCGATATTTAAAATATCACATTTTATTTTTTTCGATAACAAAAATTCATTGACGGCGCTTCCTGCTCCACCTTTGACACTATTTTCTTCGATGGTGACAAGTATATTATGGCTTTGGCTAATGTGCAAAAGGACTTTTTCATCGAGCGGTTTTACAAAACGCATGTCAATCACTGTAGCATTTATTTGCTCAGCTACTTGTAAAGATTCAGGCAATAATGTGCCAAAATTAAGTAAAACAATATTTTTACCTTCACGACAGAGTTTGGACTGTCCTAGTGGTATGGCTTTTAGTGGCGTTAAGTGTGCGCCACAGCCTTCACCTCGAGGATAGCGAACTGCTGTTGGTCCGTTATGTAAATAACCGGTATAGAGCATTTGACGGCATTCGTTTTCGTCACTTGGGGTCATGATAACTAAGTTTGGAATACAGCGTAAGAAGCTTAAATCGAACGCACCTTGGTGGGTTTCCCCGTCTGCCCCGACAATGCCTGCACGGTCGATAGCAAATAAAACCGGTAAGTTTTGGATAGCTATATCATGAATTACCTGATCATACGCACGTTGTAAGAAAGTCGAGTAGATGGCAACCACCGGTTTTAATTCGCTAATAGCAAAGCCTGCGGCTAATGTAACCGCATGTTGTTCAGCAATGGCGACATCAAAAAATTGGTCAGGAAATCGGTGAGCAAATTCCGTCATACCAGAACCTTCACTCATGGCTGGCGTGATTGCCATTAGGCGTTTGTCGTGCTCAGCTATTTCACACAACCAATCACCAAATATTTGGGAATAAGTTGGAGCGATTTTATTTGTGCTTGGTAATATTCCTTCATTGGGATTAAATTTAGGTACGCCATGCCATAAGGTTGGGTTTTGCTCAGCTGGAGCGTAACCTTTTCCTTTTTGGGTGATGACATGCAGTAATTGTGGCCCTTTTAGTTGTCGAACTTTTTGTAGAGTAGTAACTAATGTTTCAACATCATGTCCATCAATTGGACCTATGTAGTTGAAGCCTAATTCTTCGAATAAAATAGCTGGGGTGACAAGTCCCTTAAGATGCTCTTCAGTTTTTTTGAATAACTCTTTTAACGGTGGAATATTTGAAAGCACTTTTTTGCCACTTTCACGAAGTGAGGTATAGGCTTTACTTGATAATATTTGTGCTAAATGTTGATTAAGCGCACCAGTGTTTTCAGAAATGGACATATCGTTGTCATTTACGATAACCAACATATCAGGCTTAATGTGCCCGGCATGGTTCATTGCTTCAAAGGCCATGCCTGCGGTTAATGCGCCATCACCAATGATGGCGGCGACCTTTTGACCTGATTGTCTTTTTTGTTCAGCAAGGGCTATGCCAAGCGCAGCGCTGATTGAGGTTGATGAGTGTCCAGTGGTTAAGACGTCATATTCGCTTTCATTACGGTGAGGAAAAGGGTGTAATCCCCCTTTTTGGCGAATAGTTAGCATCTGATCGCGTCGACCAGTTAGAATTTTATGTGGGTAAGCTTGGTGACCTACGTCCCATATAATTTTGTCCAATGGTGTTTGATAGACGTAATGTAACGCTACCGTTAATTCGACTACCCCAAGGCCAGACGCTAAATGACCGCTAGATTGACTGACACTGTCTAATAAAAAATGTCGTAATTCCCGACTAATTGCTGGCAATTGCGCGAGCGGGTAGCGCCTAAGATCTGCAGGTGAATTGATTTGCTTTAATAGGGGAAATTTGTCTAAATTCATTTTTATCATCTAGTTATTTAGTTAACTATTTCGATTAATAATAAAACCAGCAAGGTCTTGTAATGGTTGGCTATTATAAGGTATTTGCATCAGACTATCGATAGCTTGTTGAGATAACTTGTGCGTCATCTCAATTGCATTTTGTAATCCAATCAATGCTGGATAAGTGCTTTTTTCCAGCGCAATATCGGAACCTTTTGGTTTACCCATCAGTTCTTGTTCACCAGTGACGTCTAAAATATCATCTTGGATCTGAAATGCTAGTCCAATCGCTTGGGCATAGTTGTCTAATAGTTGATAATAAGGTTTAGCCTTGTCACCACTGGCATAGGCACCGAGTCGAACAGCAGCTAGAATTAAGGCACCAGTTTTATAGTTATGGATATTTTGTAAATGTTTAAGCGTAACTTTTTGGTGTTCTGCTTGTAAGTCAAGTGATTGGCCCAAACACATTCCAGCAAGGCCACTTGCACTTGCCAGTTCGGTAATCATATTGATTTTACTTTGGTTATCAATATGTTTATTTTCGCATAACAAGCTAAAAGCTAATGATTGTAAGGCATCACCAGCGAGGATAGCTTCTGCTTGGCCAAATCGTATATGGCAGGTTGGTTTTCCGCGTCTAAGGTTGTCATTATCCATTGCTGGTAAATCATCATGAATTAATGAATAGGTATGCATTGATTCGATGGCTGCGGCAATTGAATCAAGCTTAGTTAAAGAACAGTTGAACATTTGTCCGGTTAAATAGACCAGAATAGGGCGTATCCGCTTGCCACCAGCAAGCAGGCTGTAACTCATCGCCTGCTGCAAAGTAGAAGGTGCAAACTGCGAAATATATGTTGTTAAATAGTTATCAATACGTTCTTGTAATGGTTTTAGGCTATTCATTATTATCAATAGAAAATTCAGATAATTGTGCATCACTATTCTCAGACAACAAAATTTGGATGCGTTGTTCAGCTTCATTGAGTTGTTTTTGACCAGAACGAGCTAATTTGATACCTTTTTCGAATTCATTTAGCGCTTCATCTAATGGCAAATCACCATTTTCAAGTTGAGTAACAATTGCTTCAAGTTGTTTGAGGGTTTCTTCGAAACTGACTTCATTATTTTTTGACATATCATACTCCTTCTTGTGTTAAATGAGTATACACGTATTTTTTATGATGGTGAATTAACGATTACTAATTTTAATAGCAGCAGGTTTTTCTTCGCCTTTTTCATTTTCACTTTCAAGTTCATCAACTGATAGTTGTGCGATATCAGGGTTAATCGGTTTTTTTACTTCAACCCCTAATTCTCTAAATCGTTCTATTTGACTAATGACGTTACCACGCCCTTTCGAAAGTTTGTTCATTGAGTTTTGATAAGTTTGTTGAGCTTTGTTCAAACAGTTACCTAGATTTTCCATATCTTCGACAAAACCGCGTACTTTATCATATAGTTTGCTGGCTCTATCAGCGATAAGTTCGGCATTACGATTTTGGTATTCAATACGCTATAAATTATGTATGGTTCGTAAGGCAACTTGTAATGTGGTTGGACTAACAATCATGATGTTACTTTTTAATGCATCATTAATTAATGACGGGTTTTGATCGATGGCGGATAAAAATGCTGGTTCGACAGGAATAAACATTAAAACGTAATCTAATGACCGAATGCCATTTAGTTTATGGTAGTCTTTTTGACTAAGTTGCTTTAAGTGATTACGCACTGCAATTAGATGGTCTGAAATGGCTCTGCTTTTGATCTCTTCATTATCACTATTAAAATAACGTTCATAAGCAACTAAGGTAACTTTAGAGTCGATGACCACATCTCTACTTTGTGGTAAGTGAACAATAACATCGGGTTGCAAACGGCGATTATCTTCATTAGTGAGATTGACTTGGCTGTGATATTCATAACCTTGACGTAATCCGGAATTATCCAAAATTTGACTAAGAATGAACTCACCCCAATTACCTTGTGTTTTGTTATTGCCTTTTAAGGCATTGGTTAAATTGGTGGCTTCTTTTGTCATTAGCTCGTTGAGCTGTTGTAAGTTGCGAATTTCGTGGGTTAGGGTATGGCGTTCTTTGGCTTCTTGTCCAAAGCTGTCTTGAACTTGCTTTTTAAAGCCTTCTAATTGTTGTTTTAGAGGTGAAAGTAAAAATTCTAAACTCAGTTTATTTCGTTGCTCAATTTTTTTGCCACTGTGTTCAAAAATTCGATTAGCTAAATTTTCAAACTGGGTGGTTAATCGTTGCTCGCTTTGTTCTAGAACGGTCTGTTTTTCATGAGCGGCATTGATGGTTTCTTCTAAACGAGTTTTTAGTTCACTAATTTTGATACTTTGGGCAACATTTTGTTGTTGGTATTGATTTAATTCTTGTTCTAACTGGGTAATTTGTGCTATTAAAGTCCGATTTTCTTGTCTTTTTTGATTGAGTTGTAAATCAAACAAGGTATGCATGTTATTTGCTTTAAATTGTACTTTTAGTAAGGCAATTAATAAAACAAAAGCGATAGTGGCAATAATTATAGCTGACCATTCACTTAAGCCTAGAGTTCCTAACATCATTAAGCCCTATCAAAAGTAAATGAAATCACATCATCTAAATTCATGGCATCAAGTGCTAACATGATTAGACGATCAAGTCCAACGGCAACACCCGCACAATCTGGCAAACCAGATTCCATTGCTGCGATTAACTCTATATCGATATTTTGTGGAGGCAAGTTTTGATTTGCGCGATCGATATTATTCTGTTCAAAACGCATCTTTTGTTCTTGTGGATTGGTTAGCTCTTTAAATCCATTAGCTAGCTCTACACCTTTGTAATAAAATTCAAAACGGCTTGCTACACGATGATCTTCAGAACTAATCGCCGCTAAAGCCGCTTGTGAGGCAGGAAAGTTATAAACAGCAATGGGTCTTTCTTGCCCAATATGTGGTTCGACTCCAAAACTAAATAGGCATTGTAATAAGGTGTCGCGATCATAATCGTCGGTATTAAGTTCGATATTAAGTTGTTTGATCGCCTCAACTAAGGTTGCATGATCAGCTTCTAATGGGTCAATGTTAAGATGACGTTGAAACGCCTTTTGGTAAGAGATACGTTCTACTGGTTCACAATCTAAGATGTTTTGCAGTAAATCATCAACTTCGTTGATCATTTGCATCATATCGAATTGGATACGATACCATTCAAGCATTGTAAATTCTGGGTTATGATAACGGCTCACTTCTTCATGATTACGAAAGCACTTACAGATCTGGTAAATAGGACCACTACCAGCAGCTAATAAACGCTTCATATGATATTCAGGACTGGTAATGAGTGACATTTTTTGCCCCTGATGCTCATCAGTTTCACCAGGTTTTAAAAATAAAGTATGAAATGAACTAAGATGCACATCTGTTACTGCATATTGGCTTAAGGTTGGCGTTTCGACTTCTAATATACAGCGATCAGCGAAAAACTGTCTTACTTGAGAAATAATTTTAGCGCGTTTAAGTAAATTATTAATAGATGCAGTAGGTTGCCAAGTCATAAAAATATCCATGGATTTCGATTAATTACTAAAAGAAGAAATAGGGCATTAAGCCCTATTTCTTATTGCTGACGTCCATTTTGCCACAATGTGAACAAATTGTCGTACTTTTCTTGCTGATGCCAGATGTGACGATGAAGTGCAGAAAGAATAATTGGATCTTCTAAGATCGCTAATTGTTGTTCTTTACTGATTTTTTCTAGATCTACTTGTCGATAATGCTCAATAAGTTGCTTGCGCAATTGCTGATTTTTTGAGTTAGGTAAATGACGCGAAGTCGATAATGCACACGCTAATGCATTATAAATAGGATCGACAAGTGCCATCACAAAACCATGTTCAACAAAAGCTGCTTCGGTTCGAATTAAATAGTCGCCTGTTAGTTTTACTGCGCGTGACGGATGGGTTTCTTCAGGTGTTAAAAATAATCCCGCTTTTTTGGCTTTCATACCAATGCTTGATAAGCCAGAGACACGAATGACTAGCGGTGAAATTGTTAATGGGATTAATATTGCTATATACCAATAGGTGAATTGTGGATTTAACCAAATAATCACACACAACCAGACAATACCTAATAGCGATAATGGCCAACAGAAGTAAAATGATTCACCCCAAGTTAAAGCATCATCATTTCTTGCTGGTGACTTCCATTGAATTTTACTGCCAAGCCACGCTTTAACCACAAATTTGCTGTGGAAGATCATTCGGATTGGTGCAAGAATCATTGACCATACCATTTCGATCAGAATTGATAAAGTCAATTTGAATATTCCACCCACATCTTTTGCACCAGTTCGAGCGATAATAATGCCGTAACTAAATAGTTTAGGAGCAAAGAGTAATACCATTGTGGTTGATAGTAATTGAATAGCTAATTGTTCGTCCCACCTTGGCCATGTTGGATAGAATTGGTTAGGTTGGAAGAAGTATTGTGGCTCAGAAATATTGAACACCAATAATAAGAGTGTTGAGAAGACCAAGAAGATCAACCACAATAATGATGAAATGTAAGCCATTCCACTGGTTAAAAACATCACGCGGTGAGTTAAGGTAATTCCGCTTTTAAAGATTAATCGAAGATTAATCAAATTACCCATACACCAGCGATTATCACGTTTAAGATCTTCGATCATATTTCCTGGTAGCTCTTCATAACTACCATTCATATCATACGCAATCCATACGCCATAACCAGCACGACGCATTAAGGTTGCTTCAACCAAATCGTGTGAGAGTATATGAATGGGACCTTTACGTTTTTGTAAAGGAGATAAAATACAATGCTTGATAAATGGTTTTAAGCGAATCATAGCATTGTGGCCCCAATATTGAGCTTCACTTAATTGCCAGAAGTGAGTACCTGAACAAAAAATATCGCTGTATATTTGATTGGCAAATTGTTGGATACGACCATATAAAGTTGTCATTCTGACTGATTTAGGTGGTGATTGTAAAATCCCCGCTTTTGGATTCGTCTCCATCATGGCAATCATTTTTAAGATACAATCACCTGTCATAATACTATCGGCATCAAGGATCATCATGTATTCATATTCATGTCCCCAGCGGCGGCAAAAGTCATCAATATTACCGCTTTTACGTTTTACCCGGCGTTTACGGTGGCGGTAAAAAATATTACAACCGTTATCGGCTTTTTTCGCGTTAAATTCAGCCCACGCTTTTAATTCATTGACATAAAGATCAGGTTCGTTAGTATCACTAAGAATATAAAAATCACAATACTGTGCATGCCCTGTTTCAACTAGCGATTCGTAGGTTGCTTCTAATCCTGCAAATACGCGAGAAACATCTTCATTACAAATTGGCATGACTAATGCCGTGCGGTGTTTGGCGTCAATATGGTTAGCTGGATCATTCGGGATAGTAATTGTGTAGCGATCCTTTTTGAGCACGGCCAAAATTAGTCCCATAACGGCGGTCCAAAATCCAATTGAGATCCAACAAAACAAGATAGCAAATAAGGCAATGATAAATCCTTGTATAATATAAGGAATAATACTATAAATGGCAAGTTGCGGATTAATATCCCAATTTGCCATAAAATTAATTTTTTGCCAGCTTTGATAAGGTAATAATGTTGATAAGTAAGTCGTTCCATAATAAGTTTGTACGGCAATAAGTACAAACATAATTAAACGACGAAGTAGTGCGATGATATTAAGACCGTGCTTCGATTCGGGACTATAGTGTTCATTCCAAATTTGTGGTTGAACCGAAACACGCTCAACTTTAGGGTAAGTTGGTTGTTGTTTTCTTTCATCATTAAAATGATCAGTTTTACCAATTTGATTGAGTCGATATTTTAAAAATTCGACATCATCGCTCGGCATATCTTCCGATTTCTGACGCCAATTTTCGACGTCAGACAGGTTTTCGAAATAATCTTTTTTCATATTATTTGCTCATTATAATCATTGAGCAGGAAATTGTCCGCTCCAAGTTTCCGACAAGATCTCACTTGTGGTTGCTGATGCTAATTGAAGACGAATGTCAGTAGGTTTTTTATTATCTTCAACATTGAATCGCACAATCACTCGCCAACCCTTTGTTACTGAATTGTATTGTGAATCACAGCTAACAATGGAACCGTTGTTAATACTTGAAATAATTTTAACTGGTTTTTGCTCAGATAAGTTTGGACCAACAAAATCAATTACATATGCATTAGAACCATCAAGTTTACGAATCAAGTTGGCTTGTTTGATATCACCTAATGATAAGCGTGTGGTTTCAGCTCTTGCTTCATTTTTTGGGTAGCGTTGTTGTTCGTTGAGTGAATAATGTAATCGATATTTAACATCTAATACATCACCGGCTTTATATTGTTTTTCTGGCACCCAAAAGGTAACGATATTATCGTTGGTTTCGTCAGCTGTCGGGATTTCAACCAGTTCTACCCGGCCTTTGTGCCAATCATTCAATATTTCAACCCATACACTTGGACGTAATTCGTAATGATCGTCGAGATCTTGATAGTCATCAAAACCTTTATCTCGTTGTATTAAGCCAAATGCTTTAGGACTTTCCATGCTGTATGATGAAAAAGATAAGCGTTTAGGGTTGTTTAGAGGGCGCCAAATCCACTCATTTTTTGTCACGATAGACAGTCCATTTGAATCATGCATTGCTGGACGATAGTTTAACAATGGCGAAGGTTGGTTAGGGCCATATAAGAACATACTAGTAAGTGGAGCGACGCCCAGTTTTTTGACTGAATCACGGAAGAATACCTTCGCTTCCACAGTTACGGTAGTATCAATACTTGGGACCAATGTAATTTTATAAGCCCCAGTTACACTTTTAGAGTCAAGTAGCGCATAAATCACTAAGTGTTTTTGATTAGGCTCAGGGCGTTCAATCCAATACTCTTTAAATCGTGGAAACTCTTCGCCAGACATTTCGCCCGTATCAATCGCAAGTCCACGTGCGGAAAGACCATAACGCTGATCTTTGCCAACCGCGCGGAAGTAGCTACCACCTAGTGCGGTAAATATTTCGTCATCGGTTTTAGTTGGGTTATTAATTGGATAATGTACTTTGAATCCAGCAAAGCCAAGTTTTTTAGTATCTAAGTTTTCTAAGTGAACTGGACTTAAATCGAAGTAATCTGGATTAAATTTGATTTCATTAACTTGATTATTGACAATTTCATTAATTTTGACTGGTACGTCGAAATACATGCCTTCATGATAAAATTCAAGTTTGAAACGGCTTTTGCGATCATTCCAATATGCTTTGTCATGTTTAAAATAAATTTTTTGATAATCGGCAAATTGTAGTGATGACAATTCGCTAGGAATATTTTTTGATGGTTGGACGTAAGCTTTTTTTGATAGTTTTTCTGCTTTTGTTACGACATCGTTAAAGGTAAAAGCCCATGAAGAAAAACTCAAACAAGATAGCGATGCAATGCACACAATTTTGCAAGTTAATGTTTTACTAAATCGACTAATAGGAAATAAATTGGACATAAAAAGACTCACTTGAGTATTATCTAAAAATATTGATGTAATTGATAATATTGTCTTTAGGGCTGCTTAAACATTTTTCCATAAAGTCAGTTCTCATTTCTTGAAGGATACTTGGATTTTCATCAATCAAAAAGTGAGAGTAATTATCTTTAAGGATTTTTGCTTTTAAAGTGGCCAAATCTTGCACTGACATCTTAAACAAAGGCTGATATCGTATAGTTATATTATCGATATCATTAGTGTAAACGGCTTCAACAAAATCTGCTGACCATTGACAGTAGTTTTTAACATTACCTTCAGTCGGGTTAATTTTTTTCAACTCAATTTTATGTTCGGCTTGATTTTCCTCGATAACTTTTTTGAGTTGAATATCATATTTTAACTTGTAGTATTCGTTAAGATAAAAATTTAACACACAGGAAGACTGATTGCTGTCATCTTTACAGTTTAAGATACCGTGTTTAGTTATATAGCTGTCGAAGTGATTGTCTCCAACAAGTTGGAGTAATTGTTTTTTGGCATTTACAACAAATTGGTTATTTTGTTCCGATTGTTGTTTTAAAATCGTTAACTGATCGACTTCAATTTTGCCATCAGTTGAAGACATATTGTTTTTTACACAGCCTGCGGCAAGAATAGAGACAATGGCGCATGTAAGGATATTACTTATTTTCATATATCAAATTCCATGAACATATTCTTGAGTTGTAATTTCAGGATGAGCAACTTAACACTTTTTAGTGAAGTCATAGCGCGAAATTATATACTCTTATTCTTTTAAAAACACTAGATGATTACATTTATTTAATAAAAAACGCATTAATTATTCTTTTGTACGTTTATATTAATGTCGACATATTTTTCGAACATCGACAGTAAATTGTGAACCATCAGCTAAAGCAGGCTTAAATTTTCCTTTTGCCTTTAAAAAGGCAATAAGCTGCTCGGCATTCATATTGGAGTTAGAGCAAGTATGAAATCGGGCCTCTATACCAAATTTTTTATGGATAGCATCAAGTAAAGATGATTCGGTGTAATCATTTCCATCCATCATATCAAGTACTTCATGGCCGTGAATTGATATCATTTTTCCTCTCCAAGTAGCGGTTTAAACTAACTTTGTTTTTTATTTTTTTAAGCGGTGAAAGATAGCAGATATTATCAATAAAAAAAAGGGTTTAAATGTTAAAAATATCATTAATTTTTTTAACCCTGCTGATGATCAGGGTTAAAAATTGACAGTTATAAATTGATTAAACTGGCTAAAGAGTTTATGCGTTAGATGCAATCAATTTTACTATTATCGATTGGTTTTCCATTCTAACGTTATGAATTGCTATAGTGATGAGATCAGCAAGTTTGTATGCAGTTTCATCTTTGATTTTAATTATTCCTTCTTCCGGATCAGGAGCTATTTCATCACGGACGGAATGAATCATTGATAGCGGTAAAAAGCCAAGTGCACCAATATCAGTTAAACGCACTCGTGCACCACCACGATTGATATCCACTATTTCAGCAGTAAATGTTTGTCCTATTTTATCTAATAAATATTGGCTATAAAGGTTGTCAGCAATATCGCGCTCGGCCAAACGTAACTTTTTGCGTCTATCTGCCATGCCATCTAATTGCTCGTTGGCTGGCGGCGTTAATACTTGCGCCTTAAGCGAGGCTTTAAGTAAACGATGGTTTATCATGTCACCATATTTACGAATTGGTGATGTCCATGTTGCATAAGCTTTGAACCCTAAGCCAAAATGAGGTTCTGGCGTTAATGAAAAATCAGCAGGCGTTTGGAATTTTCGTAATCTTGTAGATAAAAAGTCATTATCCTCGATTAATCGACGTAATTTGATATATCCTTCAAATGAGATAAGTGATTCTTTATCAAAATCGGTGATGCCATTATCGGCTAATATTTTTAAGATTTGTTCAATGTATTTAGTGTCAAATCCTGAATGGATATTAAACACACCAGTACCTACTTTTTCTTTCAAATACATGGTTAGTGCTAAATTAGCAATAATCATCACTTCTTCAACGATGTTATTAGCGATACCGCGTGATTCTTTAATGATTGTTTTTACTTGGCGATTATCATCAAGAATGAATCGATAATCATTATTTGCTTTGAATACTAACGCATTTTTTTGTCGCCAATTTATACGCGCTTTTGCCAATTCTGATAGCAATTTAAGCTGTTCTTTAATCGTTGCATTATTGTTATTTAAGTCACTTCGACCAGCTAAGAAATCAGAAACATTGTTGTAAGAAAGTTTAGCTTTTGATTCAATCCACGCAGGTATAAAACTAATATCATCATTAGCAAATTGACCGTTATTATCAATGTTAATTTTACAAACGATGGTTGGTCTTTTTTGATTGGCTTTTAATGAACACAGATCTTCCGCCAACTGTTTAGGTAACATTGGAATATTAAAGTCTGGTAGATAGGTGGTAAAGTTACGAATTTTAGCAATATTGTCGATTTCACTATCTTGCTCAATATATGCAGTAGGATCGGCAATGGCGATCATTAGGTTATAGTTACCCATTTCATTTTGTGAAATGGTGATCGCATCGTCCATATCTTCAGTATTTTCACTATCAATCGTAAAAAATTGAACATCAGTTAAATCTTCTCGATTTTCTTGTTCATTTACTGAAATTATGAAGGACTCAGCTTGAGGTGCTTCATCTTCTAAATCATAACGAGCTAAGGTTTTAAGCCATAGTTGGTAATTCGAGTCAGAACTGGCGATAAATTTTGTTACCTCAGCAGAAAAATGATTCTTATCTTTTTCTAATGGATGTGATTGCAAAGTAGCAACAACCCAATCACCTTCTTTTAATTTTTGCTCAACTTGCGGATTAACTTTACAACGTATAGCAAAATTTGTCGGCATATTTTCCGGATAAATAGCCATCGCACGATCTAAGAAGCCGATTTTACCAATAAATTTACGTAAGCTACTTTCAATTAATATTTCTGGTTCAAATGACTCTTTATCATTGTTAGTTATGATAGTTCCAGAAACTTTATCACCATGACAAAGCTGTTTCATTTTAGAAATAGAAATAAAATAATTGGTCTTATTATCAACATCTAAAAAACCAAAACCTTTTTCATGAGCTCGGACGATACCTTCAACACGGGGTTTTTGTTCGTTTAATTCTTGTTTTAGTTTGGCGAGTAATGGGTTATTTTGAAACATAGTTCTTAATATTAATTGAAAAATTTGTTCTAAATTCTATCATAGTTATGCAATTTAGAGTTATTGAATTGTGTAAGAATGATGATGCAACAGTCTAAATGACAATAGATTATAGAGTGGCATAATGAAATTAAATTATAAAATACAGGGTGATAACCAACCAATTTTACTGATACATGGCCTATTTGGTAGCTTAGATAATTTAAATATGCTAGCGAAAGATCTGTCTAATAATTATCAAACAATTCAGGTTGATTTGCGTAACCATGGTCAATCACCATGGTCAAAAGTGATGAATTATCAAGTGATGGCCGAGGATGTTGCCGAGTTATGTCTTGATTTACAATTAAAAAATATCGTCTTGATTGGCCATTCAATGGGTGGAAAAGTTGCGTTGCAATTAAGCCAACTGATCCCTGTTTCTAAAATCTGTGCTATTGATATTGCGCCAGTTAAGTATAATGAAACAATGAATATACCAGTTATTAAAGCGTTAGCGCAATGTATCAATCAAAAATTAATTGATAAAAAACAGATTGTAGATGTTATGCAAGAACATGGTTTAACTACCCCAACTATTTTATTTTTGCTTAAATCATTTAAACATGAACATTGGCTGTTTAATGCCGATGTGATTATCAATCAATATGACCATATTTGTGATTGGCACACCATTTCACCTTGTGACATAGCGACTTTATTTATTCGTGGTGGAAATTCTAACTATATAAATGATAAAGATTATCCAGCTATATTTAGCCAATTCCCAAATACTCAAATAGAAGTAATAGAAGGCGCTAGTCATAATGTTCATGCTGAAAGGACGCAACAAGTTTTACAACTTTTGTATACATGGTTAATCAATTGAACATTAGTAACCTTAAGGTTTAATCGATTTGTAATAGTGATTTTTGTTGGTTATTTAAAATGAATTGATACTTATCATTAAATAAAATAACATCTTCAATTACGACTTTAACTTTAGAAAATCAGCCATCGCTATTTTGTGTCATAATGGATAAGTTAAGTATCGGCGATGCAATAGCCCTTGCTTTAAGCGCCGAAATTATGCTACTTATTAAATCTTCAAATACTAACGTTACAACGATTGGTAATATAAAACGTTTTATGCCAAACAGATAAGGTGTCGCTATGGATATTAATCACATAATAAACGTTGCTGTTTAATCGTTTTATGATGAGGTGGGGTAATGCTGATAAAAACCATCTGACACGATGTATTATAAGATTGGCTATGAAGTTGATATTGCCAATCATTTGGTATGATTTGATGTACAAAGTGAGGATAACTATCAAGTAAAGCAAACGCGATTTGCTCCGCTTTGAATTGTTTTTGGAAATAGTGGTGCTGACTAATAATTGCGGTTAAATAACCAATAAAACCCAGCATAATGATGGCAAACATCAAGCAAGACAACATAACTTCAACTAGACTAAAACCAGCTATATTTTCACTATTTACAACTTTATTATTCACAATCTACTATCTTTTTTTCAGGACAATAATCTAACCAATGACCCTTTTCAACGCTGAGTTGGTTATTTTCAAAATGGGTTAACATATAAAGATAATACTCATCAGCTTGTGTGCGTACTAGGGTATAGTTATCTACTTTTAATCGTGATTTTTTTATACACGCTTTTAATTGATATTTAGCATCAGATAAGCATTGCCACTCATCAGTCGGTAGTTGCCAAATTTGCTTGGTTGCCCAATTTAAACTTGAGCTTGCTAGATTAAACTGGCGGTAGTGTTGGATTTCAATCAAATAACTCTTTTTTAACGAATCAATCGTCGCCTGAAAACCAGTTAATAATGTTAGTCCGACGATAGTTAAGATGATTACCATCAACAGAGTGCTAAAGCCAGCGTTCGGTTTTCTAGTTTCATTAGAATGGATTTTCATTTTTGATAATGGTTACCGTTTGATATTTGATTTTTTTGTTTTTCTTTAATTGAGCACTAATGTCTATTTCAAAATGGTTATTTTGTTTTTTAATTGAAAATTGGGTTATTTTAATATCATGAGGATCGAATATCTTTTCCCAATTGCTACCTTCACAATTGATTGTTCCGATCTTATATTCCAAATTATTGTTATAAAATCGATAAACGAAGATATCGGATTTAGTTGGATTGAATCGATCATAAACCCAATCATTACGGATCTCACTATCATAACGAAATATATAGCAGTTTTTTGCTGGGTTGATTTCAATAGGTTGTTGATTCATTTTTTCTGGTTTATTCGCGATAAATCCAGCGCGTTTTAAATCTTTAGCGATACTAACAACTCCTTGATGAATATTCTTCTGTAAATGAATATTAAGGTTTTGCTCGAGCAAGATAGATTGTAATTTACTGTAAAATACCGTGATGCCAATAAAAATTAAGCTAGAAAAGGTAATGCTTAACAGCATTTCAAATAGCGAAAAGCCATTTTGTTTCAACATCGTGGTAATCCTGGCAAATAACTATTTTTTTTACAAAATCGAATTCGTCCACGATATGAAATGATAATTTGCGTGGTGCCAATGGCGTTATGTAATTCAAATGTACCCGTTTGTGCCATGTTTTTTCTGCCCCAAAAGGAGATAACCTTTTTATCTGCTAAATCACTTAACTCAACGGAATTATTGGGTTTAATAAAATACGACGAGCCTTCTTGACAGGTGGGTGGTTTTTCGTCTTTACTAATGCTTAGACACCAAGGTGACAAAAAATAATATACGTGAATGTTCTCGTTGGCGTTATAAGCTTTGGTTTGAACTTCTTCCAAGAAGTAGGCTAATTGTTTAGTGGTGGCGGTGAGTTCATTACGCAGTTGTAACTCTTGCCAATGTTGAACGCCGATTGAAGCCAAAATAGCACCAATACAGATAACAAATAAAAGTTCTATCAAAGAAAACCCACTGTTTTGCATTATTTTTTGCTGTGAAATTTAATGAGGGTTTAACTTTATCTTCAAATAAAATAACTTTATTAAATTTTGTTCAGATTTTGTGAAAGATATTCCAAATTATTTATCGTTTTTGAAAATTTCAATGATACGATAAACCACTTAAAAATAACTGCATATTATATTATACTGTTTGCCCTATTAAATTTGCTAACGGACTTAAAGTTAAAGGAAACGAGAAATGCAACAATTACAAACTATTATTGAGGCAGCATTTGAACGTCGTGCTGAAATTACTCCTTCAAATGTTGATACAGTAACACGTGATGCAATTAATCAATGTATCGCTTTATTAGATAGCGGTAAAATGCGTGTTGCGGAAAAGATTAATGGTGATTGGGTGACTCATCAATGGTTAAAAAAAGCGGTATTGCTCTCTTTCCGGATTAATGAAAACCAACTTATTGGCGGTGGCGCGACTAATTATTATGACAAAGTACCATTAAAATTTGCCGATTATGATCAAGCACGCTTCCAGCAAGAGGGCTTCCGTGTTGTTCCATCTGCGATTGCGCGCAAAGGCGCTTACGTCGCTCGTAATACAGTGTTAATGCCATCTTACGTGAATATCGGTGCTTATGTTGATGAAGGTACGATGGTTGACACTTGGGTAACCGTTGGTTCATGTGCGCAAATTGGTAAAAATGTTCATTTATCTGGTGGTGTTGGTATCGGTGGTGTTTTAGAGCCATTACAAGCAAACCCAACTATTATTGAGGATAACTGCTTTATTGGTGCGCGTAGTGAAATCGTCGAAGGTGTGATTGTCGAAGAAGGCAGTGTGATCTCAATGGGTGTATTTATTGGTCAAAGTACTAAAATTTATGATCGTGCAACCGGTGAAGTTCATTACGGTCGTGTGCCTGCAGGTTCGGTTGTGGTGTCAGGTAACTTACCAACTAAAGATGGTAAATATAGCCTTTATTGTGCAGTAATTGTTAAAAAGGTAGATGCGAAAACTTTAGGTAAAGTTGGCATTAACGAATTACTTCGTACTATCGATTAATCTTAATTATAAAGCCGCCGTAGATATTATGGTGGCAACTTAAAAAGTTGTATAGAATAAGTCATATTTATAACGATTCGAAGAGGAAAATTTATGCCTTCTTTTGATATTGTATCAGAGATTCAAATGCCAGAGGTTAAAAACGGTGTCGACAATGCGACTCGTGAACTGGCAACTCGTTGGGACTTCAAAAATGTCGAAGCATCTTTTGAGCTCAATGAAAAAAATGAAACCATCAAAGCAACTAGCCAATCTGATTTCCAAGTCCAGCAGCTATTGGATATTTTACGTGATAAGCTGGCTAAACGTGGTATTGATGGTGGTGCGCTAGAAATTCCAGAAGAAATGGAACATAGCGGCAAGTTTTATAGTATTACTGTCAAACTAAAACAAGGCATCGATAAAGAGTTAGCTAAAAAAATAGTTAAGCTAGTTAAAGACAGTAAACTCAAAGTGCAAGCTCAAGTACAAGGTGAGCAGGTTCGCGTTACTGGTAAGTCGCGTGATGATTTACAAGCGACCATGGCATTAGTGAAAAACGGTGAATTAGGGCAACCCTTCCAATTTACTAATTTCCGCGACTAACCATTTTCAATTCATTATTTTTGCCGACGTGGTTTTAAAGACATTGGTCGGCATTTTTTTATCTATCTTGCCAAAAATCTGAAAAAAGTTGAGGAACGCACTTTTTGAGGTCTATTTTTTAAGAATAAATGCTTTTGTCTTTATATTTTGAGGTGTTATTTCTAAATAACGGGATTTTTTTAATTAAATACGTTATGCTATCCACTTGTCTATCCTCTTAAATATAAAAATAGTTATTATGATGAAAAAATTGGTTTTATTTTTCGTTTTTTTTATTTTTTCATGTCCTTCATTTGCACAAAATCCCAATAAAGAAGAAAAGAAAGCGTTTATTGATAATTTGATGTCAAAAATGTCGATTGAAGAAAAAGTGGGACAACTGCGATTAATTAGTGTGGGTGGTGATCTAACATTAGATAAAGTTCTTGATCAAATTGAAGCGGGCGAAATCGGTGGTATTTTTAATACCGTAGTTGAGCCAGATCTTTCAAGGATGCAGGAAAGAGCACTAAAGTCAGCAAATAAAATTCCTGTTTATTTTGGTTTTGATATTGTTCACGGTCATCGCACGGTATTTCCTATTAATTTAGGCATTGCTGCAACATGGGATCGTGATGCGATTGGTAAAGTAGCTGATGTCTCGTCTGATGAAGCAACTTCCGATGGACTCAATGTGACATGGGCGCCAATGGTCGATATTACTCGTGATCCAAGATGGGGACGAGTATCGGAAGGCTTTGGTGAAGATCCTTATTTAACATCGGAAGCAGGGCGGATTTTTGTTGAAAAGATGCAAAAACAGTCCCTTGAAGATAAAAAATCATTAGTGACAACCGTTAAGCACTTTGCGCTTTATGGTGCGGTTGAAGCGGGTCGTGAATATAACAGCACTGATATGAGTGAACGAAAAATGTTCCAAGAATATCTATTGCCGTATAAAGCCGCCGTTGATGCCGGTAGCCGAGCTGTTATGGTTGCACTTGTTAGTGTAAATGGTATTCCAGCTACTGCTAACCATTGGTTATTAACTGAGGTATTGCGTGACCAATGGCATTTTGATGGTGTAGTTGTGAGTGATCACGGTGCTATTCGTGAGTTGATTAATCATGGCGTAGCAAAAGATGCTAAAGATGCAGTTCGAATTGCAATCCAAGCTGGTATTGATATTAGTATGAACGATGAGTACTTTTTGCAATTTTTACCAGAATTAGTCAATGAAGGTGCAATTTCAGAAGATCAACTTAATCAAGCTTGTCGCCGAGTGTTAGAGCTTAAATATGATATGGGATTATTTAAAAACCCTCATCGTAATTTAGATTCTAATTTTGATATTGAAACCATGTTCGCCAACGATCGCTTACATCGAGCCGAAGCAAGAGATGTCGCTCGTCGTAGTATTGTATTGTTAAAAAATAAAAATAATATTCTACCATTAAGTAAAAATAAAAAAATTGCCGTGATCGGACCACTAGCTGATTCAAAACGCGATATTTTAGGTAGTTGGTCGGGTGCTGGCCGTGCTAATTTAGCAGTAACACCGTTAGAAGGAATTAAAAATGCGGTAAATAATCCAAAACTAGTTAGCTACGCTTGGGGAGCAAATATCTCGGATGATCCTAATCTTTATAAATTCTTAAATTTATATAAGGAGATCACTAAATTTGATAAAAGACCTCCTGAAAAGATGATTGCCGAAGCCGTTGCTCAAGCTAAAAAATCGGATGTTGTTGTCCTATTTGTGGGTGAAGCAGAAGGTATGGCACATGAATCATCAAGTCGAACCGATCTTAATTTGCAAGTTAGCCAAAAACGGTTAATTAAGGCATTAAAAGCCACCGGCAAACCACTGATTATCGCATTAATGAATGGGCGTCCACTTACAGTAAAAGAAGAATATCAACAAGCTGATGCTATGCTTGAAACTTGGTTCTTAGGTACTGAGGGTGGTAATGCTGTTGCTGATGTTCTATTTGGTGATTATAATCCATCAGGTAAATTACCGATGTCTTTCCCTGATAATGTAGGTCAAATTCCAGTTTATTATGGTCATTTAAATACAGGGCGACCTCATGGCACGATCAATATGGGTAAATATACCACCTCTTATTTTGACAGCCCGAACGAACCGTTATTTCCATTCGGTTATGGTTTGAGTTATACCAATTTTGCAATTGATTTTTCATTATCAAAAACCGAAATGTCACCAAATGGCGAAATTGAAGTTATTGCCAATGTGGAAAATATTGGCGACAAAGAAGGGACACAAGTTGTTCAGTTATATTTGCAAGACGTCACTGCCTCAATTAGTCGTCCAGTAAAAGAGTTAGTTGGATTTGAAACAATCTCACTCAAACCGCACGAAAAAGGCCAAGTAAAATTTGTTATCAAATATGACATGTTAAAATTCTGGAACGACAAAATGCAATATGTTGCCGAGCCTGGTAAGTTTAATGTGTTTGTCGGCGCCGACTCTACAACCAAAGAAAAACAAACATTTACTTTACTTGATAAATAAATATTCACCGTCGACTTTAGTCGACGGTTTTGTTATTTTTAATCCATATTACTCATATAACCAGAAGATTTGGTTATCATTTTTTGCTTATTTATCAACTATCATATTTATACCTTCCGTTTATTATTAAAAATTATTGATTTTACTGCGAAAAATTGAATCTTGTTTATAATCATAATTAAATTATAAAAGCAAGATTGTTTTAATATTAGAATATTACTTTAAACAATGGTGATAGGGGATAGAGATGTTGATAATCAGAAAAGGAATTTTATTTAGTGGTTTGTTCATGTTAGCTAGTGTATTTCAAACGCAGGCTAAAGAAGTTGAGGTCTCGATCTTGGCAACATCTGATGTGCATGGTCGAATGTTACCTTGGAATTATGGGACTGATAAGGAAGATTTGTCAGGATCTTATGCTCAAATATCTTCATTCTTAAAGGAGTATCGATCACAACATACCAACGTAATTATGGTTGATGCAGGCGATATTATTCAAGATAATCAAATTGAAAGATTCCATAATGAGACAAATCATCCTGCCATTGCAGCACTAAATGTTATGAATTACGACATTATGGTTTTAGGTAATCATGAATTTAATTTTGGTATGTCAATTGTGGATAAAATTACGTCTGAATTCAAAGGGAAATCCTTGGCTGCTAATATATTTTATAAAAAATCAGGTAAGCCTTATCTACCAGCCACAACGATTATTGAAAAGGAGGGCGTAAAAATAGGCTTTATTGGTGCGACTACGCCATTTGTTCCTGAATATGAGAGTAAGACCGGCTATGTAAATCAAATGGAATTTACGCAGCCAATACCTGAAATTAGAAAACAGATCGCAAATCTTAAACAGCAATCTGTTGATGCTATCATATTAGTTACCCACATGGGGCTAGATAATGAAAATAATAAAGCGGGTACCGGCGTTGCTGATGTTGCAAATCAACTACCTGAACTAGACGCAATTATCGCAGGGCATAATCATCAAAATATTAGTGAAAAAGTGATTAATAACGTTGTTATTACTGAACCGCATCGCTATGGTACGGTTGTATCTGTAGTCGATCTTAAATTTGATGTTGAAGGTGATAAAAGGAGATTAAAATTTAAAAAGTCTCAAACGCTACCAGTAAAAGATTATCGAGCTGATCCTGAAATCGTAAAAATCTATTCTCCTTATCATCAGCAACTTAGGGAAATTGCTAATCAAGTTATTGGTGAAACTGATAGCGATCTTGTTCCACAACAGATAATTAATGGTATACTGGCGGTTTATTTGGAAGAAAGTGGTTTAACAAATTTACTCAATACGGTGCAGCTTTATTATAGTGGTGCCGATGTGACTTCAGTTTTAGTTGATAATAAAAAAGCCATCTTAAATAAAGGGGCAATAGCTCGCAAAGATATTGCCAACAACTATCAATATACCGCAGGTGAGACTTCAATTTTTGAGGTAACAGGAAAGGATCTCAAAGATTATATGGAGTGGTCTGCTGCTTATTTTGCTCAAGTTAAACCGACTGACAAAACCTATCAATATGACTCTGTGCGCGGTGCATCTAAATATATGACTTATGATATGTTTGGAGGTGTCAAATATGTTATTGACCTTAGCGAACCAGTTGGGCACCGTATCAAAAACTTAACATTATTAAATGGTAAAGCAATTACAGATGATATGAAAATTAAATTTGGTATGAATGCTTATCGTTATGAAATGCTGGTAAAAAAAGGTGGTCCATTAGAAGGGCGAAGAGTAGAGCCAATTTGGAATTCTCGGACTGTATTAGGTGATGAAGAAGGTACAATTCGTAACATGACCATTAAATACATTACTGACGTGAAGAAAGGTAAAATTACCGATGAGTCAAATCATAATTGGAAAGTGATCGGTATCCGCTCTAATCCATAGTAAGGAGTTATATGGCTTAATTTTACTATCGTTTTATTGAATGATATTTATATAACTATTTTATGATGAACAAAAAAATACGAGTCAATGACTCGTATTTAATTTATCTATTGAATTATTTGTTGAGTGCTTTTACTTTGAGAACTAGGCCCTCAACAGCAATGACTTCAACATGTTGCCCAGCTTCTAAATCTTGGTTACATTTTGCTGACCATGTGCCATCTTTGATTTTTATGCGACCAGAACCATTAACAATAGCATCGGTAACGATGGTTTTAATACCGATTAATTCTTGTTGAGGTTGATTTATTTCACCTTTACCTGTTTTGTCTTTACCATGTTTTTTTAACCATACCCACCAAAGGTAAGCAGATATTAAAGTAAAAATAGCAAACAAAATCCATAAAATAGGCCAAGATAAAGGTACAACCCAAGCAATTAAACCAACAATAATCGCTGCAATTCCACTCCAAAGCCCATATCCACCGGTTCCTAATAGCTCAATAATCAGCAAAATGCCGCCTAAAGCAATAAAAACCCAGTGAGGATTGTCATAAATAACCGTTAAAAAATCAGTCATTGGTTGTTACCTATTATTTATTAAAATATTTTATCTTTCTAACTAATTTAGGTAGGAAGATTTGATTCATTTAAACAGTTTACTTAGAATTTTTAATTAATTCAGTAATACCACCAATGCTACCCATTAGGCTAGAAGCATCAAGAGGCATCATCACGACTTTACTGTTATCTGAAGCACCGATTTGTTGTAACGCTTCAGTATATTTTTGCGCAACAAAGTAGTTGATCGCATTAATATTACCAGCTGCAATAGCGTCCGAAACCATTTGTGTTGCTTTAGCTTCCGCTTCGGCAGCACGTTCACGCGCTTCAGCTTGTAAAAATGCTGCTTGTTTTTCACCTTCTGCTTTTAATATTTCTGACTGTTTTTCACCTTCAGAACGTAAAATAGCGGCTTGACGAATACCTTCCGCTTCAAGAATTTCAGCACGTTTATTACGTTCAGCTTTCATCTGCGCATTCATGGCTGCGATCAGTTCTGCTGGCGGACGAACGTCACGAATTTCGATACGGGTAATTTTAATTCCCCAAGGACTAGTCGCATCATCAACAATGCTAAGCAGTTTAGAGTTGATATGATCACGTTGTGATAGCATCTCATCAAGCTCCATACTACCAAGTACTGTACGGATGTTTGTCATCATAAGATTAATTACGGCTCGTTCAAGTTGATTAACTTGGTAAGCCGCTCTTGCTGCTTCTTGTACTTGAATAAAGCAAACCGCATCAATTTGTACATTTGCGTTATCTTTAGAAATAACTTCTTGAGATGGGATATCAAGAACTTGTTCCATCATATTAATTTTACGACCAACACCATCCATAAAAGGAATAATAATGTTCAAACCTGGCTCAAGCGTATGAGTGTATTTACCAAAACGCTCGATGGTATATTGGTATCCTTGCGGAACAATGGTGATAGCTTTAAAAACAGTTACAACAGCCAGTAAAACAATTACAATGATTAAAATATAAAATATTGGCATAAATCAAAATCTCTAATTTTTATTAACAGTTTTAAGGTGTGAGCTATTTTAGTCGGTATTAGGTTATTTGACAAACTATAATTTTTTTAACTATATGAAATTAAAATAACTTTTTGTTATTCCTCTGTTTAAGTGCATAAAAAATAAGATCCTAATGGAATCGTTTGAATTATATAAATTAGGTAAAAATACAGTTAGATTTTATTTATCGAACATAAAATATTCACTTGACAACACACTAATGAACTAGTTTAATAGTACAACATGTTTTTTAAGCAGATATAATAATGATAAATCATCAACCTTTATTAACTTATTGTCAACAAACTACCGTTTTGGGTTGGTGGCACATCACTTTTTGCGGGTGATGTGATGATGTCTTATGTTCATAATACCCGCTCAGAGCGGGTTTTTTAGTTTAAAAAAGATAAAAAATAATTTATAAAAAGAGAGTCAACAATGAATAAGCCTACATTAACACAGATAATCAAAACCATTGGTTATTATCAGGATCCGACTCAGGTATTTTATCAACTTTGTGATAACAAAACGGCAACATTGTTGCTTGAATCGGCCGAAATTGATAATAAACAGGGCATAAAAAGCGTGATGATCGTTGATAGTGCTTTGACGATTTCGGCACTGAATAACGAAGTGATTTTTCAAGCGTTAACAAGTAACGGTCAAAAATTACTCCCTTTATTGCAACAAGCTTTTCCCGATAACGTTAGCAAAATCCAATTAGATGAAAATAATCTCAAATTAGTTTTTCCACCGATTGACAGTTTGCAAGATGAAGATTCTCGCTTAAAGTCCCTATCGATATTTGATGCCTTAAGAACCTTATTAAATATCGTCAATATTCCTCAAGATGCCAGTACTGATGCTGTTTTTGTTGGTGGATTATTTGCCTATGATTTGGTGACGGGTTTTGAGCATTTACCGATTTTACCAACCGAACAACGTTGTCAAGATTTTCGCTTTTATCTAGCCGAAACGTTATTGGAAATTAATCACAAAGATCGCGTCTCATTATTAAAAGCAACCGCGTTTACTTCTTGTCCTGATGAAGTTAATCGTTTAAATCGGAGATTGGCTGAATTACAAAATAAGCTCAATCAACCATTGAACCCAATTAAAACGCAATCATTGGCTAATATAAATGTCTCTTGTAACAAGAGTGATGATGATTTCAATACCATGGTTAAGAAAATGCAAGATGCGATTCAACAAGGTGAGATCTTTCAAGCTGTTCCATCAAGACGTTTTTCATTACCTTGTCCAGCGCCATTATCCGCTTATCAAGTATTAAAAAATAACAATCCAAGCCCTTATATGTTTTATATGCAAGATGTAGATTTTGTTCTGTTTGGTGCTTCCCCCGAAAGTGCACTTAAATATAACAAAGCCAATAATCAAGTGGAAATTTATCCTATCGCCGGTACCCGTCCTCGTGGTTTAACTGCCAATGGCGAGATTGATTATGATCTTGATAGTAGATTAGAGTTAGAAATGCGTACCGATAAAAAAGAGTTAGCTGAACATTTAATGCTAGTTGATTTAGCTCGCAATGATTTAGCCCGAATCTGTCAGCCGGGAAGCCGATATACCAAAGAGTTATTAAAAGTGGATCGTTATTCCTATGTTATGCATTTGGTTTCGCGAATTGTTGGTCAGTTAAGGCAAGATCTTGATGCCTTGCATGCTTATCAAGCCACCATGAATATGGGGACATTAACTGGCGCGCCAAAAGTTAGAGCAATGCAGTTAATTGCTGAATCGGAAAAGATAAAACGAGGTAGTTATGGTGGGGCTGTTGGGTATTTTACTGCTAATGGTGATCTTGATACCTGTATTGTCATCCGCAGTGCCTATGTGGAAGATGGTATAGCAACCGTACAAGCTGGATGTGGGGTGGTTTTAGATTCAGAACCTCAAGCAGAATCGGACGAATCACGTAACAAAGCACGTGCTGTTGTTCGCGCGATTATGGCAGCACATAATGTAGAAGGTGTATTCTAAT
>CAMLIK010000008.1 GCA_946480175.1 uncultured Gilliamella sp.
TTTTTCATGTTTATAACCTTATATCAAATTGCCAATAAATAATTAAGGAGCTATTTGCCCCTCAATTTCAAATCAAATACCCCGTTGCTATTTATGTTTATTAAGAACCTAGCGAAGGTAAGTTACTCCAATATTGGGTTAAAATAGACTCGCGCTATTTTAACTCTTTCAGATAAAAGACTATCAGATCGATAAATTAGCGATCATTTCTGATGCTATCTTTAAGATCTTCTTTCAGATCCTTATTTTGATCTGATTCTTCACTATCTTTTTTTTCTTTAACAGGTACAGTTCGAAGTGATTCAGGGGCGACATCATCCATTAATTGATTGAATAACCCAACCACATAACGCTGAACTTCGATCGGTTGTGACATAAGATCTTCACCACCACGCGTTAATGAATTTAATACTATGGTGATGGTTTCTGTTTCGCCTAAAATTTGGCGGGTAAATACAAAAGATGCGTCAACAGGTTGCTGTTCATCTTGACGAATAATAATCGCATCATTGGTTTTAATGGTTTTACTATCGCTTGAACTGACCAGAATATTCTGTTTGTTTAAGGTATTTGGAATATTATTCCAAATACCATAACTAATAGGCACATTAAAAGTAACAGTACCATGTTCATAAAACACAAAAGAATCTGGGATAGTTGAAATAGTTAATGTTGGTGGACGGACGTCAAGTTGTTTACCAACAGCACCTTCAACATTGTTGTTGTCTACATAAAAATCACTAGATTCGACTGGCACAGAAACACCTTCAGGAATAATTAACGATTTTAAAGCTGGAGAACTGAGATAATCTTCATTGCCGTCAATTTCTCGTTTATAACGCTGATCATTACTACATCCAACAAGAAACATAGAAGTAATAACCGATAAAACAGCTATTTTCTTTAAAGCATTGCTTTTCAATTCTATTTTATTCAACATAGATTTCTGCTTTTAGAGTGAGGTTATAGTCAATTTAAATTAATTTAGCATTTTTCAATGCTTGTTCAACTACGGGAATAGAAGCTTCACCCAATTGGACTAATGGTAAACGGATAGCACCGTTCGCAATTAAGCCTAAACGAGCACTCGCCCATTTAGCTGGCGTTGGGTTTGGTTCAATAAATAAATGAGTATGGAGCCCCATTAGAGTATCGTTTAACAGGCGCGCCTGTTGGATTTGGTTATTAAATGCTAATTCACAAACGGTTGCTACTTGTTTTGCTGCCACGTTAGCCGTAACCGAAATAACGCCATCACCACCTAAAATAATAAAATCTAAAAAAGTTGCATCATCGCCACTTAATAACTTAAAGTCGTCACCAACTAATTTTCGTGTTTTATAAACGCGAGATAGGTCACCGGTTGCATCTTTTAATGCAACAATATTTTTAATTTTAGCTAATCGACCGACCGTTTCAGGTTTAATATCACTACATGTTCGACCTGGGACATTATAAAGAATTTGAGGTAATGGCGAACTTTCTGCAATAGCTTTAAAGTGTTGGTATAAACCTTCTTGAGTTGGTTTATTGTAGTATGGTGCGACAGTTAAGCAACCAACTACACCAATATCTTCGACTTGACGAGTTAATTCGATCGCTTCTTTAGTAGCGTTTGAACCTGTGCCGGCAATAATATCAATTCGTCCATCTGCATAATCAATAGTACGTTTGATAACATCAATGTGCTCATTATGATCAAGCGTTGCTGATTCGCCGGTTGTTCCTACTGATACAATGGCAGACGTGTCATTTGCAATATGATATTCGACCAATTTTTTTAAGCTTACATGGTCCACATTTCCTTTCGAATCCATTGGAGTAACAAGTGCGACCAGACTTCCTGTAAACATAAAGCGACCTCTCATATTATTGGTTATAATAACAACTTAACGATTAAAAAAAACTGCGAATAAGTATGCGATATTTCTTATTTAAATTCAACTTTTGTTATGCAGGATTATCAATATCGACAAAAATAATTTCTAATTCATTGTGTCTGGCTAACCATTCACCCAACTTTTTAATACCATAACGTTCCGTTGCATGATGACCTGCAGCATAAAAATTAATGCCATATTCTCGTGCAATATGAATTGTCCTTTCCGATACTTCACCTGTAAAAAACGCATCAACCCCTTGCTGAGCAGCCGATTCAATAAAATCCTGCCCACCGCCACTACACCATGCCACTCGATTAATTACCGCTGGTGCATTATTACCACAAAATAAAACTGAACTGCGACCATCATGAAGTTTTTGTTCAAGTTGTTGTTTAAATTCAAGCGCAGTTAAAGGACTATTGAGTGTCCCTTTAAAAAGTAAATCGGTAATGTCATCACGCGCATCAACCGTGATATCAAACATGTTCCCAAGTAACACATTATTGCCTAATACTGGGTGACCATCTAACGGAAGATGGTAACTATATAAATTAATATCATGACTAAGTAAAGTCTTCATCCGGTGATATTTGATACCCGTGATCGTTTCAGGTTCATTCTTCCAAAAATAGCCATGATGAACCAACACAGCATCGGCATTAAGCTCAACAGCTTTATCTAACAACAATTGACAAGCCGTTACCCCAGTAACAATTTTCTTAATTTCTGGTCGACCTTGGACTTGTAAACCATTAGGCGCATAGTCACGATATCGCGACACTTGTAATTCATTATTGATGATATGTTGAAGTTCTAATTGATGCATAACAACCTCTATGCGAGTTGAGTATCATTTTTATTGATTTCCCAAAGTACTTCAGGATGAGTATCTGCGATTTTAATCAACACTTTTGCTGGTCCCTGTGGTTCACGCCTTCCCTGTTCCCAACCTTGCAGCGTTTTTTTAGATATACCGAGTAAGTTGGCAAACTCTGATTGGCTCATACCGGTTTTTTGTCTAGCTTCGGCGGCGGAGGTTAATTTCACTCTAGTGGTTTTACTATTTTACTTAGTTAACATCTTATCCACTAAAGTACTTAGACGTTTGCCGAGTTTTTCATCAGTACAAATACCAGCTTCCTGAAATTTTCTATTTTTTACTATAGTTAAATTCCTTCAATATTGAGAAGTATCATCTACCATATTGGGTAAATATGAGCTTCTCAATAATCAAACCATTGTACCTCATTGACATATAACCTCAACTACTATTCCGCGATACGAATAATATATTGTGATTAAACAATATAATGGTTAATAAAACATCAAAAATCAACTTACTTACAATTTAAAATTCATTTTAACCTAATTACATGATAAATTGTCGCATCTTTAAACAGTAACATTGATTAAAAAGAGAATTATTGTGCCTATTTTTGGAATTGGTTTAAGTACGCTTTTTGCGGTATTTTTTGCGATTCATGCGATAAAAAACAATCAGGATCGTTATTGGATATACCTTTTATTTATGTTCCCAATTGTTGGGTGTATTGCTTATTTCGTTGTTTGCTACTTACCCGATATTCGGGCAACCCGCACTGGTTATGAAATTGAATCATTGTTACGAAAGGCTATCGATCCACAACGTGAACTACGTGAAGCGCAGAATAATTATGACTTGTCACCAACTGTCGATGCCCAGATTCGTTTAGCGAAAGCGCTGGTCGACAACAATCGTGCTAATGAGGCCCTAGCCTATTATCAACAAGCTTTATCAGGCATTTATAAAACCGCTCCAGACATCTTGTTACAATATGCTAATGCGTTATATCAAGATAAACAACTCAACAAAGCCAAAGAAATACTCGACTACCTTCGCCAAACCAACCCTAACTACTATTCGGATGAAGGCCATCTACTTTATACTAAAATTCTGGTTTCGCTCAATCAAATTGAGCAAGCCAAAGAGGAGTTTGAAGCACTTATTGATTACTATCCAAGCTTTGAAGCTATCTCTTACTATTTGCAAACACTGATTGATTGGAATGAGATTAATAAAGCAAATCAAGTTTTACAAATTATCGATCACCGCTTAAAGCATTTACCTAAACATGCTAAAAAACTTAACAATCAATGGATTAGAGAGATTAATCAATCACGACAAAAATTGAGTTCAATTGACCGTCAATAATTTATTGATAACGGATTTAATCTATGTTTAATGTTTTAAATTGATTCTAGTCGAAATAACTAAAAACTGGCATAATATCATTAATTCTCGTAAAAATAAGACAACTATTGTGCTAAACGCTAAATTATGTGAACGTTTTCGTGGATTTTATCCAGTCGTAATTGATATTGAAACTTCGGGCTTCGATCCCCGCCAAAATGCAATTTTAGAAATTGCCGCCATCACTTTAAAAATGGATGAAGATGGTTTTTTATCACCGGATCAAACCTTACAATTTAACGTCAATCCTTTTGAAGACGCCATTTTAGAACCAACAGCTTTAGCCTTTAACGGCATCGATCCTAATAACCCATTACGTGACGCCGTTGATGAAAAAGTCGCATTAGAAACAATATTTAAAGTGGTTAGAACTGGTATTAAGGAAAATGAATGTAACCGCGCGGTGATTGTTGCGCATAATGCCCATTTTGATCACCGTTTTTTAATGGCAGCATCAGAGCGAGCGGGGATTAAACGTAACCCTTTTCACCCTTTTGCCACTTTTGATACCGCTTCACTTTGTGGATTAGTATTTGGTCAAACCGTTCTTGCCAAAGCCTGTGAAGCAGCGCAAATTCCCTTCGATCACAAACAAGCTCATAGCGCTTTATATGACACCGAAAAAACCGCAATTCTGTTTTGTGAAATCGTGAATCGTTATAAACGATTAGGAGGTTGGCCATTAGCGGTTGGTAAGTCGGAAAATGAAGAATAGTAAAATTCTACATCAAGAAATAAAAAAGAGAGTTTTAATGCTCTCTTTTTTTACATGATTAATTATGATTTATGCTTTTCAGCTGTCTCTTTGATTAACGTCTGTAATTCACCAGTTTGGAACATCTCTAGCATAATATCACAACCACCAATCAACTCCCCTTCAACCCAAAGTTGTGGGAAAGTTGGCCAATTAGCAAATTTTGGCAATTCAGTTCGAATATCTGGATTTTGTAAAATATCAACATACGCAAACGGCACACCACATTGCGATAACACCTGCACCGCTTGAGCAGAAAAACCACAACTTGGCAATTTTGGTGACCCTTTCATATACAATAGAATCGGATTTTCGGCAATTTGCCGTTTAATCTTATCAAGCGTTGTCAATTCAGTTGTCATTAAGTTGTTTCCTTAGTATGCGATAAAAAATAATGGCGGGTATTTTAACGTACAATAGTTACAAATTATATAGATTTCAACTTTTACTCTAATAGATAATTTAAATGAATTTTCTACTTAGGATTATTTTTTAGTGATAATAACTCAAAATCCCCATTTCTCGATTTTTTGAAGTTTGAAAAGTTTTTTTAAAATTTCAGAAATTTGATTGGTGTAATACGATTTTCTTCCCTATATAATCAAAACTATTTTTACAATATCCTATCTTAATGAAAAAATCGCTTTTTCATTAATTAAAATCATCTATATAGATGTAATAAAAATTAATTAAACATGGACAATAATGGATTAACGAGGTAAAAAAATCACGAATAAACTATATGGCTTAACTGATATAACTGATTTTAAATTAAAAGGTAGTGCCAGTAAGGTCTGATTAGTCATGGAATGGAAAATAAAATTACTAATACTATTCATTGAGCTAAAGGATTTGTAAATTATTTAAAATTACTTTTGAATTCTAAAGAGAAAAATTATAAGGATATAATTCATGCATTGAAATCAGCTTCAAATTATATTCAAGAGATTTATAATGCAGCTAAAGATTCTTAAAAAAAACAAATAACAAGCTTTGAGTTAAATAAATCATTTTTTTGAAAAATTAATCAGGCAGAAAGACAACTATTGCAATTTAGGCAATTTTATAGGATAAAAATAAAAAAGTGAATGAATTATCAATAGTTTAATGAATTAAAATGATTTAATGTGATAATTAATTAGCGCATAAATTTAAGATGAGTATTAACTATTCTATTCAATTTGACCCCAGCAGGAATCGAACCTGCAACTAGCCCTTAGGAGGGGCTCGTTATATCCATTTAACTATGAGGTCATCAACACCATTTATTCTAATAAATTTATCAAGACATTACCATTTAAATAATGAAAAATTTTCTATTTTGAGCAAACATGATACAATTTAACTATTCGATAATTATGATTTATAACATTATGAAAAAAAGAATAATAGGTATGATGTTTTCGGTTTTAGCACTGACAAGTTGCGCGACCTATCAGCCTGAAACCAATAGCTATAGTGACCCACTATCGGGTTTTAATAACGCCATGTTTAATGTTAACTACTATGCACTTGATCCATATATATTGCGCCCTGCTGCTGTGGTTTGGAAGGATTATGTACCAACACCAATACGGAAAGGAGTCGTTAATTTCTCATCTAACCTTTCTGAACCAGCATCAATGGTCAATAGCGCTCTGCAAGGCGAAGGACGCGAATCAAGTAAGCATTTAGCTAGATTCTTTATTAATACTGTTTTTGGTGTTTGTGGTATCTTTGATGTTGCTGGTATGGCAGATCCTCAGTTACAAAAAGGTGCTAAACATGGTTTTGGACAAACATTAGGTCATTATGACGTACCTTATGGTCCTTATGTTGTGTTACCTTTCTATGGTTCTGCTACTCTTCGTCAAGAAGGTGGTGATCTTGTTGATTCCTTGTATCCACCACTTGTTTGGTTAGATTGGGAATGGGCGTTAGTGCGAGGTGCTGTTGATGGTGTTGAAGCGCGCGCGATGGCTATTGAGTACGAAGATTTACTTAAAAACAGTGATGACCCTTATAATTTCATGCGTAATGCTTACTTCCAACGTAATGACTTTAATGCGTCTGGCGGTAAAGTTGATGAGCAAAAAGAGAAACAACGTCAAGAAAGCATTAATGGTATTATTGGCGATATCGACGCCCAATAATTTTTACCAAGCATTTATAGAGAAACACTGAGAGAAAAACGCCGAATCGTTCGGCGTTTTTAATTCTCTTGCATTTCCGGCAAATGTTGCCAAAATCGTCTTGGCATATTTTGTCGTTGTAATTTTGGATTGATTCTTTCTTTAATCGTTAACGCATTACAATAACGATACCACATCGTTTGAAAAAGTTTTTCATCGTCAGTCAGATAATCTTGGTTAATTTTGTTATTGACAATCAGATTATCACTATCGTTTAACGAGATTTGCTCTATTTTTTCTAAATTATAAAAATAACCATACTGGCGTTTTTCATCATAAATTGCCCATTTTTGGTCAGCATAACGATCTTTAAAAAATCGCGTGGTTAACGGTAAAGCATTATAAATAGGCTCTATAACCGCAAAATAGATTTTTTCATCAATATCGCTTGCTGGATTTTGAATAGTATTAAATCGTACAAATTGTTGAATATGGTGTTTTTCTTTGTTCACTTTTTTAGCGATATCATGAACCGTAAGCACATCTGGATCGCCAAAATCGGTTTCAATTGAACAGTTTGCTTTAAAAACTTTGCAAATATAACGAAAAATGATTAAATCACTTTCAGGCAATTGAGATAACCATGTAAACAAAAGTTGATTGAGAGCTATGGGGGATAACTTTTTCTGTAGCGCCGTGTATACCCTTTCATATTTACTGTTACGATATTCCACTTGGTGAGATTGCGAAACCAAAAGCGGCACTAATTCATCATCGCTCAACAAACATTCAGGCATTTTTTTAAATTTAAACGCATCAAAAACCGCGCATAATAACCCTTCAAAAGTTTTGTCATAACGGAACGCTATCATAACTTACCACCCCATCACTAGCTGTTGTGGAATAGGCTCCTTTTTAACTTCAAGCATTGGCGGATCTTGTAAGCTAAGACGAATATATTCAGCGGATGAATCAAGTAATTTATAGGTTCTCATCTCATGACATACAATAAAAAATTGCGCGCGTTTTAGTACCACACCAATTCGTTTTAATGCTTCGATATTAAGCTTTCGATGTCGTCTTGCCATCACAATTAATTTTGCTGATTTAACACCAATACCGGGGACTCGCAGAATCTTTTGATAACTTGCGCGATTAATATCGACCGGAAAAAACTGAGGATTACGAATCGCCCAAGATAATTTAGGGTCAACAGTTAAATCAAGATCGGGGTGTTCATCATTAACAATTTCATCGACGCTAAAATCATAAAAACGTAACAACCAATCAGCTTGATATAAACGATTTTCACGCACTCTTGGTACTTCTTGCAATACGGGTAATCGTTTATCATAGCTATTTACTGGAATAAATCCTGAGTAGTAAACTCGTTTCATACTTGGGCGCTTATAGAGCTTAGCAGTAAGTTGTAATATTTGATTATCCGTTTCATCCGTCGCGCCAATAATTACCTGCGTGCTTTGTCCTGCTGGCACAAATTTGGGGGTTGATTTGATCTTTTTACGATCTTCAATATTTTCCAGCAAATTTTGTTGAATATGGCGCATGGGTTGATAGATGGTTTGATGATCTTTATCTGGCGCAAGTAGTTTTAAATTGCGTTCCGTTGGGATCTCAAGATTGACACTCATTCGATCTACTAGTAATCCTGCTTCACGGATTAACTCATTACTTGCACCAGGGATCGCTTTCATATGGATATAACCATTGAAGTGATATTCTTTACGTAGAATTTTAACCACTCGAATCATTTTTTCCATAGTATGATCAGCACTACGCACAATCCCTGAGCTTAAAAAAAGCCCTTCAATATAATTACGACGATAAAACTCAATTGTTAAATCAGCTAACTCTTTTGGAGTAAATCCAGCTCGAGCAATATCATTGCTTTGGCGATTAATACAGTAAGCACAATCAAACATACAGTAATTGGTCAACATGATTTTTAATAACGAGACACATCGTCCATCGGCAGTAAAGGAATGACAGATACCACAGCGTGAAGCACTACCAATGCCTTTATTTTTATTACTGCGAGAAGTACCGCTGGATGCACACGAAATATCGTATTTTGCAGACTCAGCTAGTATCTCAAGCTTTGATATTATTTTGTCTTGAATCATAATTATCACCAATAACTGTATATATTTACAGTATTATAGCGATTTTATGTGTCTTCGCAAGTAAATAATCAGATCACAAATAACAAAAAGTTGCTAATAAAACTGCATTTATACCTAATTTATCAAGCTTGCATTAATAAAATGTAAAAATGATGAAAGTTATTGGTTATTTATTTCATTAACCTCATCTTAATTAAAAATCAAAAAATAAAATCAATTATAGGGTATTGTTCAGCTTACAAGTGTACGCTATAATCAGACCAATTTTTCATACGAAGCCAGTTAACTTAGGAGTAGAGCATTAGATGAAACGTGTAGTAATTACGGGATTAGGTATTCTTTCAAGTATCGGGAATAATACCAAAGAGGTTTTAGAATCGTTGAGAGTGGGCCGAAGCGGTATTACTTTCTCCCAAGAAATGAAAGATAGCGGAATGCGTAGTCATGTTTGCGGTAATGTTAAATTAGATACTACTGGACTTATCGATCGCAAAGTTGTCCGTTTTATGAATGATGCTTCTATTTATGGTTATCTTGCTCTACAACAAGCAATCGAAGATGCAAAATTAACCCCAGAACAAGTATCGAATCCTCGAACCGGTCTTATCGCTGGTTATGGTGGTTCAACCAAAACCCAATACAATGTCGTTGCTGGAATGAAAGAGAAAGGTTTACGCGGAGTTGGTCCATACGCGGTAACTAAATCAATGTCATCAGCAATATCAGCCTGTTTAGCAACACCATTTAAAATTAAAGGTGTTAGCTACTCAATGACGTCTGCTTGTGCAACATCGGTACACTGTATTGGTCATGCTGCGGAACTTATCCAACTTGGTAAACAAGACGTTGTTTTTGCCGGTGGTGGTGAAGAACTATGTTGGGAAATGTCATGCGAATTTGACGCAATGGGTGCATTATCAACCAAATACAACGATACACCAGAAAAAGCATCACGTGCTTATGATAGAAACCGTGACGGTTTCGTTATTGCTGGCGGTGCTGGAATGGTGGTTGTTGAAGAACTTGAACACGCCCTTGCTCGTGGCGCACATATTTATGGTGAGCTAGTTGGTTATGGCGCAACATCTGACGGTTATGACATGGTTGCACCATCAGGAGAAGGGGCTATGCGTTGTATGCAGCTTGCTATTCAAGATCTGGATGGACCAGTTGATTATATCAATACCCACGGGACTTCGACGCCAGTTGGTGACGTTAAAGAATTATGGGCTATTAAACAAGTATTTGGTGATAACATCCCGGCTATATCTTCAACTAAATCAATGACAGGTCATTCATTAAGTGCCACTGGTGCACAAGAGTTGATTTATTCACTACTTATGCTTGAACACGGCTTTATTACACCAAGTATCAATATTGACGAACTTGCAGATGAAGCAGTAGGAATGAACATTATCACCGAACCAACCGAGCGTGAATTAACGACAGTCATGTCAAATAGCTTCGGTTTTGGTGGTACCAATGCTTCAATTGTAATGAAAAAATATAAAGCATAAAGCCTGTTTTTATGTAAATCTAATTCATAAACCGCACTCGCCATTGGTGAGTGCGGTTTTTATGGCAGATTGTTTTAATCAATCAAATGGTAAATGAGGCTGGTTATAATACTTTACTTAAAAACAATTGGGTTCTTTCATTTTGTGGTTGAGTGAAGATTTGCTCAGGCGAACCTTGTTCTTGAATAATACCCTGATCGATAAAAATAACCCGAGTCGACATCTCTCTGGCAAACCCCATTTCATGGGTTACCACCACCATCGTCATTCCCTCTTGAGCAAGTGATTTCATTACCGCTAATACCTCACCAACTAGTTCAAGATCAAGCGCCGAAGTTGGTTCGTCAAGAAGCATTATCAATTGTGAAAAAAATACTCAAAATTAGTTTGGTATTTTTCTATCATTTCTCATCATTATCCATGGTTTAAATATTCGTTTTTGAAAACGATTAACATGGCGAAGCTTATCATTGTCTACAGTATTATCCACCTCTCCTACAAATAACTTAATAGTTTAAATACTTTTTTAGACCATAGTAATTTACTGGGATTTTTTGTAAAAATAATTGAGGAGTCTATACCATCTAACTAAAATCATGCTTATTGCCATTAGAAATATCATCTCTATTTCTGCCCAAAATAATCTAATAGCTCAAAAATTCATTGAGATCATTGTGATTTAGATTTACCGAGGTATTGTAAAAATAATTGAGGAGTCTATACCATCTAACTAAAATCATGCTTATTGCCATTAGAAATATCATCTCTATTTCTGCCCAAAATAATCTAATAGCTCAAAAATTCATTGAGATCATTGTGATTTAGATTTACCGAGGTATTGTAAAAATAATTGAGGAGTCTATACCATCTAACTAAAATCATGCTTATTGCCATTAGAAATATCATCTCTATTTCTGCCCAAAATAATCTAATAGCTCAAAAATTCATTGAGATCATTGTGATTTAGATTTACCGAGGTATTGTAAAAATAATTGAGGAGTCTATACCATCTCGTTAATTATAAGGGGGATATTTTTACGCTTTTTAATTATTTATCATTCAATTATATTAAATTAACCTTACTTAAAGACGCAAAAAAATACTCAAACTAGGTTTGAATATTTTCGGTTACCGCCCATCATTTTCGATATGTTAGATATTCATCTTTTTGATAAAAAAGGTCAATATAGCTGAGCTAATTAACGCTATTACCATAAATAAAAAGGCATGATTATAACCACCATTGGCATTATCAATAAGAAATCCGATGATAAACGGTGATAATACGCCAGCGACTTGTCCACCAAAATTAACAATGCTTGAGGCTTTGCCCATAATTTCCGGTGGGATCATGTGCATTAACATAAGCTGGAAAATAAGTAGCAATGGTTTTCCAAGATGAAGCTGGAAAACAGCCTTCACCGGCACCGAACATAAATCGAGTTAACAACATTAAAGGCAATACATAGATAAGACCAGTAAAGAGAGTAAATATTGGCCACCAAATAATGGCAAAAGCCATCACTTTACGCGAACCAAATTTATCCGATAGATAGCCACCGGGAATTTGAAACAGTGCATAACCAATAAAGAAGGCACTGATAATAGAACCTTGCACTGTCTTATCAATACCAAGGTCGTGACCAATAAAAGGCAATGATACATTCATGACCATGCGATCAAGAAAAGAAAGTAACCAACCTGACCATAATAGTAATAAGATGGTATACCGCCCTTTCCATTTTTTTTGCTTATACCCAGAGGTAGGAATTTTAGTATTTAACTCATTCATATGATTTCCTTAAATAGTCTCATCCCAATTAATTTGAAAAAAGTTAACCTTTTTCGCTATATTTTTTTAACTACACTTTTTAACTGTGATATTCTTTTAATAATTTGCTTCGAATTGAGTTAACAAATTACTATTTATCGTTGTAAATCAAATGTTCAAAAATCCAATGGTTATAATTCCGTTCACTTTAGTGAACTTTTATTATTATTATATTTACTATTTGTTATAAACGTTCCAAGCCGCTTGTAACCCAGCACCTTGTGTAGTTTTAAAACCAACACGATTTAATACAGCTTCAAAAGCGGTTAATGTTTGCATAACACAAGATTTTCTAGCATTATAGCCCATAGTTCCGATGCGCCATACATTGCCTTTAAGCGGACCAAATGAAGCACCGATTTCAATACCAAAATCATTTAGCATTAAATTACGAACTTCTAGATCGTTGATATGTTCCGGGCGAACAACACCAACAACGTTATTCATTTTGTGATTTAGATCACCAAACAATTTAAGTCCCATGGCTTGTAAACCCGCAACCATCGCCGCACCATTAATACGGTGACGTTCAATGACATTATCAAGACCTTCTTGCAACACAATTCGCGCACATTCGCGTGCAGCGTAAAGCATTGAAGTCGCTTCGGTATGATGGTTAATACGTTCTGAACTCCAGTAACGGATAATCATATCGATATCAAAGTAGTTAGAGTAAATCATCTCATCTCGACCACCTTCATCATTATCCGCTCGAATACCTAGTTCAACACATTTACGTGCTTGGATGATTTCGACCATTTTTGGACTTAGCGTAAGTGGGGCAACTCCGGGAGGTCCACTCAAACATTTTTGTAAGCTAACTGATACCCCATCAAGTTGCCATTTATCAACTTCTAGTGGATTACCTACAATTGATGCAGTTGCATCCACATAAGACAATACCCCATAACGGCGACAAATTTCACCAATTTTATCTAATGGTTGTAATAATGTGGTTGAGGTATCACCTTGCACACAAAGTAAGAGTTTTGGTTTAACTTTTTTAATCGCATCTTCGATCATATTAGGATCAAACACTTCGCCCCATGGCACTTCAATAGTATGCACATCAGCACGACAACGGTGGGCAATTTCACAAAGTAATAGACCAAATCGACCAAATACTGGCACTAACACTTTATCGCCCGGTTTAATTGTGGACACAAGAACCGCTTCAATACCAGCTCTTGCGGTGCCATCAATAACAAACGTTTGTTCATTTTTGGTTCTGAAGATATCCCGATAAAGGGACATAGTTTGATTCATATAATCAGTCATAACTGGGTCAAACTGACCAATTAAAGGTGCCGCCATCGCTCGAGTCACACGTGGATCAGCATTGATTGGACCCGGTCCCATTAATAGTCGCGTAGGCGGATTAATTTGGTCATATTTATCTAGATCTAACATTATTTTTTCCTTTGTTAATATCGAGTTAATTAGTTGATGATGACACTGATTCATCTTTTTTTATCTATATTTTTTAAAAAACTGTTGGCAATGGGATGATGAAATTTAAATAGATTCACAATTTCATTCATCACTTTGCCCATATGTGATTTTTTCCAAGCTAATGACAGTGGTGATGGTTTACGTTCATTGACCACTTTACAGGCTATCAATTCACCTGACTCTAAATACGATTGGCAAATTGATTTTGGTAAAAAGCCAATACCTAATCCTCTTAAATGGCATGCTAACTTGGTGCTAATATTTGGCACAATAATCTCGGATTGACTTGGTAGTAACCACGCTACTCGCTTATTCATATGAACAGAAGTATCCTCAACATTAATTGCTGGGTACTTGCGTAAGCTATCATTAGATAACGCGCCATCAATTTGCGTAATGGGATGATGTTTAGCCGCCACAAACACCCAACTTAGTTCACCGAGTGGTAAGATATTAATCATGGTATCAAGCGATTCGGTACCCGTTGCGCCAATCGCTAAATGACATTCACCATGCAATAATGAATCCCACACCCCCATATAAACTTGTCGATTGATATTGAAAGTTGTAAAAGGGAATTTTTCTTTTAAAAATGTTAATAACTCGGTTACCGCTTCAACATCATATAATAGATTATTAATGGTAATGTTAATTTTACGCTCAACACCATCTCGAATTTGCTGTAATTCATCGGGCATAGTTGATAACCAAAGTAACCATTGGCTACATTGTTCATAAAGATGTTGTCCTGCTAGCGTTAGTGTCACGGTTCGTGTGGTACGCTCAAAAAGCTGAGTATTGAGATCCGCTTCCAATGATTTAATACGATAACTAATGGCCGCTGGTGTTTTGTAAAGTAGCTTAGCCGCTTTTGAAAAGCTATTGCTCTCAACTACTTTTATAAAGGTTCGCATAGTTTCGGTATCTAACATGATTTAATCCCTTAAAACAAAACGATCTATACCTAACCATATACCAAGTAACAAATCGGATCCAGAGGTGTGACCATAATTCACTAAATTTTTTATTGATGAATGGTGATAATTATGTTTTTCAAATGATTTAATCACTTGTTGCACCAATAAAGAAAATTTTCCTTGCAGTGCATAAGTCAAAAAACTAACACTCACCTTAGTAGTTAATAAATCTAATGGCAATGGCTCAAAGGCTAATTTTAGTTGTCGCATTTGCGTGGTAAAACGATGATCGCCAGAAATAACTGCCAATATGCCGACAATAATATCATCAAAACTTGGGGTTAAACCCGGTCCTAAACCAATAAACGGTGTAATATCATCAGCGTTGCCATTCATTAAATTATTCATAGTGCTACATAACATTTCAAGTTGCGGTGGATACTCGCCACTTAAATTATTGCTCAATTCACCAAATAAACCGGTTGGTTGGTTAATTTGCTTTAACAAACTGGCAATATCGGATTTATTAATTAATAAATGACTTTTAAGAGTTAACTGACAAACATGTGTTGCAAGTGAAATGAGATATAGCCCAATTTGAAGTTCGCCTGTTGGTAATTGATAAAGCGGTATCTCACCATCCAATAAAAACGTTAAAAGGTCATCAAAATCAGATGATTTAAGCACCATGCCCATAGGCGATAAGCCACTATTATAACGATGAATGGTGATTAATCGCTGATTTGGAGTAATTAAATTAATAGTTTGCGGATGAGTACTAAAAAGTGACAACTCACCCGCTTCTATCGGAATATCTGCACTAACTAAAAGAGGTTTGATAATATGCGTTGCTTGCGCTATAGCACGCGGTTGAAAAAGCTCAACAGCGTGCATATTTGGTTGCGCCTGATTAATCGGCTTATTTAAGCATTCATCATCGGCATATAGCAAACTCATAATCTACACTTCTAGTTTTTTGGCTAATGCCTCGAGTGCTTTTTCAAAACAGGCTAACGGTGCTCTAACTGTTCCTGCGCCAATTTGACCTATACCGGCTTGTTTATGGGCAATACCAGTATTAATCAGTGGTGTGATCCCCGTTTCAACAACCAGACGAAGATCTAAGCCTAAACAGCATCCTTGAAAGTTCCATGAGGGAATTTGCAGCAACATATTATGGTCTAGATAAATTTCACTCATCTCTTCAGATACTTCAAATGCGGCATCTGTACCACCCGCGCCAACAAAGCGAGTTACTCCCGGCGCAGCGACCATCGCCGCACCGCCAATTCCAAAGGTTTCAGTGATGGCACTATCACCGATATCTGGGTTAGCATCTTGTTGCGAATAGCCGGTAAAGAACAGACCTTGCGGTGTATTCACTGGAGCAGTGAACCATTGATCGCCAAGTCCACTGACTTTAATACCAAATTCTTTACCATTACGCGTCATTGCGGTAACAATAGTCCCTTCTTTAATTTGCGCCGCGCTATCCATAATGGATTTACAAAATGCCATCGCCACATTTAGGAAGAACTGATCTGTCACGCTTAAAAAGCTAAAGATTTTTTCCATTTCTGCTTTACTGCGGTCAAGTAAAATTAATTTTGGAGAAAGTGTTCTTAATAATAACGCTGAAGCGGCAATATTACGTTGATGGAATTCATCGCCCATGGTTATGGCTTGCGCCATCAAAGCGGTTAAATCGATACCATTATCAAACAGCTTTAAAGCATCGTTTAAGGCTGGTCCTAATGACTCTTTCATCCAACGATGACGATCTAACACCTCTTGACCATAAGCACCGAAACGCATTACTTTACCAATACCTTCGTTTAAATTGCAGTAGGCGCGATTACCATGGGTTACATTTTCAACCACAATCATTGGCATATTGGCTGAGGTTATGCCCCCCATCGGACCAACCGCATTAACAGAGTGACAAGGAATAAATTCGACTTGGCCTGATTCTAATAACTGCAAAGCTTGTTTTTCATCTTGCGCCCAGCCTTCAAACAAGCAGGCACCGATACAAGCCCCTTGCATTGGTCCAGTCATATCATGCCAAACAATCGGCGGACCAGCATGTAAAAGTTTTTTACCTTGCGCTAAGGTTGGTACGGCTTCTTTCGCAGCAACAACGCCTATCCAATGTGGTCTAGCCGCTTTAATTCGTTCAATAATTTTTTGGTTTGCTTCATTTATTGCGGTGCTTAACATATCAAAACCTCTTAATTTAATTTTTGCAAAATAGCCGCTAATTTTTTATTGCCGCCGGCTATTGGCGCCCATTGATAATGCACAACAGGAATATTCAATGATTGAAGATCTTCAGCAAAACTTCTCAAACCAGCATTGATTACACTAATATGACTTAATAAAGGGTAGTCTTTAGTTAAGTTGGTTGATTTAGTTGGTGTGATCAGTTTTTTTGCTAGCAAAATAGCTTCAGGCAAATTATTCATCACAACAATATTGGCTGCTTTTAATGCTTCGATTTGCTTGCTACGGCATTGTGGATCTTGTTCTGAACCGGTCACGGTCGCAATAGTAATCAGTGGATGATTTTCATCTCGCTTAGCACAGGCTTTTTGATAACCAGCAATCACTGATTCGGCTGGATCACCATTTGCACCATAGCCAATCACCAAATCCACAAGTAATACGCCAACATCAGGTTTATCACCTAACTGAGCGATCTCCTCTTCACGAATAGAGGGATCAATCATTGGATGAGGTTTACCCACCGTATAAAAATCATCACCTAAATCGATAATTTTATGCCCGTTTTGATCTAACATAATTCCTTTATCGTGGTGATGACTGGTGGTTAAACCGAGTTCCTGAGCAAGCAACATCGCCGCTTCGGAAGCTAAGGTTCCCCCAGTATATAAGCCAGTAATGGTTTTATTGGTCAAATTAGGCAGTTTACTGGCTGTCGCTTCAACAGGACTGAGCAAACAGGCTAATCGTGCGGCTTCATCGAGTGTTCTGGCAAAATAGATATTATCGTCTTGAGGTTTATCGATTTTTGAGCCCAAAAATAGCGCAACTACTGGTTTAGCAATTAATTTCATCGCTGAAATCACGTTTTCCCGTACACTTTCTGCCGGTGGTTTAGAGATAAAGGTAATCACTTGGGTGTCGCTATCACCCGCTAACATATTTAACGCGGTAAGTGCACTAATACCACCTACTTCAAGCGACAAATCACGGCCACCTAAGCCGATGGCTTGCGTGATACCTTGATTTAATAAAGCGATTTGCGAAACCACCTCTTGAATACCAGTACCAGATGCCCCAATTACGCCAATATTTCCTTTAGGAATAACATTGGAAAACGCTAATGGTGCACCGGCAATAAATGCGGTTCCACAATCTGGTCCCATCACAATTAAATCTTTTTTAGCTGCTTTAGTTTTTAAACGGATTTCGTCTTCGATAGATACATTATCAGAAAAGATCATCACGTTTTTATTATCATCTAATGCCTGATCGGCTAACTCAGCGGCGTACTCACCTGCAATCGAAATTAAGACTAAATTTACATCAGGTAATTTTTTTGTTGCACTGGCTAAGCGTCTAGCTTTAAGTAACTTGGCACCACCTTGTTGAGCTTGAGCAATATTTTTTAAAGCATCCTCAAGTTGTTGGCTAATTAGCTTGACAACATCATTAGCATCATCTTTGGTTTTTATGGCGACGCAAATATCATTTGGTGTCGCATCATTAAAGTCTTCACTCCAAAACCCTGTTGCGGTTAATAACGATTTATTGGCTGGAGTACCCATCATGATAGATACTTCATCAACCTCATCAAGATTACTGAGTTTTTTCGATATCAACATCAAACTGACAGAATCTTGAAAGCTTCCCTTTTTTATAAAAGATTGAATCATGAGAACAGGCCTCTCAATTATGATAAATGCGATTAACTTTGAACTTTTTTAAGCTCATTATAAAAATCTAATAGTTAGATTGTATTTATATATTACGGAAAAAATGCACAATAAGCAGGTAATACATCAAGAAACATTAAGGTTATTAAAAGTATAATATTATTTAAAATCAGTATGATAAAAAATTATTAAAAAATTTTTTATAATAATAACCCCTTAATTTAATTAAATTTCACAAACATAAAAAAGCTAGTTTGATCACATTATTATTTGCTATTAATAGTATGGTAAACAAAAAAACATTTAAAATGATCGGTAATATCGAAATGATATTCGCAATTAACATCAAAAATAGTCGATGTTAACAATGAAAGAGTTTTAAATAGCAGGTAAATATTTATGAATATTTTATACGATGATGTTGCTAATGCCGTTAAATGGCTATCTAGCTTTGGTGGTTTAGAACAAGGTGGTACTACCCGATTACTTTATACTGCAGAGTGGCTAGCTGCCCAAAAAGCCATCCAAGAAAGACTCTCACAATTTGGCATGAATACCTATTTCGATGATGTTGGCAACTTATATGGTCGATTTGAAGGTAGCAAATATAGAGATCAAGTTATCATGTCGGGATCGCATGTTGATACCGTGGTCAATGGCGGCAAACTCGATGGTCAACTTGGCATCATTGCCGCTATGCTTGCCATGAAATACCTTAAAGAAAATTACGGTCAACCGTTACGCACTTTAGAACTTATCTCCATGGCCGAAGAAGAAGGCAGTCGCTTTCCTTATGTCTTTTGGGGAAGCAAAAACGTATTTGCCATTGCTAATAATGAGGATGTTGCCACTATCGAAGACAATAATGGTATTAAATTTGTCGATGCTATGCGCAACTGCGGATTCAAATTTAACAGCCAAAAAGCACGAACTGATATCAAAGCCTTTTTAGAAATTCACATTGAACAAGGTGGTGTGCTTGAAAGAGAACAAAAAAGCATCGGGGTGGTTACCAGTATAGTTGGTCAACGTCGTTATAATATTCGTTTAATTGGTGAAGCTAATCATGCCGGCACAACGCCAATGAGCTATCGCAAAGATGCCATCTACGCCTTTAGTCGAATTTGCCACGAATCAATTAATAAAGCTGTCAAGGTGGGCGATCCGCTAGTACTGACCTTCGGTCATGTCGATCCAAAACCAAATGTGGTTAACGTGGTACCGGGTGAAGTGATGTTCACAATTGATTGCCGTCATACAAATCAAGCAGAACTGAAACAATTTACCGAAGAACTTGAAGGTGACATGGTGCGTATCGCTAAAGAGCTTGGTCTTAAAATCGAAATAAATCGTTGGATGGATGAAGCACCAATTCCTATGGATGACAAACTAATTAAAATGCTTGAAAACATCTGCAAACAAGAAAACCTAAGCTATCGCGTGATGCATAGCGGAGCAGGTCACGATTCGCAAATATTCGCACCACGAGTGCCAACCGCGATGTTATTTGTACCTAGCATCAAAGGCATTAGCCACAATCCAGCAGAGGACACTAAAACTGAAGATTTAGTCGAAGGAATAAAAGCATTAACTTACGCCCTTTATCAATTGGCTTATCAAGAATAATAAGGAAATAAAATGACAGAAAAAAAAGGTGGCATTCAGTACTGGCATAAAATCGTCGCTTTACTATTCCTTGGTTGGCTAGTCATGTGGATTTATCGTCCGGTTTTAGCGGCGATTTTTCCAGAAATTCAACAAACTGTGGGGCCACAGTCCAATACTGAGCTTGGTTTAATTGCTAGCTGTTACTTTTTTTCTTATACCTTAATGCAAATCCCTGCTGGGATCTTAGTCGATAAATATGGCAAAAAAGCCGTCGTTATTCCTGGTTTTATCCTCTTTACCATCGCTGCAATTATGATTGGTAATGCGCAGACCATGACGATGATCTATATCGGTAGTCTGCTCGCTGGTCTTGGTTGTGGATCTTATTATGGTTCGGCATGGTCACTTTCAGCTGAAAATATTCCTGCTGAAAATCGTAGCTTTGCTTCAGCTATTATCAATACTGGGGCAGCATTAGGTATGGGGGTTTGTTTGCTCTCTACCAGCTTTTTAGTTAAAGCCTTAGAAATGCCGTGGCAATATATGCTCTATATTATTGCGGTATTAACACTTTGCTTAATTGCTGGATTTGCGATTATCATCAAAGAACCTTCCGTCAAAACCGTTATTACTCAGAAAAAACAACACAAACCAGATACGAATGTCGCTCCAAAAGAAAAAAACAACTTTTTTACTAGCCCAATGGTAGCGTGTTACATCATGTACTTTGCGACATGTTATGGCTACTACATGGTGGTAAGCTGGTTACCAAATTTCCTAGAAACTGAACGTGGTTTTACGGGGGGAAGTATTGGTTCGGCATCATCATTAGTGGCATTTGCCGCCATTCCCGGTGCGCTGGTTATCAGCAAAATTTCGGATAAATTCCGATCTAAACGACTATTCTTTATTATTGTATTAGAACTGCTTTCTGCAATAACACTATTAATGGCAGTCCAATCTTCCACCATTATCTTATTATTGATCGGTTTAATCCTCTATGGGTTATTTGGCAAGTTTGTGGTTGAACCAATTCTCATTTCACATGTGGCGGATATTGCGCCTAAAAACAGTTATGGTACAGCATTTGGGGTATTTAACTTCTTTGGTATGAGTTCATCAGTGATTGCACCACCATTGACCGGTTTTTTAGCAGATATAACTGGGACCAAAATTACAGGATTTTATGTTGCTATTGCAATCTTAGTTATTGCAACAACCTTATTTTTCTTAATTAATTTGCGTAAACATATAACTAATTAATTACGTAAACTAGCAACTATTTATCGACAAGAAATGCGATAAATAGTTGACTGAAATTAGTATTTTAATGGCATATTTTACCTAAAATCTTTAGCATATGTTCCAAGGAGATCATTATGGGATATATCAATAATAACATCGGTTACCCAAAAGACCTGTTAGCATCCCGCGCAGTTATCAAACGTCAAAACTTCGCTTTAATTCCTCCAGATGGTTTAGTTAAAAATATAATTCCCGGTTTTGAAAACTGTGACATCACCATTTTAGCAACACCTAAACTTGGTGCTTCTTTTGTCGATTATCTTCTCACCATGTATCAAGGCGGTCAAAACTTGCAAGGATTTGGTGATGATGGCATTGAAGTATTCGCTTATGTGATTGAAGGTGAAGTTAGTGCTAAAGCTAATGAGCAAGCATATCATCTACCAACTGGTGGCTATATCTATTGCCCCGCAGGCGTCAAACTCTTTTTACAAAATTTGACGGCTTCATCGCGTTTATTTTTATACAAACGCCGCTATAACCCTATTTCAGGATATCAAACCCGTCTGATTGCCAATCATATTCAACATCTTGAGCCGGTAAATTATGAAAATATGGATAACGTATTTATCCAAGACTTACTGCCTAAAGAGCTCGGGTTTGATATGAATTTCCATATTCTTACTTTTCTACCAGGCGCAAGTCATGGCTATATCGAAACCCATGTGCAAGAACATGGCGCCTATTTACTGAGCGGTGAAGGTATGTACCTGCTTGATAATCAATGGATACCGGTCAAAAAGGATGACTACATTTTTATGGGTGCCTATGCTTTACAAGCTTGTTACGCCGTTGGACAGCAGCCATTAAGTTATATCTACTCCAAAGATTGCCATCGTGATGTGGAACTCTAAACATGATAAAGGACACCGTATGGAACTCATAGTTATAGCATTAGGTGGTAATGCGATTTCGAAACGAAATGAATTACTCTCTATTGATAACCAATATCAAAATATCAACAGCACCACTAAATTTATTGCAAAATTAGCTAATAAATATCGACTTGTTATTGTGCACGGCAACGGACCGCAAGTGGGACTACTTGCCCTACAAAATGCTAGTTATCCAAATGTGCCCACTTACCCTCTTGATGTACTGGTTGCACAAACACAAGGCATGTTAGGGTATATGATTCAACGAAGCTTACAGCAATATGATAATGTCAACCAAGTTGCCTGTGTATTAACGCAAGTCGAGGTAGACAGTAACGACCCATCATTTAAAGATCCTACCAAATATATAGGGCCAGTATATCAATTAGAAGAACAACAAAAACTCCAAGCTCAATATGGCTGGCAATTTAAACAAGATGGCAAATACCTGCGTCGAGTTGTTGCATCACCAAAACCACAAAAAATTATCGAGCTTGATACTATTAAAGACCTTGTCAACCAAGATACTATCGTTATCTGCAATGGTGGTGGAGGCATTCCGGTAATTAAAGATAAATCGGGCTACAAAGGTATTGAGGCAGTGATTGACAAAGATCATAGCGCCGCACAACTCGCTATTGAACTAAAAGCCGACCATTTAATGATCTTAACAGATACTGATGCCGTATATGAACACTGGGGAACACCACAACAAACAGCTTTAGGCAAAGTCGATACCAAACAAATACAACCAATGGCAATTGATGATGGGGCTATGGGGCCAAAAATAAAATCAGTCATTGAATTTGTTCAGCAAACCGGTAACACCGCTTATATCGGCAACTTAACCGATATTGAATCGCTATTAGCACAAACCAAAGGCACCATCATCACACAATAGCGAAAAATCTAAATAGCCATAACCGATAGCGTGGCGAGGAGTTTAAAAATGAGACTAGATAGACCAACACTACACAACTTAATTGCCAAAAAATTACATAAAGCGGGATTAACTCAAGAACATGCGGATATCGCCGCTGACACGCTAGTATTTGCCGATGCACGAGGCATTCACTCACATGGTGCGGTGCGAGTTGAATACTACGCTGAGCGCATTGCCAAAGGAGGCATGACTGCCTATCCTAATGTCAACTATAAACAGACTGGTCCATCGTCAGCAATATTAGATTTTGATAATGGTTGCGGTTTAGTTGCCGCTAAAGTTGGTATGGACAAAGCGATAGAAATGGCTCAAAAAAATGGCGTTGCCGTAGTAGGAATTCGTCGAATGTCACATAGTGGCTCGCTTTGCTACTTTACCGAAATGGCTGCTAAACAAAACTTAGTCGCCATATCCATGTGCCAGTCCGACCCAATGGCTGTCCCCTATGGCGGCGCCGAAGAGTTTTTTGGTACCAATCCTATCGCTTTTGCTGCACCGACTAACGATGAGCGTGTTGTTTCGTTCGACATGGCAACCACAGTTCAAGCATGGGGAAAAGTCTTATACGCAAGATCTAAAGGCGCTGCAATCCCACCAACCTGGGCGGTTGATGAACATGGTGAACCCACAACCGATCCCTACAAAGTAACTGCCCTATTACCAATCGCTGATGCTAAAGGTTATGGTTTAATGATGATGGTAGATGTGCTTTCTGGCATCCTACTTGGCTTGCCATTTGGCAAAAACGTCTCATCAATGTATGCCGACCTTTCTAAAGGCCGAAACCTTGGTCATCTGCATATTGTGATCAATCCAGAATATTTTATCGGCCTAGATATTTTTAAACAAACTATGTCCGCTATGCTAGACCAACTAAAACAAGCCAAACCAGCCAAAGGCGTTAGTGAAGTCTTTTTTCCCGGCGAAAGAAGCAAAAAACGCGAAGCCGATTACTTAAAAAATGGCATAGAGATTGTTGATGATATTTATAATTACTTAATTAGTGACGATATTCATTATAATCGTTATGATCATAAAAATAAGTTTGCGCAATAGACTCTGAATGACAAAAACCCCATCCCTCTATTTTTTTGAGGGACGAGGAGCTCTGCCTGCTCGGCAGCGAATAAAACAGTGAAGAATGGGAACTATTTCTTAACTGCCTACACGGCAGTGAACTGGAGATAAAGCACATATTGAGCTTTTTGCAATTTCTCAACTGCCTATACGGCAGGGAACTAAGCAATACATACTATAAACATTATTTGAAAAAAGGCAAAGCGCAATTTTTGTTTTAAAAACACTTTTTTAAGTGGTTTTTTAGTATACTGATTTTTAATGGTTTTTTGGGTCAAGAGAAAGTTAACAATGAATGAAATTTAAATTCAAAAACCCCGTTCCTCAAGTTTTTTGCTTTAAAAAACACCTCTCCTCAAAATGTTTGATCGTGTTTTAAAAATTTATTTTCAGCTAGTAGTTATTTATAATTATAAGGGATTTATATTCTAGTATGAAATAATAACATTAGAAAAGATTGATCGATATTTTGCCGACGCTGGATTACCTATGTTTGATATTTCATCAGTTCTCTATGTTATGATTGAAGAAGATCAAGATAGTTTTTCGTTATTTGATTGCCTTGAGGCTTTAAAATTGAAACATTTTCTCGTTTACTTTCATCCCAATGAAATAATTATCATCAGCTTAACAAGTATGGTTAATTTGAGTGATAAATTAGTTCGATATCCAACTGAAAAGATTAAAGAAATTAACATTAAGAAAGGTTAATTTAAAAACAAACTACATCTTGTAATAAATAATATATTTTTTACCATTCTTAATCGTTTTCTTTTAGTTAAATGGCAAAATCAAAATTTAAAAAATATTTTAAATACCTATCGTTTTTTTGAAAGTGATAAAAATAATTTTTCTCCTTTGATTTAGTTCTGTTAGCTAAACTTGCATATTTCTATTTTCTAGTTTAATTTATCGTCACTAACCAATTCACTTTTTGAGATGTAAAATGACGATATCATTTAAAGAGCAACAGCAACGGATCAATTTTGTTAAACAATTTTTTGCTGAGAAATTAGCCAATAACCTATCACTGATTGAGGTTCAAGCACCGCTTTTAAGCCAAATTGGCGATGGTATTCAAGATAATTTATCTGGCACTGAAAAGGCCGTTCAAGTTAATATTAAGAGTATTGCTAATGCAAAATTTGAAGTGGTGCATTCATTAGCAAAATGGAAACGCAAAATCTTGAGCCAACATAATTTTCCGATTGGTGAAGGTATTTATACCAATATGAAGGCACTACGCCCTGATGAAGATAAACTCTCTCCTATTCACTCTGTTTATGTCGATCAATGGGATTGGGAAAAAGTAATCAGTCCTGAAGATCGCAATTTAGCTTATTTAAAGCAAACTGTTGAGAAGATTTATAGCGCGATCAAAATAACCGAAAAAGCAGTTTCAGAAAAATATCATCTTTCTTGTTTTTTACCGGAAACAATCACTTTTATGGATAGTGAGCAGTTGTTAAAACGTTATCCACATTTATCACCAAAAGAGCGGGAAAATGCAATTACGAAGGAATTAGGCGCCGTATTTTTAATTGGTATTGGTGGTGAATTATCAAATAATGAAAAACATGATGTGCGTGCTCCGGATTATGATGATTGGAGCAGCGATAATGAAATGGGTTCGAAAGGTTTAAATGGTGATATTTTAGTATGGAATCCAGTGTTAAATAGTGGTTTTGAAATCTCATCAATGGGTATTCGTGTCGATCCAGAAACGTTAAAACGCCAATTAAAATTAACCAATAATGAAGATCGCTTACAATATGCTTGGCACAAAGCGTTAGCCAATGGTGATTTTTTGCAGACAATTGGAGGGGGAATTGGGCAATCTCGATTGATAATGCTGCTTTTACAACAACAGCATATTGGCCAAGTCCAAGCTAGTGTTTGGGATGATACAACTAAACAAAATTATCAACAACTTTTGTAATTCATATACAGCATACTTTACTTCAACCGGTAAAGTATGCTTTTAGTAACTTTTATCTAATCCCATTTACCAAAAACCAGCCACAAGTTGAGTTGCTTATTTAAATATTTGAGCTAATTGTTCAAATCGGCTGGTATCTATACTTAATAAGCATTCATTAATCCATGCAATTTCAGTTTGCATTGCTTGTTGAAATTTTTTACTAGCATACATATTGATCCAAAAGTGATAAGGGGTATTTTCGGCATCATACCAATGCTAGAGCCAATTGGCGCTCATACCATAACCAATTTAACAAGTCGCTAAGACAATATGTAAATCTAATAAATCACCTTGTAATCCATCATCAATCACGTATCTTATATATTCCCTATTAGCTTTGGCTTCTTTTAATGTACTCAATTCGTGTTCAGTAATTTGCCATTTTTTGCAATATTCAATATGTAAATCAAGTTCAATTTCGACAATGGTCTTTAAACTCTTTAATGATTGTCGTATTTGAATCAGATCATGACTTTGATATACAGCAAGCCCCCAAGCTCAGGAAAAGTTAATTAAAAAAAGATAATCTTGTTTTAGATAGTGTTGGAAGCAAGCTAAATCTAATGTTCACTCTCCTAATTGTTAAATAAAATCATGCTAAATATAGCAATCACTCTTACAAGATTTAATAAGTGCGTTAAACGATAGTATATGGACTCCCTTCTAAACAAATTAATATCAAGGAGTAACAGACTTGCAGAAAAAATTTGTTGTAAACTTCCTTCATCGGTGTTAACTGAATCAAGTTCAACGGGTTTAATCTCAGCCTAGGGCACCCCAAGTTTAACAATTATTTAATAGATGAAATAGATAAGAAGGAACTTATTATTTAATCCTTCTTTTTAATTATTAACTATTCAGTTTTTTGTTCAATTTTTGACTCCTGATTTTCTGTAGATGATGGTGCAGAAGTTTGAACTTTTTCACTCTCAGTTTGAGTTGAGACTGGAGCTGGGGCTGAATCTGAAGCAGGAGCTTGACTCGAAGCCGGAACGTTACTTAAATTGGGTTCATTACTATCTTTTGGCGTTGTAGAGTTTGGCGCGATTGATGACTCGGCCGGTGTTTTTGGTTCCTCTTTAGTTACTTCATTGGAACTATGTCGGGCCCGAATATAGACAATGTTTTGTTGACCGCGATCACATGATCCAACAATTTTACCTTCTAGGTTCTGTTCATTTTGGTCTGATGGAACTAGTTTTAATTGGAAACTGTCTTCATTAACACCGTTATTTTTGATTTTTTCGGCGATATTTGCCCTGATTTCATCACAATTTGATGCAGATGCAACCACAGGAAGGCCCAACAATAAAACTAACGCTAACTTTTTCATACTCTTTCCTTAATGTCATTTAAGATTAATGCATTATAGAATGATTAATTAAACTGTCTATATCGTTTTAAGCAACGCATAAATATATGTTATCAATAGATTTAAAAAAGTTCGCTTAATAACAATTAGTTGAATTTTACCTTAATTACGTTCTTGTTGTTCAATTGATTTTAATTTATCTAAAACCCATGACCGAATATCGGACAATTCTGCTTCAGATAATCGATTAACAAAATCTCTTTTTTCGTGGAGATGTTTGCGATCTTCTTCTGTCAAAACCACACCTTTTAAATTTAATAATACCTCTTTACGGTACATAGAATAGATAAAATCTTTTATCAATTCATCAGAAAGATTAATGTCAGCCATTTTGATTTCCTTATTTTATTGAGCTTATCTAATTAATGCCATCATTTGTAATTTCAAAGATAAATCCAGACCAAAAAGTAGACCGACTTTAACTATAATCTAATCGCTATTAGATAACAATGGTTGAACCAGACAAAAAACCGATAAGTTAGCGATTAATATAATTACTTAAGTTTAAATTATTCACTTTATTATTTGATAAGTATTTAACAAACCTGTTGATAACTAAATAACGATATGATTATTAATGTTTTAATATAATGGTTAAATTTTAACCACCAAAATTTTACTCTTAAATTAGCTTAAGTAATCAAGTCCATTTGATAATATTTGATTAAATAATAAAAGATAAAAAAAGCAGCATAACATTTGCATTATGCTGCACAAATAACACAAAGAATCGAAAACAAGAAAAAACTTATAAAGCAGTGAAGAAAGCGATTAAACCAAATAATACGCCTGGAGAGTTAGCTATCGCAATTGGCCAATCCTTTTTTTGTTGTAATAAACCATAACAGACCCATAAAGAGCAGTTGATTGCGGCCGCTAAAGGTTGAGTTGGATTGGTTTTGAGTCCATGAAGATTATCGATAATTTGTGGGATATAAGACACGTACATACCTAATGATGCAATAGTTGCAATAACACCCAAATAGTGAAAAGCCTTTGGCGAAAGATTCAAAATCAACCTACCTGCTTAAATATGAATGAAGCGAATAATCTAACATATATCACAAACGAGTTAAACCTTGTTATATCTTGGCTCCAGATAATTTTTTGTAAATAAAATGATAAAATATTTTAGTTCAATTTACTTTTGACAAATAAAACAACAGCATTATTTGCTATTGACTGTTTAATTAGTGATTTCATCTAATTTTGCAAGCAATATACTTGTAATAAAGTAAAATGATTATTGTTACAACTTTGCGGCTATTTTGAGACCATAACTAAGATTTTAGCGATTGAAGCTGCTGACGCAAATGATAGCACCTCTTTAGCTACAGGTAGTAGAATGGCAACAAATATACCCGATTTTCTTAGTGCAAGAGCGTTTACTTTAATTGACGCATCCATGCAAATTTACTAAACGGTTAATATTGGTACTAAACCTGTGATGAGTCCATTTGTAAAAGATCCAAAATATTTTCCCGTTCCTAATGAAAAGGTGTATAAACGTCCTTTTATAATTAACAGTATTCACATCATTACATCCCGAAATTTTTTAATGCATGGTTTTATTTTCATACCACCAGCTTTATTTTTTATAATTTGAATAATTGTTTTACACTTTTTATCTGCTTAGAATCTAAATCACTGCCAAAATTCCTTGATTTGGCAGCTAAATAACCGTATTTCTCGGCGACTGCTGCTTTTATTGTTGTCACAAAATCATCACCAATGTTATAGATATTTGATAAACGGCTTATTTCTTTTTGTAATAGTTGGAGCTGTTTGAAATCGTTTTCTTTAAACGCTTTTACTATACATGCAAATAGTTCGGGCACGACGTTATTTAAACCAGATAGAACACCCGCACCACCATTAAGTAAATTCGGAATGAAATATTCATCAAAACCAGCAAATACCGAAAAATCGTTACGGATTGCTTGAGAAGCAAGCACAATGGAACGAGTGTGAGAAGCACAATCAATTGTATCTTTAATACCAATAAATCTTGGACAATTCACCATCAGTTTTGAAACAAGTTTTGCATCAACATCACAGCCAGTACGAGCAGGAAAATTGTAAATAAACCAATCACCAAGAAATCTAGAATTTAGGTATTTGTAATATTCATACAATTGATTAGCTGTCTGTGCCAAATAGTAGTGTGGTAATGCCATTACCGCTGGATATCCTGCATCATACGCAGCATCCGCTAAACGGATCATGTCATCAACTACGGTGGTAGAAACATTGACAATTAACGGTAAATGTGTGAACTGATGAGCGTGTTTGATAATAGCTAATCGTTCGTTGATGCTTAATGTCGCAAACTCACCAATTGTGCCCATAACCAAAATACCATTGATTTTTGCATCAGTTAACATTTGGTAGTGTTTTTCCATAGCAGCAAAGTCAATTTTATTTTTGTTATTAAATGGTGTGATAGCCGGGCAAATTGTTCCCGAAAACTTAAGTGATTTTTTCATAGTGGCATCCTTATTTTTACACCAATATATTGAAATATAATAAATCCAATTACAACAGCGTTACTATTTAATCAATTAGAAAATTACTCAATCATATTTTTTAGTTAATGTGATCAAGATCACCGAATTAAATCTAAAATGAATAAAATAGGTGATTGTAAAAAATAATAGATAGATTTAGACTAATTTAAATTCAATATATTGGTGTAAAATGTATGAATAAAATATCGCAAACGCCAGCCATTGATAAAGCCACGCTAATTTTGAAATTTATTGCTCATAATGGTGGGGTGACATATACGCAAATTTATCAAGGCCTTTGTTTACCGCAAAGTTCTTCGTCATTAATCTTGAAAAGTATGGTGACTAATGGTTTATTACGACAAAAAGGAAATAAGTATTTTTTAGGGCTTAATTTGTATGAATTTGGTAATAAAGCAATTGAGCAATTTAATATTAAGGATTTAGCTCTTGAACCACTCTCTTTTTTGCGGGATAAAACACAGTTGGCTTGTCATTTAGGTATTTTGGATGGTGATGCTGCAATCTATTTAGCTAAAATTGAGAGCGATAATGCGATACAAATTAAAAGTTGGTTAGGTCGTCGATTATCTTTACATAGTTCGGCATTAGGTAAGGTACTGTTAGCTTGGTTACCGGAACAACGTATTGATGATCTGTTTCCTAGTGAACAGTTGCCAATTAAAACTAAAAATACCATAGCAACTAAAACTGATTATAAAAAGGCATTGCAATTCGTAAGAAAGCAAGGTTGGGCATTTGATGATGGCGAAGACTTTGATGAGGTAACTTGCTTAGCCGCTCCGATTTTTGATAAGCATGGTAATGTTATCGCTGCAATGAGTACCTCAGGAATAAGATTTCAAATGCCGCAAGAACGAATTGCTGAATTTACAGAATATTTGTTGATCGCAGCAAACATGTTAACTAAGAAAATAATTGCCTAGTTATCATATAAGACCTTTTTCAACGACCATATCTAGCAATTATAGTTGAAAAAGGTTTTTGTTAAGTTATGAAAGGCTAGTTTGTTTGGTCTCTTTACCAAGAAATAGTATTGCTAAGATAGCTAGCAAAATTGATAAGCTAAATAAACCAAATATCATGCTAACACTAATTTGATTAGCCATTAAAAACCCAACCATTAATGGGCCTAATATGCCGCCAATTCGGCCTATTGAGGCAGCCATGCCAGCACCAGTTGCACGAATATTAGTGGTATATTGTTCTGGCGTGTAGGCATGCTCCCCAAGCACCTAGGTTGAAAAATGATAGTAATGCGCCACTAATAAGAAGTTGGTTTATTGGGTCAGAAATACCAAATAAATACGCACTGATCAAGGTTCCGAATAAATACGCTATTAATACCCATTTTCGCCCTACTCGTTCGATCAACCAAGCGACGGTAAAATAACCTGGTAATTGCGCTAGAGTCATCATGAAAATGTAGCCAAAACTTTTTACCATATCAAAGCCTTTATGCATCATCACGCTTGGTAACCATAAGAACATGCCATAATATGAAAACACCACACAAAACCAAACAATCCATAACATTATCGTCTGAGGACAAAATGAGCTCGATAGTAGCGATTGTAGTTTTTTGATGATGGGTTCTTTTTGAGCATTATAATCTTGATGTGAATGTGAATCAGGTAAGTTGAAGCGTAGGTAAAGGGCATAAAATGCCGGTATTGCACATAAGATCATTGCGCCTCGCCAACCGACTGCTGGTAGAGGAATTAAAAAGTATGCGATTAAGGCTGCTAAAATCCAACCTACGGCCCAAAAGTTCTCAAGTAATACCACAACGCGCCCACGCACCTGAGGTTCAACACTTTCACTCACAAGTGTTGATGCCACTGGCAGTTCACCACCTAAGCCCATACCAATGAAGAATCTTAAAATCAGTAAGCTACCTAGTCCCCAAGCAAAAGCCCTTAAACCGCTGGCAATACTGAACATTAATAAAGTGAATAAAAAAGCAGATTTACGCCCTTTTTTATCGGCATAAATACCAAATAAAAAGGCACCAACAGCCATACCAATTGAGTTAACACTACCGATCCAACCAAGTTATGCGGGTGTGAGGCCCTAATCTTGTTTTAAAGCAGCTAATATGAAGGATAATAATCCAACGTCCATTGCATCAAAAAGCCAGCCTGTACCAGCAATAAGCAATAATTTGTTTGTAGATAATAGTGCGGTTTTTGAACTTTCCATAATAAATTAACCAATAAAATCTTGGTAAGCGTGATCAAAACAGATTTTTTTTAAAATGTCCATAGCTTAATCGGATTGAACCAACATTATCACCGAACTCTATGCCTTGTGATACAATAGTATGTTTGGATAATAATTGATTTAAAATCGCCAACTCTTGTGCGGCACTACTAACAGGTAAATGAGCATATAAATGAAAACCGCCGGTAGGTATTTGGTAAGTGATGTCTCCTTTAAAATAATTATTAAGCCAATCCATTAACTGAGTGGCTTTGTGCTCTAATTGTAGACGTAACCACTTTTGGTGGGTTTGGTAATGATTTGTTAAATACTCTTCGGCTAAAAGTTGCGGTAATATACTTAATCCTGAGTCAATATGTTGACGTATATTGGCCAGTTTTTCGATAATTTCGCACGGAGCAATCATCCACCCTACACGTATATTACGACCGATATATTTGGATAATGATCCTAAATAGACAACTTGATTACTGGTATCGAATTTTTTTATTGGTGTAATATTGGTCTTTTCATCAAAGGCTAATCCACTATAAGCATCATCTTCAACAATACCAATACACTGTTTTTGACAAAATGCCAATATCTGTTTTTTTCGATGGTTACTCATCACACAACCTGTTGGGTTTTGGAATATCGGATTTATAAATAACCATCTGATTTGCCGCTCTAACGCTACTTTTTGTAAGCTCTCTAAGGTTATCCCTTCATTATCACATTCAATGCCATAAAGCCTAACGCCTGCCGCTTGGAAAAGTGGTAATGAATAAAAATAAGAAGGTAACTCAATACCTATTGCATCGCCAGGTTTTAATAATCCTTGAGTAATCAAAAATAGTGATTGTTGCGTGCCCGAGGTTATTAAGATTTGATCGGTATCAACCGTCATACCAAGTTGCGTTGCCATATAGTTGGCGATTTGCAGTTTGAGAGAAGGTAATCCCAATTGCAAAGTGTCACTCTGTTTTTCATAAACAATCATTTCATGTGAAGTAATATGGGGTAATATCAATTTGGGGATCATATTAGTTGGCAAATCACCATTAGCCAAATCACAAATATATGCCATTTGCTGACGAACCTGAGCGACTTTTTGTTGATAGACATTTTTGCGATGCTGATAAAAGTGAGATGGCAATCGCCAGTTAATGGTGGAGTAAGCTTGAACTCCCCATTTTTGCTCATTAATAAATGTCCCGCTACCTTGCTTACGGACTAATACACCACGTTCGGTTAAAATATCCAGCGCATGCACAATCGTTGAGCGGTTAACTTGTAGATTTTTGGCTAACTCGCGCTCCGATGGTAATCGTTCACCAGCAATTAATACTCCTTGTTCGATATAGTTTTCAATCAATTGGATAACTTTCTTAAATAGTGCTCCGTTAAAAGGAATTAATTTTTGTCTGTGCCACATTGTTTATTTTATTGAAGTTCTTTTAAAACTCATTATCTTGCTTAAAATTGGATGGGTCAATTATAGTCCAATTGGCTGTTTATTACAGTGATTTAATTCTGAATAATAGTCCATAAACTAGACAGCTAACAATTCAGGAGTAAAAATGAAAACAGGTACACAAACTGTAAAGCGAGGAATGGCACAGATGCAAAAAGGCGGCGTAATTATGGATGTCGTTAACGCTGAACAAGCAAAAATTGCACAACAAGCTGGTGCCGTAGCCGTAATGGCTCTAGAACGAGTTCCTTCCGATATTCGTGCTGCAGGTGGCGTGGCAAGAATGGCTGATCCAACTATCATTGAAAACGTGATGAAAGCGGTAACTATACCAGTGATGGCAAAAGCGCGAATTGGTCACATTGTTGAGGCGCGTATTTTAGAGTCAATGGGCGTTGATTACATTGATGAAAGCGAAGTACTCACCCCTGCTGATGAACAATATCACTTATTAAAAGATGAATTTACTGTTCCTTTTGTGTGTGGTTGCCGTGATTTAGGTGAGGCATTACGCCGAATTGGTGAAGGCGCTTCAATGCTACGCACCAAAGGTGAACCGGGAACAGGCAATATTGTTGAAGCGGTAAGACATATGCGTCGTGTTAATGAGCAAATTCGTCTCGTGGTTGGCAAATCAAAAGACGAGCTGATGACGTTTGCTAAAGAAATTGGTGCACCTTATGAGTTAGTATTACAAATTAAACAACTTGGAAAATTACCTGTGGTTAATTTTGCGGCTGGTGGCGTTGCAACACCTGCTGATGCAGCATTAATGATGCAACTTGGTGCAGATGGTGTGTTTGTCGGTTCTGGTATTTTTAAATCGCAAAATCCAGAAAAATTTGCCAAAGCGATCGTTCAAGCAACCACTTATTTTGATGATTATCCAAGATTGGCTGAGCTGTCAAAAGGATTAGGTGAAGCGATGAGAGGAATTGAAATCAGTAAATTAACTGAATCAGAAAGAATGCAAGATCGAGGTTGGTAATGACTTCAAAAGCATGTAAAACTATTGGTGTGCTTAACTTACAAGGTGCTGTAACTGAGCATTTGAATATGCTCGCGAGCCTTGATGGGGTGAGCCCAATGACAGTTAAGCAACCTGAGCAGTTAAGCCAGCTTGATGGCTTAATTATTCCTGGTGGAGAATCAACAGCTATTAGCCGTTTAATTAAACAAAATGGATTATTTGAACCAATACAATCATTTGCTAAACAAGGTAAAGGCATCTTTGGTACCTGCGCGGGGTTGGTACTTTGCGGTAGTTCAACTCGCCATAATGAAGTTGAACAACTCGGGTTACTAGATATTACTGTCGAACGTAACGGTTTTGGTCGGCAAATCGATAGCTTCGAAACCAAGATTGATGTTGCGCCTATCGGTCAACAAATTCCAGCAGTCTTTATTCGCGCACCGTATATTACCAAAACGGGTAAGCAAGTAACACAACTCGCTTTTATTGATAATCATTGTGTGATGGCAGAGCAAAATAATATTTTAGTTTGCTCATTCCATCCCGAATTAACAACAGACAATCGTATAATGCGCTATTTTGTTGAAAAATGTTAGTTACAACCTTCACCCCATTTTTAATTGGATAAAAATGGGGTGTGTTTGTACTATTTAATAATTGACAAGAATTATTAGTGCTTTTTTACCTGCAAAAACCCCGTTCCTCAACTTTTTTTACTTTTTCTAAATGATGTTAATTATTAAGTCATCTATATCTTTTTTTTTATTTATCTGTACAATGCATTAAGAAATGATAAGTATAACAAATAAAGAAGGAAATTCGTTATGATGACGGGTAATTGCTTATGTGGCGACATTGTCTATCAACTTAATAGTGATATTAAAGCGATCGTTTTTTGTCACTGCTCACGTTGTCGCAAACAAACTAGTTCGGCTTTTAATTCGGCAACAGTGGTTAATAAGGAAGATTTAACTTTTATTAAAGGTGAAGAAAACATAAAAGTGTTTTCCCATGCTGGCGTTAATCGCCATTTTTGTAGTAAATGTGGTTCGCATATTTTTTCTAGTCGGGATAATGATGCTAGTACTTACCGTTTGCGCATAGGCTTGATTAATGAACCGATTAATGCTGAAAAGCGTATTCATGCCTATACCGGTTCAAAAGCAAATTGGGATACTATTTGTGATGGTTATCCTGAATATGAAGAAGGTATTCCGGCTAAATAATAATAGTCCAGTTATAGGACAAATCGTAAATAGCCGGACGATGATCAGAGTGAAACTAAAACATCATCGTCTCAACAAGCTTCATCACGTTGCCAATAGGTTTTATATGCAAAACCCATTAGATTATTGGTCATCTTAATTTCTTGTAATCGTATAGACCAAATCGGAGCCTTCATCACTCTGGCAAAGGGAAAAGCATGATAATAAAGCTCATAGGCATGGCTTGCCTGATTTTCAGTAAGTAGTTCAGCGTTAGCTGTAAATTGAATGCCCTGTATTTTGATGATCGATTTTGGACTATTGCTAATTGTACCTGCAACATTTGGATTTTTTAGCATCGCTTGTGCATGCTTGGTTTTTAATTCTGATAAGAGGTATAAACACCAATTTTCTTTATCAAATACATAAAATGCATTACATATCCATGGTTGATTTTCCGCTAATATCACGCTTAAACTTAAGACATGTTGCTGTTGTATAAATGTTGTGATTTTAAGATCGGACGACTTCATGATTTTATTCAGACTTTTGATTTAAATGCATATCTTCACCCCAGCGAGGTAGACTCGGCACCTCAATATCAAACAGGTCGAGCGCTCTTGCAACACTGTGGGTAATAATATCATCGACACTTTCAATGTGTTGGTATAACGCAGGAACGGGTGGAAAAATAATGCCGCCCATTAATGTCACCGTTTCCATATTTTTTATATGGCCTAAATGTAATGGCGCTTCTCGTGTCATTAAAACTAAGCGGCGGCGCTCTTTAAGTACGACATCTGCTGCGCGAGTTAATAAATTATCGGATAAACCATGAGCTATTGCAGCTAGTGTTTTCATTGAGCAAGGTGCGACTAACATGCCTATCGTTTTGTATGACCCACTGGCGATTGCGGCACCTATGTTATCAACTGAATAGACGATATCAGCTAAGGATTCTAATTGTGCTAATTGGGATTTAGAATGCTCGTAGTTTCCCGTTATTTTAGCGGCTTTAGAAATAACGAGGTGAGTTTGAATGTCCATCGGTTTTAGGAGTTCTAAAGCTTTTATACCGTAAGCAAAGCCTGTCGCACCACTTATGCCAATTATCATTCTTCCCATATTGATTCCTGTTGTTAAATCGAAATGCTAACTTTAGCGTCTATTTTAGCTTAGATTAGCACGTTATAGATAATAATATCTTTGCTGGGGAAATTTAATTTACTAGAGAAGAAAAGCACACCGCCAACCAAGTTGCCAGCGGTGCTATTTGATATAACTTATTCTATAGCCATTGGTTGGTTAACAATTTTTGTTTCTCGTTGACCTTGAATTGCTTTAATTTTTGCTGCATATTTTGTAACTTCATCTTTACTTGATAACAAATTATACTTCAATATAAACTCAGCACTTTGCCCTGGCTCAAGTTGACGAACTCTTTTTTGCTCCCGTTCAATGGTAACTGGATAAGCAAAGCTGGTACCAGGCTCTAAACCAGTAACGTATCCTTGTTTGAGTGTGTCAGTGTTTTTCCATAATGAGAGTACAGGAAGTTGGTTTATATTAAAAGCAATACCAGCAGCTTTATCACCTGCTTTATTTGTTACCATGACTTGTGTATCTCCTTTTTCATCAGCATAAGGGTATACATTAAAAACCATTTCATCAAAATTTTTAGTTGGTCCTAAATAAGTTTGCCAAGTTTTTAGTCCTGCTTGAGCATAATCATTAAATGGCGATATTTCTTTAACCGGTGCCACAAATTTTGCACCTTCTTCTAAAATTGGAGTACCATAATTACTATGATAAATAATCTGATAATCCTTTATATAATCACCTTTATTCGTAATCGTATCATGTACAATGAACTCTTTTGTACCAGGTACATAACTCAACGACACCCAAGTTTCTAAATTACTCTTTTTAAATGTGTTTTCTTTGATTAAACCTTTTACGTTAATCGTATAAGGTGCTTTATCATCAATAGTTACAATTAATTTCGATACTGGCGTATTTTGTGCTCGTCCATGAAGTGTATATATCATACCATCTGCTTGCACTGCATGCCCTGTCCATTCAAATCCACAACGTACCATCATTTCATTAAAACCATCTAGCCATCCTAATCCAGAACGGCTTTCTAAATTTATAAATTTTGGATTAACTATTTCATTTACAGGTGAGTCCCAACCCATTCGTATACCATCCCCTACGACTGATATTACACCTAAACCACGCGTAGGACTCAATTTGATTGAAAAATTATTACTCTTAATAGTAAGTAGTTCAGTTCCTTCTTGCTTACCACCTTTGAGAATAACGTTTTCAACAGAAAATATTTCTGATTTAATACCTAAATCTTTGCTTGATATAGACCATTTCCCCTGTTTTATATTTTTTTCGCTATCTGTTAAGACAAACTCTTTTGCATTGGCCGTCATAGAAGCTAAACAAGTTAATACAGCTAGTGATGTTATTTTAACTTTCATAATTTATTCCTTATAGATGAAATGAACAAAACTGAATCGGTTCAGTTAATATGACATGAAAAAGGAAAAATTAATAAAAAAAATATCAAAAATGCGAGCTAATTCACAATTTCGATATAAATTAAAATTGTAATAATGTTGGGATTAAAACTTTTTGTAAAAAAAATTAGCAAATAGGTCTTACTTGCCCTACTTTCCAGTGTTTTCGACAAACTGAGTGGTATTCGCTATCACCAAGATGTATCGAATTGCCAAATTTAACTATTTGTCCATTTTCGCCTTCTAAAAGAATCATTGTGGCTTTTTTACCGCACCAGCAAACCGTTTTGAGTTCGCGATAATTATCAGCAATTTCTAATAGTGTTTTTGAACCTTCAAATAAATGTCCCATATAATCTGTTTTTAGGCCAAAAAACATCATTGGAACGCCAAATTCATCACACACGTCTGATAATTTCCAAATGGTATTAGATGATAAAAATTGACTTTCATCAATCAAAATACAGGCATAGTTATTTTGTTTAATCTGTTCAATAATACCATCGACAGTATTATCATCAAGTTGTAATGCTTTTTTACGTAAACCAAGTCGGGAGACAATCTCAACTGCAGAGTCACGGGTATCGACTGATGATTTAAGTAATAAAGTCTGCATATTATTACTTAAATAATTATGATCGATTTGCAACAGTTCAGTGGATTTCCCGGCATTCATTACGCCATAAATATAGTAAATTTTAGACAAAATCAGCGTCTCAAAAGTTGAATATTAATTATCGATAACAGAGAAAATAAAAGGTAAGCGGTCAAACTTACCTTTTGATGAATCAAATTATTTTGCTTTACCTTGGTTTGCAACCGCTGCTTGTTTAGCTGCGATTTCATCTGCATTACCTAAGTAATAATGTTTAACCACTTTCATGTTATCATCAAATTCATAAACTAATGGTACACCAGTTGGGATGTTAACATCGATAATGTCATCATCACTGATATTATCTAAATGTTTAACCAAAGCACGAAGTGAGTTACCGTGAGCTGCAATAATAACGCGTTCACCTTTTGCAACACGTGGCGCAATAGTTGATTCCCAGTAAGGAAGTACACGTTTGATAGTCAATGCTAAGCTTTCGGTTAATGGTAAATCTGATTCAGGTAATTTGCTGTAACGTGAATCGTGCCCAGGGAAACGTTCATCTGATTTTTCAAGTGCAGGAGGAGTAATAGCGAAGCCACGACGCCACAACTTAACTTGATCATCACCATATTTAGCAGCAGTTTCAGCTTTATTTAAGCCTTGTAACGCTCCGTAATGGCGTTCGTTTAATTTCCAGTTCTTCTCAACAGGTAACCACGCTTGATCAACTTCATCAAGAATGTGCCATAATGTATGTATTGCACGTTTTAAAACCGAAGTATATGCATAGTCAAATGTAAAACCTTCTTGTTTTAACAATTTACCTGCTTCAGCAGCTTCTTTGTTACCTTTATCGGATAAATCAACATCAGTCCAACCACAAAAACGGTTTTCCTGATTCCAAACGCTTTCTCCGTGACGAATAAGAACTAATTTTTTTACTGCCATGAATATAACTCCTTAGTTACGTAAAATAAAATGGTTAAATGAATTTTATTAAAAATGCACGTTTAACTTTATGCATTTTTAACGTATTAATCGTCTTTATGTATTCAAAATACTCATTAATTTGATAAGTATTTTAATGGGTCAACTGATTGCGCTTTATAACGAATTTCAAAATGTAGTCGTACTGATGAAGTTCCAGTTGCACCCATTGTCGCAATTTGTTCACCTGCTCGAACATTTTGTTGTTCTTTAACCAAAATAGTTTGGTTATGCGCATATGCCGTTAAATAGTCATCGTTGTGTTTCACAATAATTAAGTTACCATAACCTGGCAATGCATTACCAGAGTAAACCACTCGACCATCGGCTGCGGCAACAACTTTAGTACCTAAAGTGCCTGCAATATCAATTCCTTTAGTCGCATTAGAGAATTTTTCGATGATCTTACCTTGTGCTGGCCACTGCCATGTAATATTAGCGACATTAGAGGTGGTTGTTGGTATCACAGTTGGGCTATTTTCAGTTACGGTTTCAGTGGTTTGAACCGTATTAATTGGTTTATCTTTGCCATTTAAGGTGGTGGTAGTCACGGTTGTGACAACTGGTTTAGTTGAACTATTGGTTGATTGACCAGTAGTACGTGCATTAGTTGATGTTGTTTTTTTAGTTTCAACAATCGTTGTACCGCCACTGACATCAAGTACTTGGCCTACATTAACAGCATAAGGTTCTTGAATGTTATTTTTAGCGGCTAACGCACGATAATCATTACCAGTAACCCAAGCAATATAAAATAATGTATCACCTCGTTTAACGGTATAAGTATCACCTTGGTATCCACCTTTTGGAATAGCATTATAATTACGATTATAAACAATACGCTCATTCGATGTTACAACACTAGCTGAAGAATTAGTTGTTGCAGAAGAGTGAGATGTAGGTGCTGAATAAGTTGATGGAGATGAAGAAACTCGACTACCGGTAGAAATATTCGTAGGCGGTTTTGAATAAACCGATGAGGTTGAAGATCTCGATGAATCGGATATATCTTCAATGTCAGCTGGATTTGTCTGCGTACACGCAGCAATCATCAGACTTAAACAACTTAATGTGAGAGTTTTTTTCACAATAACACCTTTCATTTGTTTATATAGTTTTAATATGAACATTTTATCGCTTTTATAACAAAAAGCTATTATATTAATTACCAGCAAGCTAAATCAATAAAATCACTGTTAAAAAAGCACATTTAATGTCTATAAGTTGTAAATTGAGCAATTTTTGCAGGTTATGTTGCCAATAATTGATAAAGCAACTTCTAAACTAAATTTGAAATCCAAATTACCAATATCAGTAATAACAGTTTAAAGAGGTTTGAAAAATATACTATTTTTTGCCCATTCAATTAATAATCACTAACACTATTTACGATGCAAGGAGCATATACAATAAATTTGGTATAGAATAATTCATGCTTTGAAATTTACAATGACCTGAAAATAATGACTCTATATATTGTTGCTACACCTATTGGTAATTTAGATGATATTACCCTTCGCGCAATTAATACCCTTAAACAAGTTGATCTGATTGCCGCTGAAGATACTCGTCATAGTGGGCTGCTTTTACAACATTTAGGCATAAATGCTAAACTGATTGCCTTACATGATCATAATGAGCAAGAAAAATCACAACTGTTGATCGAAAAACTAAAATCAGGATTATCAATTGCGTTAATATCTGATGCAGGTACACCTTTAATTAATGATCCCGGTTATCATTTAGTTAAGGCTTGCCGAGAAAATAACATCAATGTGGTACCTGTCCCCGGTGCTTGTGCGGCAATTGCTGCGCTTTGTGTTGCTGGGTTACCTTCTGATAGGTTTAGTTATGAAGGATTTTTACCCGCTAAAACGAAAGCACGACAAGATTATCTCACTAAATTGCTCGATGAATCTCGAACGATGATTTTTTATGAATCCACACATCGACTTTTAGATACGTTGCACGATATGCAAACCATTTGGGGAGGCGATAAACAGATCGTATTAGCCAAAGAACTAACCAAAACATGGGAAACGATTGTCAATTTTTCCATAATAGAGTTGATTGATTGGTTACAAGAAGATAGTAATCGACAAAAAGGGGAATTTGTTTTGATTGTCGAAGGAAATAATAAAACTAATGATGTGATTGATTCGAAAGCAATTAATACACTGAAACTATTACTTAAAGAGCTACCTTTAAAAAAAGCAGCGGCAATAAGTGCTGAAATTTACGGACTGAAAAAAAATCAATTGTATCAATTGGGGTTAACATTCGAAAATTAAATAATAATTCGATAGTTAATAAAATGGTTTCAATGATACCCACACTTTGATTACAAATATTGGTTTCGATAAACTGATTTTAAACTGCATCAGCATTAGCACAATTAGCACAATTTAGTATATAATTAACAACTATTTTTAAGATTTTTATAACACAAGGTAATAAAAAATATGGGATTTAAATGTGGAATTGTCGGTCTACCGAATGTGGGCAAGTCAACGCTTTTTAATGCATTAACCAAAGCTGGAATTGAAGCGGCTAACTTTCCGTTTTGTACGATTGAACCAAACACAGGTGTAGTGCCAATGCCCGATCCGCGTTTAGATCAATTAGCGGAAATTGTTAAGCCACAACGAACCTTACCAACGACGATGGAATTTGTTGACATCGCAGGTTTAGTTAAAGGTGCGTCTAAAGGTGAAGGGCTTGGAAATCAATTTTTAGCCAATATTCGTGAAACCGAAGCGATTGGTCACGTTGTTCGTTGTTTTGAAAACGAAAACATTGTCCACGTTGCAGGTAAAATCGATCCGGCTGAAGATATTGAAATCATTAATACTGAGCTTGCTTTAGCAGATCTTGAAGCTTGTGAACGTGCAATCACACGTTTACAAAAACGTGCTAAAGGTGGTGATAAAGATGCTAAATATGAACTTGAAATTCTTGAAAAGTGCCTTCCTCACCTTGAACAAGGTAAAAAATTATTACTTTTAGATTTAAGCAAAGAAGAGTTAGATGCAATTAAATATCTTAGCTTCTTAACTTTAAAACCAACCATGTACATTGCCAATGTCAATGAAGATGGTTTTGAAAACAATCCTTTTTTAGATAAAGTAAAATCTATCGCTGAACAAGAAAAAGCCGTAGTCGTACCAGTTTGTGCCGCTATTGAAGCCGAACTTGCTGAGCTTGATGACGCTGACCGTGATGAGTTTATGCAAGATCTTGGTTTAACCGAACCAGGCTTAAATAGAGTCATTCGCGCAGGTTATAGTCTGCTTAATCTACAAACTTATTTTACTGCTGGTGTTAAAGAAGTTCGTGCATGGACTATTTCTGTTGGTGATACTGCACCGCAAGCTGCAGGTAAAATTCACACCGATTTTGAAAAAGGATTTATTCGTGCTCAAACCATTGCTTTTGATGACTTTATTAAATATGGTGGTGAACAAGGGGCTAAAGAAGCGGGTAAAATGCGTTCAGAAGGAAAAGATTATATTGTGCAAGATGGCGATATTATGAATTTCTTATTTAATGTTTAATTAACTTTTAATGGGTGTCTTTAAGTACGACACCTTATTCATTCATTTATCAAGTATAACTAAAAATTAATCATCCGCCAAATTAAACGGTCTATCATTCATTTCTAGAAAGGGTAATCAATTATGAGGAACTTCATTTATGTTATTAACCTTTGAGCAAGCTAAAAAAAATATACTTGAAGCAGCATCCATTAATTATCATCCTTTAACTAAAAAAGTGGCATTATTTGATGCTTTAGATCGTGTTACGGCTGAACCAATTATCTCTCCAATTAATGTACCTAGTTTCAATAATTCGGCTATGGATGGTTATGCTGTGAGATTATCAGATATCAATCAATCTAAATTATTACCTTTAGCAGGCTCGATTTTTGCCGGGGATGATATCTCTAATTTAAATTGGCCTATCGGGACCTGCTTACGTATTATGACTGGCGCCCCTGTACCTGATGAAGCAGATGCGGTTATTATGCAAGAACAAACTGAACAAAGTAAGTCTGGTATCAATTTTTTACATGAAATTAAAATCGGCAGCAATATTCGTTATATCGGTGAGGATGCCAAGCAAGGAGCGATTGTGGTGACCAAAGGTACTCGTTTAACTATTCCAACACTCTCTAGTTTAGCTACCCTTGGCATTGCTGAGATAACCGTGTTTGATAAATTAAAAGTCGCCATTTTCTCAACCGGCAATGAATTATCAGATATTGGCAATCCATTAATAAATAATAGTGCTATTTATGATAGTAATCGCTTTACGCTCAAATTACTACTAACTAAATTAAATTGCCAAATCATTGATTTAGGGATTATTGAGGATGACCCAAACAAAATTAAACAAACGCTTGAAGCAGCGTCTAAACTTGCTGATTTAGTGATTACCAGCGGTGGGGTGTCTGTTGGTGATGCAGACTATACTAAAACCGCTTTAGAAGAGCTTGGCCAAATCAAATTCTGGAAAATTGCAATAAAACCAGGCAAACCATTTGCTTTTGGTAAGATTGGTGATGCGTTGTTTTGTGGATTGCCCGGCAATCCGGTTTCAACTTTAGTCACTTTTTACCAGTTAGTTCAACCGCTAATTTTAACACTTACCGGACAGAATTTACTCGCCAGTGATTTATCGTTCAAAGTAAAAACAGCAACTAATTTAAAAAAAAGTGTTGGTCGATTAGACTTTCAACGTGGTGTGTTGCAAGTTAATTCTGATGGTGAGTTAGAAGTTGTTTCAACTGGTCAACAAGGCTCACATCTAACTCAATCATTTAATCAGGCTAATTGCTTTATCATACTTGAACAAGAAAGAGGCAATATTGCTAAAGGTGAATTTGTAACAGTTGAGCTATTTAACAATTTATTAAAATAAAATGATTAAAATAGCGCAACTAAAATTGCGCCGGTCGCAATCATCGCAACACCAACGGCAGACAGAAAAGAAATTTTTTCACCAAAAATAATAGCAGCAAAAATAACCGCAAAAACGACACTAAGTTTATCTATTGGTGCAACTTGCGACACTTTACCTTCTTTAATTGCCATAAAGTAAAATAACCACGATAATGCCCCTGCTACCCCACTTAATGCAATAATAAGTAAAGCCTTTTTATCGTTAAAAAACGTGTTAATAAGATTTAGCTTTCCTTGCACAGCTACCACCCCAACTAAAAATATCGCCATAACAATCGCTCGTATTGCCGTTGCGGTATTAGCATCAAGATGTTGTAAACCAATTTTCCCTAAAATTGCAACGCAAGCAGCGGTTATTGCAGATAATAAGGCATAAATAAGCCAAGCGCTCATACTAGTATCTATCGACTTGGAAAAGATATTGTTGATTATTTGAATTTTTCTGGCATTGCTCAGATTTGCTCATCACGCCTCGGCAATCCTCAAGTACACCATGGGTTTTTGACCAATGATATTGTTTGCCTTCATCATTTTTACCACCACAGGCAGTTAAACTCAGAGCAAGACATGTTATTGCGATTATTACTGGTTTCATCTTATTCCCCTTGCAAATAATGAGTCATTTTTTAATTTACTCATTATTTTAATGCATTATTAAACGGATTGATAGCAAAGCTATCACCTATTTTTAATATATGAAAGTCGCGATCTTCTTTTAGTGAATTTAATACAGATGGCGGTTCGTCTAATGGTTCATCCGCTAATTCAAATGCACCCCAATGAATTGCTAAAGCTGATTGGCAATTTAATTCATCATAGAGTTGCAACGCTTGTTTTGGATCAATGTGTTGTGATTGCATAAACCAACGCGGTGCATAAGCACCAATGGGGATCAATGCTAAATCGATTTGCTTAAATCTATCAGCAATTTTCTTTAAAATGGATGAATAACCAGTATCCCCCATAAAGTAGATGGTTTTGGTTAGCGATGGATTATCAATATCTGTTTGGATAACCCAACCACACCATAAGGTTTTATTTACATCAAAAACACCGCGATTACTCCAATGCTTTGCAGGTGTCGCCGTATACGTTATTCCATTAACCTTACTAGATTGCCACCAGTCCAGTTCAATAACTTGTTTTGCTCCCCACTTTAATAGTTTTGTTTTAAGCCCCAGAGGAACCAAAATAGTCATTTTAGGAAAGCGTGTTACCAGATGTCGGACACTATTAAAGTCAAGATGGTCATAATGGCTGTGTGATATCACAACCACATCAATTGATGGTAATTTATCAATGGTAATGGCGGGTTGGGTTCGTCGCTTTGGGCCGATAAATTGAAACGGCGAAACTCTATTGGAAAAAACCGGATCGGTTAATATCCATTTATCATTAAGTTTTATCAACGTAGTTGAATGACCTATCCACCAAACTCTATTTCCTTCTAGGTTAATATCAATTGAGCTACACCATGTTTGACTAAATGCATGATATCCGGCTTTTGGGGGTAAGACTTTACGTTTAATCCGCCAACGCAAAGCATCAATAAATTTAATTGAAAAAGGTTCAATATTGTCAAATCCTCCGGCTTTATGATGTAACATATCACTTAGTTCATTTAGTGACTTATTTAGTAGTTTATTTTGTTTATTCATTAAGTTAATCTTGTTTGGTTAATTAACACTGCGTTCAATTAACACAGCAACATTACCAGCATTGGCAATAGCATCTGGTTTTGAAACTTTTACTTTTAACCATTGAACAGAAAACTGTTCAATGACTAACTCTGCAACACGTTCAGCCACCGTTTCGATAAGTTCAAATCGATTTACTTCAATAAATGAAGTTATCGATTGGCAAACTACAAAATAGTCTAAACAAAATTCAATCTTATCGCTTTTTCCTGCTGGTTTATTATTCCATGCAATTTCTAAATCAAGAATTAACTTTTGTTTAATGGTTTTTTCCCAATCATAGACTCCAATTGTGGTATAAACTGTTAGCGACTCAATTAATACTCTATCTTTAATCATCAAAGTCATCTTTAATTCCAAGCATTGATACTGTTTAAAATAGAGATTACCGAATCTTAATAAATTACGCTATAATTTATTTCAAATAACAGTAAATATATGGTTCATATGACACGAATTTTTCAGCCTTATATAATTAACCAAAATAGTTTAATCACTTTAGACGATAATGCTTTTAATCACCTTATCCGTGTTTTAAGGATGAAACCTGGCGAATCTATTACGCTGTTTAATGGTTCTAACCAAATTACACCTGCTGTGATTCACGAAGTAAATAAAAAAAACGTTGTAGTAAAAACAGCTAGTACTATTTTTGATAATTGTGAATCACCACTAAACATTCATTTAGGCCAAGTTATTTCTCGTGGTGATAAGATGGAATTCACCATTCAAAAATCAGTCGAATTAGGTGTTACAACCATTACTCCATTACTTTCTGAACGTTGTGGTGTCAGACTTGATCAAGAAAGACTTGAAAAGAAAGTTCAACAATGGCAAAAAATTATCATTTCGGCTTGTGAACAATGCGGGCGCAATATTGTCCCAACCATAAACCCAGTATCAAAATTGGAAAATTGGTGTGCAAGTTTAACCGATAGTTTAAAACTCAACTTACACCCTAAAGCCGAAAAAGGAATTAATCAATTACCAACTGATAATAAAAATATTAGCTTATTAATTGGACCCGAAGGTGGACTATCTAACGAAGAAATTCAAATGACGTATCAATATGAGTTTACGGATGTTTTACTCGGACCACGAGTTTTACGTACTGAAACGGCTGCTTTAACGGCAATAACCGCCCTTCAAGTTCGCTTAGGTGATTTAGGTTAATGACATAAATGAATAAGTTAATAAATGATTGCTTTGCTTATTTATCGGTAACGAGTATGATAGTCGAAACTTGATTAATATTGCTAAAACTACACTCTACCTTGATTTCATACCAGATTTATAAATTAGGTAGAAAAGCATGCAAGTCGCCAACACCAAATTCAGTACTATCAAATAAAAACAATAAGGAGTGACCATGATCAAACTTGGTATTGTTATGGATCCCATTAGTCATATCAAATTAAAAAAAGATACCAGCTTTGCGATGCTGCTTGAAGCACAAAAGCGCGGTTATCAACTTTATTATATGGAGATGAATGATCTATTTTTATCTAATGGTGAAGCATATGCAACCACACGTATATTAAAGGTTCATAACAATAGTGAACATTGGTTTGATTTTGATGATGAACAAACGATAGCCTTAAGTGAACTTGACGTGATATTAATGCGAAAAGATCCTCCGTTTGATACTGAATTTATTTACGCAACCTATATTTTAGAACGTGCGGAAGAAAAAGGCGTATTAGTAGTTAACAAACCGCAAAGCCTTCGTGATTGTAATGAAAAATTATTTACGGCATGGTTTGCTGATTTTACACCAGAGACCTTAGTTACTCGCCAAACATCACAAATTAAGGCTTTTCATCAGCAGTTTCACGACATCATTTTAAAACCACTTGATGGTATGGGCGGATCGTCAATTTTCAGAATTAAACAAGATGATCCTAATGTATCAGTTATTATTGAAACACTAACCGAACATAATACCCGTTATTGTATGGCTCAAAACTTTATTCCAGCAATAAAAGATGGTGACAAACGTGTTTTAGTTGTCGATGGTGTACCCGTCCCTTATTGTTTAGCGCGTATACCACAGAAAGGTGAAACTCGAGGCAATTTAGCCGCTGGTGGACATGGTGAAGTGAGAGCACTGAGCGATAGTGATTGGAAAATTGCTAACAGTATTGGACCAATATTAAAACAGAAAGGGCTTTTATTTGTTGGACTTGATATCATTGGGGATAAATTAACTGAAATCAATGTAACTAGCCCAACCTGTGTTCGAGAAATTGAAACCGCTCACCCTGATTTATCAATCACAGGGCTTTTAATGAACGTAATTGAATCAAAATTGAATAAAAAGAGTAAAAAATGATAAGAGAATATCGACCAAACGATTTAGATGCCATTATGAATATATGGATACAAGGAAATGAACAAGCTCACAACTTTATTGATATTGAATTTTTTAAACAGAACTACGATATAGTTAAAATGTTGACTCCAATGTCAACAATTTATGTTCAAGATCTTAATGGTGTTGTCGGTTTTATTGGTCTAAGTGAAGATTATATTTCAGGGCTATTTGTTGAGAAAAGTTATCGGCATCAAGGTATCGGATCGGCGCTAATTGAAAAAGCAAAACAACACCATAATGAACTATCGGTACATGTTTATAAACAAAATAATGATGCGATTGACTTTTATTTATCACAACATTTTGAAATTATTGGTGAATCAATCAACGAAGAAACTAATTATCCTGAAGTATTAATGCGTTGTAATGTGGAACATAAAGTCAAAATTGGCAAATGTGCATTATAATTTAACAACAATGTGAATATATGAATTTAAAAAATCATTTTATTATTGCGATGCCAACATTACATGACTCTATATTTAGTCGTTCTGTTGTATATATTTGTGAGCATAATCGTGATGGAGCAATGGGTATCATTCTAAATAAACCTATTTTAGAACTCAATGTTCAGACCGTATTATCTCGCCTTGAGATCACAGCTTCAAAAAGTTGTGCTGAACTTGAGCATCCTGTATTTTGTGGTGGTCCACTAGCCGAAGAGCAGGGTTTTATTTTACACACACCTCATCAAGGGTTTGCGTCAAGTATCCAAATTTCTGACGATATTATGATAACCACATCACTTGATGCATTGAAATCAATTGGATCACCTGAACAACCCAAAGATATCTTTTTAGCACTAGGTTACTCAAGTTGGCAATCGTTACAGCTTGAAGGCGAAGTAGCAAGAAATGATTGGTTAGTAAGCGAAGTTAATCCACAAATTATATTCGAAGTTGCTATTGAAGATCGTTGGAAAAAAGCCGCTGGATCATTAGGTATTAATATCAGTACCATCTCTCACCAAATGGGTAATGCATAACCGATGGCAACCATTATTGCATTTGATTTTGGTACCACAAGTATCGGGGCAGCTATAGGTCAGGATATCACCAAAACAGCTAACTCATTGTGTTCTTTCAAAGCACGTGATGGGATACCTAATTGGCAATCTATCGAAAAAGTACTTAATGAGTGGCAACCAGATTATTTAGTGGTAGGGCTGCCACTAAATATGGATGGAACTGAGCAACCGTTAACGGCTAGAGCTCGCAAATTTGCTAATCGTTTACATGGTATGTTTGGTTATCAGGTTCATCTACAAGATGAACGATTATCAACCGTCGAAGCAAAGTCACATATTTTTGCTTCACGCGGTTACCGTGCTCTTGAAAAAGATCATGTAGATGCGACGTCTGCCATTATTATTTTGGAAAGTTGGTTTGAAAATAACGAATCTGTTTAATCAATGAGTTATTTTAACAATAATTAGTCGCCAATAAATTTCATACTTGCTAAAATATCAACCAATTTTTCTACTGTAAGGACTGCTCCCCGTGTCAAATAACAAATCTCTTAGCTATAAAGATGCCGGTGTCGATATCGATGCAGGCAATGAACTGGTTAATCGCATTAAATCTGTCGTAAAAGAGACTAAACGTCCTGAAGTTATGGGTGGACTAGGTGGTTTTGGTGCATTATGTGCAATTCCGCAAAAATATAACCAACCTATTTTAGTATCAGGCACTGATGGCGTTGGCACGAAATTACGTCTTGCGATGGATCTAAATCGTCATGAGTCAATTGGTATTGATTTAGTAGCAATGTGTGTTAATGATTTGATTGTTCAAGGTGCTGAGCCGTTATTCTTCCTCGATTATTACGCAACAGGTAAACTCAATGTTGATGTTGCAGCAACAGTTGTTACGGGTATTGCTCAAGGTTGTAAGCAATCTGGTTGTGCTTTAGTTGGTGGCGAAACTGCTGAAATGCCCGGTATGTATCATGGTGATGATTATGACTTAGCTGGCTTTTGTGTTGGCGTTGTTGAAAAATCCGAAATGATTGATGGCAGTAAAGTACGAGATGGAGACGCATTAATTGCCCTCGCGTCAAGCGGTGCTCATTCAAATGGTTATTCGTTGGTGCGTAAAATAATTGAAGTAAGTGGAGTAAACCCTGCTACAGAACAATTAGATGGTAAACCATTAGCCGATCATCTACTTGCTCCAACTAAAATTTATGTCAAATCAGTGCTAGATTTGATTTCAAAAATTGAAGTTCACGCAATTGCTCATATTACCGGTGGTGGCTTTTGGGAAAACATACCTAGAGTATTACCTAATAATACTCAAGCAATTATTGACGAATCTAGCTGGCAATGGCCGGCAATCTTTAATTGGCTACAATTGGCTGGTAATGTAAGCCGCCATGAAATGTATCGCACATTTAACTGTGGTGTCGGTTTAATTATCGCTTTACCAAAAGCATTCGCAGACCAAGCTATTAACTTGCTTAATCAGCATGGTGAAAAAGCTTGGCTACTTGGCGAAATAAAAACATCAACCTCAACTGAGCGTGTAATTATAAAATAACCTAACTCCGTTTGTATTATCCAACTATAGGATAATACAAACTTCAATAGCGTCTTTATCTAACATCCCTTCCAAAAACCTTCTTATCAATTAACACATTTAATTAGCCTATTAATTAACTTTTACTAGGTAGTTTACCAATGGTAATTCTCTTCATTGTGATTAAAAACGGATAGTTATAACGGAAAAATTTAACAGAAAAATAACTAAAAGCTATCTTACTTTCTGGTACAATAGCCAAAAATATAATAACTAAGTAATGTCATAAAACTATAGAATACAAGGTTTTTTAATGATCATATCAGATGCTAATAGTGCGGTGTCATCCGTCGCATATCGCGCAAACGAAATCATTGCTATTTATCCAATTACACCAAGTTCATTCATGGCTGAGCAAGCTAGCACGTGGGCAGAATTTAATAAACCCAATGTATTTGGTGATACCCCTAAAGTGGTTGAAATGCAATCGGAAGCAGGTGCAATATCGACTGTGCATGGTGCCTTAATGACGGGCGCACTAGCAACATCATTTACCTCATCACAAGGTTTACTATTAATGATTCCTTCGCTATACAAAATAGCAGGAGAATTAACACCATTTGTTTTACATGTTGCTGCTCGCACTGTTGCCACCCATGCATTATCCATTTTTGGCGATCATTCAGATGTCATGTCAATTAGGCAAACTGGTTTTGCCATGCTTTGTTCAAGCTCAGTTCAAGAAGCTCAAGATTTAGCGTTAATTTCACAAATAGCAACGCTTAATAGTCGTGTACCATTTGTCCACTTTTTTGACGGTTTTAGAACATCACACGAAGTTAATAAAATTTATCCAATTAGTGATGAGCAAATCCGTCATTTATTACCGGCCGAAGCTATAGATGCTTTTCGAGCTCGAGCATTAACACCGGATAAACCGGTAATACGTGGAACATCAGCCAATCCAGATACTTATTTCCAATGTCGTGAAGCGGTTAATCCATATTATGAAAACGCTTACCATCATGTTGTTGAAGCAATGCAAGCATTTGAAAAAGAGACTGGAAGAAAATATCAACCTTTCCAATACTATGGTGCTAAAGATGCCGAGCGTATCATCGTTATCATGGGATCAGGTGTCAGTACAACCAAAGAAGTAGTCGATCATCTTATCAAAAATGATGAAAAAGTCGGTCTAGTTATCGTTAGATTATTCCGCCCTTTTTCAGCAAAACATCTTCTTGATATTATTCCCAAAACCGTGAAAAAAATAGCGGTGATGGATCGCACAAAAGAGCCCGGTGCTCAAGCTGAACCACTTTATTTAGATGTGATGTGCGCATTTGCAGAAAGGTTTTCTCGTGGTGAAAGCGATCATTTGCCACAAATTATCGGTGGTCGTTATGGTTTATCTTCCAAAGAGTTCGATCCACGTTGTGTATTAGCAATATTTAATGAATTAACAATTGCAAAGCCAAAACCTCGCTTTACCGTTGGTATTTACGACGATATCAGCGGTTTATCATTACCATTACCCGAGCAATCTATACCACAAACATCGGCACTCGAAGCGCTATTTTATGGCTTGGGAAGTGACGGGACGGTATCTGCAACAAAAAATAATATCAAAATCATTGGTGATAGTTCACCATTTTATGTACAGGGTTATT
>CAMLIK010000009.1 GCA_946480175.1 uncultured Gilliamella sp.
TGGCAACACCTAAGGATCTTAATTATTTCGCTATTGGTTTTTCATTAACTGAAAATATTATCGAATCTATTGATGAAATTTATGGTATTGATATTATTGATACCGAACAAGGTATTGAAGTCCATATTGATCTCTCTTCACGACGTTTTATGCAATTAAAGCAAAACCGTCGATATTTGACTGGTCGAACCGGCTGTGGAATTTGTGGTAGCGAACAAATAGAGCAAGTTTGTCAGTTTATTCCTCCTCTTCCATTATGTGATAAAATTCATCTATCTGATTTTCATCAATCTCTTAATGATTTAACTAAAGTTCAGACCGTAGGTAGTCAAACTGGTTGTACTCATGCTGCAGTATGGTTAGATTTAAACGGTAATTTTATTGCAGGATTTGAAGATGTAGGTAGGCATGTCGCTTTAGATAAATTATTAGGTTATCGCGCGGAATTACAACAAAAAAATAATCAGAATACAAAAGGTATTATTCTGGTTTCAAGTCGAGCAAGTTACGAAATGGTGCAAAAAACGGCTCGTTGTGGTGTAGAGTTCCTCTTTGCTGTCTCAGCGGCAACTTCAATGGCGATTGAACAAGCTAAACAAAGTCAATTAACATTAGTCGGCTTTTTTAGAGGAGCTCAAGGGGTTATTTATTCTCATAGTGAACGTATTATCGAATAATATGCAATTTTTAGTTAAATTAGTCAAAAAATGGTTGAAATAATCTATTGATTATTATAATAAAAACAATATATTAACTATTTTATCTTAAGATATCCCATCATACGTCTTTCTTTATTGGTCGAAGATCATCATAATATACACCCAAAATAAGAACGACTCTGTTTTTATTCTATATTATACGATCTCTCTAAAATTATGAATTTAATCTTTATCAATTAAGGCTTTACTACAATTTGAAAGGATAGCGTCATGCATCAAACAGCAGATATTCAACAAGCAGTAAACTATATTCAACAAATATCGGATAAAAAACCAACAATCGGGATTATACTTGGATCAGGCTTAGGCTCTTTTGCCGATACTCTTAAAGACGCCATTCATATTCCTTATGACAATATTCCTCACTTTGCAAAATCCGCTGCAGTTGGCCATGCCAATGAATTAGTGATTGGTCAATCCGGTGATAAAACAGTTCTCGCGATGAAAGGCCGTTTCCATTACTATGAAGGATTTTCATTAGATCAAGTTACTTTCCCAGTGCGGGTAATGAAAATGCTTGGCGTTGAAAAACTCATCATTACCAATGCCTGTGGTGCAGTCAACACGAGCTTTAAACCAGGTGATTTGATGATAATTACTGATCACATTAACTTAACCGCTAACAATCCGTTAATGGGTCCTAATAATCCTGAACTAGGCGTACGCTTTTTGGATGTAAGTGAAGTATATAACAAACAATTAAGAGCAACTGTTAGCGAAGTGGCTAAAGAACTAAACATCACTTTACAACAAGGTGTTTATGCATGGTGGACAGGACCAACTTATGAAACCCCAGCAGAAATTAGAATGATCCGTACCTTAGGTGCTGATGCAGTTGGTATGTCTACTGTACCTGAAGCAATTATTGCTCATCATTCTGGTATTAAAACTATCGGGATTTCATGTTTAACTAATATGGCTTGTGGAATTTTAGATCAACCTTTAGGACATGAAGAAGTGATTGAAACAGCTGAACGTGTTAAATCAACCTTCTTAAAATTGATTACTAATACAATTGCGCGTTTTTGATTTGTAATTTTTTAAAATTTATTTTAGTAGTTCACTTTATTTTGGATATAAATAATGAACATGAAACATAGATTACAAGTAATGATGCTTTTCCAATATTTCATTTGGGGAAGCTGGCTGACGACGTTTGGTATTTACTTAATCAATACCTTGCATTTTTCGGGTGCTGAAGTCGGGCTGGTTTATAGTACGAAAGGCTTTGCGGTATTAATTATGCCTTTTATTATTGGTATTATTGCGGATAAATTTATTCCACCTAAATATTTATTTATGCTTTGTCATGCTGTTTGTGCTATTGCTCTGTTTTTTGCAGCATCCGCAACTACACCCAGTGACTTATATTGGTTGATGCTTATCAATGCGATGGCATTTATGCCAACTATTGCCTTATCTAATTCAATAAGCTATCACTGTTTAGAGAAAAGTCATTTAGATTCTGTCAGCGTTTTTCCGAAAATTCGTGTTTTTGGAACAATCGGCTTTATTATCGCTATGTGGACTATAAGCTTACTTAAATTCGATACAAGTAATGCTCAACTCTATATTGCTTGTGGTGCATCAGTAATTTTGGTTATCTACAGTGCTACCTTACCTGATATTAAAATAAACCAAGATCAACAACTATCATGGATTTCACGTTTAGGTTTAGATGCATTCGTATTATTTAAAAAACCAGTAATGTCAATATTTTTTCTTTTTTCGATGTTATTAGGAGCTATATTACAAATCACCAACACCTTTGGCGGTGCATTTTTGAAAGATTTTGGCCAGATCCCACAATTTCAAGATAGCATCATTGTGCAACATCCTGCGATATTATTATCAGTATCACAAATGGCAGAAGTTGCTTTTATTTTGACTATCCCATATTTTCTTAATAAATTTGGTATAAAAAAAGTCATAATGATTAGTTTAATGGCATGGACATTAAGATTCGGCTTTTTTGCCTATGGTGATCCAACACCATTGGGTTTTGTATTATTGATGTTATCAATGATTGTGTATGGTTGTGCTTTTGACTTTTTTAATATTTCAGGTTCTATCTTTATAGAAAAAGAGGTGAATTCTAATATCCGTGCCAGCGCCCAAGGTCTATTTATGACAATGGTTAACGGTATTGGTGCAATTATTGGCTCATTTATTAGTGGTGTTGTAGTCGATATCAATACCCATGATGGATTAAAAGATTGGCATTCAATATGGTTAATTTTTGCGGCTTACGCATTAGTTTTAGGTTTTGTTTTCTATTTTACCTTTAATTATAAACAAGCTACGAAGTAACAACTTATCAATATAAATAAGGGATAAATCATCCCTTATTTATCCTCTGTTTTTTTGAGTATTAACATACCGTAAAAATAGTGACAATAGCCACAAAATATTGGCTATAATTTTTTACGCGCCATTAGTTGGTATTAAATATTGTTTTAAACGTTATGAGATTTAAGTATGAAAGAAAAATTTTTAGGTGGTTTATTAGTTTTTTTAGGTGCGTGTAGTTTTGGCGTACTTTCTTCAATTGTAAAAACAGCTTATAAATCTGGTTACACCCTTGGTCAAGTCACCGGCGTTCAGTGCTTTTTAGGGATGTTGATATTATGGGGTATTCATCTTATTGTAAAGACGTTTAATAAAAGCAAATTAAATAAGCAAAATAAAACACCATTAGCTAAAAAATGGAAGGTCTGTGCAGTTGGTATATTCCCTGGGTTAGTCGGCATTTGCTATTATCAATGTGTGCAGTTAGTGCCAGCGTCAATCGCAATTATTTTGCTAATGCAATATCTATGGATTAGTATAATTATTGATTTTGTTATTTTTAAAAATAAACCAACTCCGATTCAATTAATCACAGTTGTTATCATTATTGTCGGAAGCTCTTTAGCTGCAGGCATTTTTAATCAGACAATTAAATTAAATTTAACAGGTTGTTTCTTCGGCTTTTTAGCAGCAATAATGTACTCACTTTTTATTACCACCAGTAGCAATATTGGTAATCAATTACCAAAATTAGAAAAGAGTGCCTTAATGATAACGGGTGCTTGCATTGTGACTTTTTGTATTTTTCCACCACTGTTCTTCTTTGAACTTAGTATTGACGATAAAATCTATCAACTAGGATTTTTACTAGCCTTACTGGGCACAGTTTTACCACCGTTTCTATTTTCAGTCGGTATGCCTAAAATTGGTATTTCATTAAGTGCAATTTTATCGGCTGCTGAACTACCAATTGCGGTAACTTGTTCTTATTTCTATTTAAAAGAATCGGTCTACTTCAATCAATGGATAGGTGTAGTGATTATTTTGTTTGCCATTGCCTTACCAAATCTTAAACATTTAAGAAAATAATCATCAATAAGTTAAGTGTGGATAACCACACTTAATTATCATTAATTTTACCATCAAGCATACAATACATAACTTTTTAACCACTGAATAAAAATATCCATTTTAGGATTATATTTTTCTTGTGATTTACAAATATAATAACGTTTGGCACATGGCGCTTCCATGTCAGAAAACGGTTCAACAAGTTGTCCTGAATCTATATATTCAGCAATAATTTGTTTACGACCGATGGCAACACCTGCACTATTGATTGCAGCGGCAACAGAATGATCTGAGTGATCAAATAGCATATTTTGCATTTTGTTGAAATCGAAAGACAACGAAAAATGATTAGCCCAAGTTTGCCATTCATCAAAACTAAAATCTAAAAATTTATTTTGATTGTAATGCAATAAAACACAATTTTTTAAATTTTCTGTGTTGTTATAAAGATTATGTTGATGAGCATAATTGGGTGTACAAACAGGGATAATCGTTTCACTAATTAAATGTTCGCACGATAATTCGTCATGGTGTAACGAATCATAATAGATAGCTAAGTCAATTGGATACTGACTAAAATCAATATCATTATTACCAGAAATAATATTTAAAGTGATATGAGGATAATAATTAATAAATTGTGATAATTTTGGAATTAAAAACTCTCGAGTGAATGATGGGCAAGAATAAATAGTTAGTGCACCAGTAACACCTTTATTTTTAATTTCTAAAATTTCTTGATTTAAAATGTTAAGTGATTTTTTTACAATTGCGAATAAATTTTTTCCATCATGAGTCAAGGTAATCCTTCGATGAAATCGCTTAAATAATTTAAAATTAAGCTCTTCTTCAAGTTTATTGATTTGATGGCTTACTGCACTTGGGCTAATACAGAGTTCTTCAGCAGCTAATGCAAAGGATAAGTGACGTGCGACCGATTCAAATGTATGCAATTTTGATAACTGATAACGATTTATAAAACGATTTTTATTTGGTAAAATACCTTCATTATTCATTTTTTACTTCCTATATACCATCATAAAACATGGTTGGATATAATCTATTCCTAATCAGCATGCCAACAAATACTTATTCATCAATATCTCTAACTCCTTACTAAAATGAATTTTATCACATAATTGGAGCAATTTAGCTCATGTAAAGTTAACAATAGATCATTTATCAAATAGTAGACAAAAATAATAAAAAATACTAGTATCTAATGGCTTAAAAGCTATAATAATTAATTTATTAAATTCTACTATGGTAGAATATTGTTTTTAAGAAAATTCTCAACCGTGAATAATACTTCTTGTTAATTTTATTTAATGAAATTAACAAGAAGTAAAATTATCTGTTGGTATTGATATCTTATTGATTGTCCCAATATAATGTATGCTGTTTTATAGTGTTTAGAATAGGTAAATTTGCTTCATTGAAAGTTGATTAGTTTTAAATAATATTATAATAACACTAACAAAACTGTTTAAGTCCACTATGACAATTAAAAGTGAAGTTATTCTCATTATTACTCATCTTTTCAAGAAGATTCGATATTTTTCAGATGGTCTTATAAGAATCAATGATTGAAGTATCTCAAGATGAATATTTTACCAAGATGAGAGGTTTAATAATGAGTAATAAATGCTTGTTTAAAATAAAGTATGATTTATCTTTATGTAGACAAAAAAGGTAGATTATTAAGCCAATTAAATTTTATACCAACACAGTTTGGTAATAATAATATTTCCAATTTTTTATAACCATTATTTAAAAATTATTAAAGGAGGCACTTAAAAAATATTCGGTTTAAAATGAGTTATTAATTAGCTTTTTAGTATTATTCTAATTATAACAATATGTTTTTTTCTAAACATTAATAGTCAATTGTAAATAGTAGTATATAAAAAAATCTTTATTGATTTTTATTTATAAACATGAAGTTATACAGGTATACCTTGGCAATAGTGTTTATTGTCAATTTATTGTTCTATTTTTACCCTGAATTAAAAGGAAGTTACAGAATGAAGACATATAAAAAGCCATTATTTACCTTAGTACACTGTAATGACGCTATTCCTGAACACAAAACCTTAGCTTATTTAGATTCAACGTTAAATGACTATACTGATCATATCGATGAAATTATTGGGTTACGTATTAAGGAATTAAAACTTCACCATTCTGAATATAGGGAACATCATAATGATACCAACAATAAATCCGGTTTTTCATTTATTTTTCCTGAAATTTTTGAGTCAGAACATCATAAAAAACAGATTGGCATGTTAAAAGAGGAAATGTTAATTGCCAAAGAATCAAATAAAGTAATGGGATTACTTAATGATCGTTTAAAGGAATTTGCCAAGTTCTATCCAGAAGTACAACTTAATTTGAACAATGTTCAATTGTTACCAACTAAATTCAAAGAATACCTGTTTGCTCCACCTTTAGTCTTGACCGAAGATAATGCAATTATGCTTTGGGATGACTAGAAAAAACTTAACAATAATTAATAAGCCAAAATCTACAGTATTAATATACTGTAGATTTTTTATTTAACATTCTTACTAATTTTATTTCTAACCTATTATTTTTTTAATTAACTATTGAATGCGCTTTCACCGTGACTGTTGATATCCAGACCTTCACGTTCATATTCTTCACAAACGCGTAAACCAACAATAAGATCTGCTATTTTATAAGCAATAAAGGCAATAATGGAAGTCCAAATAACACAAGTAATAACACTCATTAATTGTATTCCAACTTGACTCACCATAGTTATACCTTCTGTATAACCAACACCACCTAGTGATTTTGAAGTAAATACACCCGTTAATATACAGCCAACAATACCACAGACTCCATGAACGCCAAACACGTCACAAGTATCATCGACTTTTAAAATCCTTTTTAAAGAAGATACGCCCCATACACCTGCAAAACCACAAGCAAGACCAATCAACATTGCACCACCAACACCAACAAAGCCAGCTGCAGGAGTTATCCCAACTAATCCGGCAATCACACCCGATGCTGCACCTAAACAAGATGGTTTGCCACGTAGTATCCATTCAGCCATAGCCCAAGCAAGTACTGCCGCTGCTGTCGCAGCAACCGTATTAATGAATGCCAGACCAGCGATTTCGTCAGCGTGTGTTGACGATCCAGCATTAAATCCAAACCAACCAATATATAGAATTGCAGCACCTAAATAGACATAAGGCAAGTTGAAAGGCTTTAAAGGCTCACGGTTATAACCAATACGGCTTTTAAGCAAGTAAGCACCTAATAGACCTGCAACTGCTGCGTTAATATGCACAACAGTACCACCAGCAAAATCCAATGCGCCTTCATCGCCAAGGATACCGCCACCCCACACCATATGTGCCATCGGAATATAGGAGAATGTAAACCATAACACCATAAAGATTAAAACAGCTGAAAAGCGAATTCTTTCAGCAAATGCACCCAAAATTAAACAACAGGTAATACATGCAAAGGAACCTTGAAAAGCAATCCAAATCATTTCATAAATTGAACCTGAAATATCCGTAATTCCGACATTAACTAACAAAAATTGGTCAAAATTACCAAAAAACCAGTTACCCTCACCAAATGCTAATGAATAACCATAAACAATCCATAATACGGCTATTAATGAAAAAGTAACTAATACTTGTGATAACATAGAAAGTACATTTTTAGATCTTAATAAACCACCATAAAAAAATGCGATACCCGGCACAGACATAAATAGTACTAATGCAGTACAAATCATCATAAAACCGTTATCAGCTTTATCAGCAATTGCCACTTCTTCGGCAAATACCGGGCAGGTTAGAACCAATCCTAAAGAGAGAATAATTTTTTTCAACATAATGATATCCTTATTGATAGTTATAGTGCTGACTCATCAGTCTCGCCGGTACGAATTCGAACAACATGTTCTAAAGAGGTAACAAATATTTTGCCATCGCCTATTTTTCCAGTATAAGCGGCTTTAGTAATGGTACTAATAACTTCATCAAGCAATTCATCACTGATTGCTAATTCGATTTTAACTTTTGGTAGAAAATTAACATTGTATTCTGCTCCTCGATACAGTTCGGCGTGACCTTTTTGACGACCAAAACCTTTAACCTCAGTAACAGTTAAACCTGTAACACCTATATTAGACAGTGATTCTCTAACCTCTTCTAGTTTAAAAGGTTTGATAATTACAGTGACAAATTTCATCCATTACTCCTCATAACTATTAATGTTATTAAAGGTAATGCAAAGCGCGTGCCAAGAATTAATACTTGGTTAAGTAATATTGAAACACTTTAAATTTTTGAGAATTATTGATTATTACTTTTTAGAAAAAAGTTGAGGAACGGGGTTTTTGAAGTAAAAAATAATCGTATTATCGCACCATTATGGTGCTCATGCTTATTTTTGGTGCTGTTTGAAATAAACAAAATCAGAACGTTACCATTAATTTGCGATATTCATCATAAGCAAAGTGATCTGTCATGCCACTAATGTAGTCTTGAATTAATCGGCAACGATAATAAAATTCCCAACAATTAAATTGTTGATTATCTAACTGAGCCAGTGCTTGTTGATAAGCCACGCAATGTTTTGCGGATAATTTATGGTATAGCCGCGTTTCGATAGGATATTTTTTGTGATTACCGTTTTTAACTAATTCTATGAAGTCGTCAGTAGCCATATTTAGAAGTGGGCTATAAATATCCAATAATCCAGTAATAATTCGGTAACCTTGAAGTTCTACATTTTCAACAGTTTCATGGTTAAAAATATGCTCAAATCCTACTGTTTTGAAGATGTTAAGTAATTTATATTCTGCATCATGATCTTCAAGTAGCGCGTGATTAAAGGAACCATGATAAATTGCTTCGATATTTTCAATAAAGCGCTCTGCAGCATGAGGGACTAGATGACTTATAGTATTTACACGCAAATACATAAAGAACTGGTCGATGCCTATTGCTTCAAATTCATTTTTTTTCAAATTATCATAAGGTCGATTTACAACTTCATCAAATAGATCACCTTTTTTAACTGGTCCCCATGCTTCTTTTAGATAATGATAAAGCTGTTGTACCGTTAAAATTTTCTTTTCAATTGCATCTTCAAGATCGGCAATACAGTAAGAAATATCATCCGCTGCTTCCATAATATAAGTTAATGGATAACGATGGAAAGGTTGAATATCTAGTTGCTCCGACATTGTTTTAACGAAAGATTCCTCTGATAGATAATATCCAGGTTTTTTCATTAAATAATTAAATTCTTCTGGTATATCATCCGACCAATAAGCTGGTTTAGAATATTTAAAAATCGATGCAATCTGCGAGTAGGTTAAATTAAGCCGTAAGATAGTATGCACTAATCGAATCGCTTGTGCATTACCTTCAAAATTAGCCAGATCTTGGCGAATTTTTAATTTTAATGATTTAGTTGAGTCATCATCAAAATCATTAATATTAAGTACTGGGTAGATTGATATAGTATCAATACCTAAACGCTGGCTAAACCAATGATTGATTGCCGATTCACCAAAATGGCCAAATGGTGGATTACCAATATCATGCATTAAGCAAGCCATTTCGACTAGGCTTTCAATTGACATGACTGAATTTTCCAAGCCAAATGCATTTAATTTTCCTGATTTATTTAGTCGATTGACAATCTCTTTTACAATATAGCGACCAACTTGTTGTACTTCCATCGAGTGAGTAAGTCGGGTTCGAACGACGGAATTACGCTCTAAAGGAAATACTTGTGTTTTTTGTTGTAGACGCCTAATGGCTGCAGAATTTAAAATACGACCACGATCACTTTCAAAAAAACGTAAAATAGAATATTCATCAAATGCTTCACGTTGTTTACTCGCGTAGCGCTGATAATTAATTTTTTTACTAAAATCGATCATATCGCAATCTTTTGATTTAATCAGCTATAACTTCTGCATTGCCCACGTTATTGGTTGACTATATTCAGTCGGTAACAAAGCAGATAATTGACCTAATGCTTCAATCAATTCTGGTCGATGTTGATGAGTTAAGTTGATATGACCAACTTTACGCCCAACTCTAACTTCTTTTTCATACCAGTGTAGATGGGCTAAATTAACTGATAGCCAATTGAGATTATAATCTGTGCCAATTAAATTTATCATTACTGCTGGACAAAAGACATCTGGTTTAGGTAACGGCAAACCTAAGATAGCGCGTAAATGCAATTCAAATTGGCTGATAGAGGCACCATTTTGCGTCCAATGCCCACTATTATGTACTCTTGGTGCTAATTCATTAATGAGTAAGTTATCACCAACAACAAAACACTCCATCGCCATGACGCCTACATAATTAAGCTTATGCATTATGCTTGAAAGCATCTGCTCAGCCTTTGTCTGTAAGCTATTATTTTCACATGGAATGGCAACACTTATTTTTAATATGCCATCTTGGTGCAAATTATTGGTCAAAGGATAAAAGACTGTTTCACCTTTGGCATTTCTAGCACCAACCAGTGATAGCTCTTTTTCAAAAGGGATGGCTTGTTCAACAATAGAATTTTGATAAACCTCATCTGGAATATCATCATCAACAGCTATGCGCCATTGACCCCGTCCATCATAACCACCGGTTCGACGTTTAACGATTAACAAATCACCTAACTTCTCAAACAAACTCAGCCAATTATGCTCGTCATTAATAGGATACCATTTAGCCGTAGGCAAATTAAGTTCATCAAGTAGCTGTTTTTGGCTTAAACGATCAGCAATAATCGGAAATACATCTCGATTAACAAAATGAAGATGGTTGGCTAATATTTGGGTGAAAGGTGTTTGTGGCCAACGTTCTATTTCTGCGGTGATAACTGAATTTTGGTAAGGGATAGTTGCTGGATCAACATCCAAACCAACCGGATAGACATGAATACCTAAAGGCTCACCGGCCTGCCGCAGCATACGCCCTAACTGGCCATTTCCTAAAACACAAACTGATTGAATTGTCATATTAGATATCGACTCTCGGATCAGGATTATTTAAAACTTCATCGGTTTGACTTAATCGCCAATTAGATAAACGATGATAGATATCTTGATTATGCAACGCCAAAATTTGGGCAGCTAATAAAGCCGCATTTGCGGCACCTGCTTTACCAATAGCTAAGGTACCAACAGGAATACCTTTAGGCATTTGTACGATGGAATAAAGACTATCTACACCACTTAGTGCCGCACTTTGCACGGGTACGCCCAATACTGGTACTAGCGTTTTCGCCGCTAACATACCCGGTAAATGCGCTGCGCCACCTGCTCCAGCGATAATCACATCATAACCTCGTGATTTGGCATTTTGCGCAAATTCAAACAATTTGTCTGGCGTACGATGTGCAGAAACAATTTCGACGTGATAAGCGATGGTTAAGGTATCTAAGATATCAGCAGCGTGCTGCATGGTAGCCCAATCACTTTTTGATCCCATTACAATGGCAATTTTAGGTTGAGTATGCATAGGCAATTTAAGCGAGAGATAAAATATTAAGTAACCAAAGTATACACTAAAATTAAATGATTGGGCTAGCAAGAATCAAGGTTATTTATCAATAAGTTAAATTATCAGGTATAGCATATTAAATCCGCCAAGATATGGCGGATAATAATGTTGATATTATGGATTAACAGCGGCAATGATCTTTATTTCAATCAAATATTCTTTTTTCATTAAACCCGCATTAACGGTACAACGAACGGGGGCTTTTCCTTTTACGACCCATTCGTCCCACGCTTGGTTCATGGCAGGAAAATCACTTTTATTTACTAAAAATAGTGTTGTATCTAAAATGCGAGTTTTATCACTATTTGCTCTCGCCAAGATTTGATCTATTTCAGCTAATGCACTTTTCGTTTGTAAATAAGCATCATCGCACAAATCTGTCGGTACGCTAGTGTAGTAAATCACATTGTTATGAATTATCGCTTCTGACCACCTTCCTGCTGGATCTATTCGAGTTATTGTCATTCTATTTTCCTTAATAACTTTTGATTATGATACTTTTATAAAATCTGAACGCAACTTCTTAATCTCATCACGTAATACCCCCGCTTTTTCAAACTCCAGATTTTGAGCAGCTTCATACATCATAGCTTCAAGTTCTTTGACTCTGGCTTGAACTTCTTTTATTGAAACATAATTATATTCACTACCAGGCTCAAACGTTTGGATCTTGGCTGTGGCTTTTTTAGTGCTTAAACCTGCATCTAAAATATCTTTAATCTCTTTGCGCACTGATTTTGGGGTTATACCATGGGCTTGGTTAAAATCTTCCTGTTTTTTACGACGCCTTGCTGTCTCATCAATTGTGAGTTGCATAGCTGGCGTGATCTTATCAGCATATAATATTGCTTTACCATTAACGTTTCGAGCGGCTCTCCCTACGGTTTGAATTAATGAACTTTCGGAACGTAAAAATCCTTCTCGGTCAGCATCCAAAATCGCAACTAATGATACCTCTGGAATATCTAATCCCTCGCGTAGTAAGTTAATACCAACTAATACATCAATCTTACCCAAACGAAGATCACGAATAATTTCCATTCGTTCAACAGTGTTGATATCGGAATGCAAATATTTAACATTGACATTATGTTCAGATAAATAGTCAGTTAAATTTTCTGCCATACGTTTAGTTAATGTGGTGACTAAAACGCGTTCATCTTGATTTATGCGTAATTTAATCTCAGACAATAAATCATCAACTTGGGTTGCCACCGGCCTAACTTCAATGATCGGATCTAATAATCCTGTAGGTCTTACTACTTGTTCGATAATTTCACCACCTGATTTTTCAATTTCATATTTAGCAGGTGTTGCTGAAACATATATAGTTTGTGGCATGATATTTTCAAATTCAGTAAATTTCAATGGTCGATTATCTAAAGCAGAAGGTAATCGAAAACCATATTCCACAAGATTTAATTTACGCGATCTATCGCCATTATACATTGCCCCCAATTGAGGGATTGCCACATGAGATTCATCAATAAACAATAAACCATCAGCGGGTAAATAATCGAATAATGTTGCTGGTGGATCGCCGGCATTTCGTTGAGCTAAATAACGCGAATAATTTTCAATCCCTGAACAGTAGCCAAGCTCACTCATCATCTCAATATCAAATAGTGTACGTTGAGTTAATCGTTGCTCTTCTAAGAGACGATTATTGTCTAACAAAACTCTTTGTCGTTCTTGGAGTTCTTGCTTTATTTCAACAATCGCATCGTCCATAATATTTCTTGGTGTTACATAGTGAGTTTTAGGATAAATCGTAATGCGTGGCATTTCATTAATCGCATTACCTGTTAATGGATCAAATATAACAATCCTTTCAACTTCATCATCAAAAAGCTCGACACGCACAGCATGCTCATCAGAATCAGCAGGAAAAATATCAATAACATCGCCACGAACTCGGAAAGTACCACGGCTAAATCCAATCTCATTACGGGTATATTGTAATTCGGCTAAACGCGTTAAGATTGCACGCTGGTCAGTAATAGTCCCTCTTGCTAAATGTAGTATCATTGACATGTAAGTTTCTGGCGCACCTAATCCGTAGATAGCCGAAACAGACGCAACAATAACAACATCACGACGTTCCAATAGCGATTTGGTTGCGGATAGTCGCATCTGCTCAATATGTTCGTTAATAGATGCATCTTTCTCTATAAATGTATCCGTTGAAGGTACATAAGATTCTGGCTGATAATAATCATAATACGAAACAAAATACTCTACTGCATTGTCGGGAAAAAACGCTTTCATTTCACCATATAATTGCGCTGCCAACGTTTTATTGGGCGCTAAAATAATGGTTGGACGATTGTGCTTGGCAATAACGTTAGCCATGGTAAAGGTTTTACCCGATCCTGTCACGCCCAATAATGTTTGATGTGCAATTCCATCATCAAGATTTTGATTTATACGATCAATTGCTCCAGGTTGATCACCGGCAGGTTTAAAATCAGAACATAATTTAAATTTTCTCATTACATCGCAACCTAAAATTTTACCTATTAATAAAAATTATCCCCAAAAACACTTGACCTTCAAAAATATTATATTTTTTGTTCAGTTAAGTTAAAACTATGTAAAGATATGTTAAAAACAGAACCTTGATTTATAGTAACATATTGATAATTATATATAATCATGTTCATGATTAAGTTGTAACCAAATCAAGTAAAATCCTGATAGACATTGAAGTTAGCACACTTTTCAATTAACTATTCACAGAGTTATCCACAGGCAACGGGGATAACTTGCTAAGTATAATCAATATAAACTTTTTTAAAGTTTTAAGCTAAAAAATAGCCGCTTTAAAAAAGTTTTTTTATTGATTATTTCTATTTTTAATTCATGTTTTAATAGTTTTTATCTAATCCTTTAGTTAATACTCTCTATTTTGTATTGATAGCCAACAGTCTCATTAGGCACAAATGTTAATCGATGAGTGATGCATTTTGGCGCATCTTCTGCATGATGTGAAACAAATAACAATTGCGTATCACCTTTATCAATTAAATTATCTATCCAACTTTTGACCAATTCTCTATTTAGATGATCCAATCCTTGCAACGGTTCATCTAAGATAAGTAAAGTTGGATGTTTAACTAACGCCCTAGCAATCAGTATTAATCGCTGTTGCCCCCACGATAACGAGTGAAAAGGCTTTTCAGCTAAATCAGTTAAATCTAGCAATTGCAACCACTGCTTAACTAATTTTGACTGCTTATCACTAATCGCTTGGTAGACGCCAATTGAATCAAAGTAACCTGATATCAATACATTTTCTACACTCAAGCTAACTCGATAATCGAGATGAAAACTACTACTGACGTAACCAATATGGCGTTTAATGTCCCATATGGTTTCACCAGATCCTCGTTTACGTCCAAACAGTGTCAAATCGTTACTATATCCCTGAGGATGATCACCCGTTATTAGACTCAATAATGTCGATTTTCCTGCCCCATTTGGCCCAACTATCTGCCAATTTTCATTTGCTTTTACTAACCAATTTAATCCATTAATAATTGCTTTACCATCATATTGAACATAACCATTATTTAAAATAATGCGGTCCAACGTATCGGGTAGTTGAATGGGAGTTTCATCCGGTTCGGGTAAAGTAAAGTTTGATAATTGTTCTAAATTTGCCAGTTGCTTGATGGCTATGTCATCTAATATGGTGTCTTTAGGTCCAAATTTCAATAGTTGACAATTAGCCAGTAAACCAATATTTTTTACAAATGGTGGGATTTCATTAAAACGATTTAATACCATTATAATCGTAATAGTTTGTGCAGATAATTGGCTTAGTTTTTCAGCTAAATTAGCTCGAGATGCCACATCTAAACCATCAAAAGGTTCATCTAATATTAATAGATCCGGTTGACTCATCAAGGTACGGCAGATCAATGTCTTTCGAGTTTCGCCAGTAGAGAGATATTTAAAACGACGCTCTAAGAGATGTTCAATACCAAATTGCTGCGCTAAGTGTTTACAAAGTTCTGCGTCTTGATGCGTTTCTTGAATGATTTTAGCAGTCGTTAGCCCGGTATCATCTTCATTGTCGCTAAGCATATCGGTATTATTACGTTTCCATTCATCGTCTATTATTTTTTGTAGATGTTCAAATGAAATATGGGCTATTGAGTTAAATTGATTAATTACTTCACCTGACAATAACGGTTGATCACCAGCTAATGCTTTAGCTAATACCGATTTACCGGATCCATTTCGTCCCACAAAAGCCACAATATTACCATCATTAATGGATAATGATTCGATAGTAAATGTACGGAAATCACTTATTTTAAATACTGCATTTTTTATTTGTAACATAAATAATACCTCAAACAGCTAGACTAATGTCGCAACTATAATGTGCTGGGGATGAATGGATATGGTCGTTTGTTGACCTTCAGTTAATTTTAGTTGATTAACCTCATTAGTTGCTTTACTCGCATAAAGCATTATTCCGGATGGTAATGAAAATGAGATTTCAGATAGTTGACCATCAGTGACTATTTCTTCCACTTTAACTATCAACTTATTCTCATTTAAGTTATTCAATTCTATTAATGGTGCTTTAATCAGTAACAGAACCGTTTTATCAATGTTCAGTTTTAAACGTTCAATACTTTGTTGCGTAATATACGCTTTTAATTCGGTTTGATTGTCATTTAATTTTACTTTAACCAAACCAGCAATATGAGTTGCTTCAATGCTTGAGACATTGCCATAGATTTGATTACGCGCACTAGTTTGTAAGGATAATTTAGCGGTTATTTTTAAAATATCATCAAGCGGTATATTGTCATCATTTAGAATATTAAAGGCTTTATATTGTAATTGGGTTAATAGGTCATAAAGCTGAATGAATCTTACCGCATAAGCACTGAGTTTGGTACCGCCGCCATTTTTACCACCGGTTGCGGTAATTAAAAAAGGTTTAGGTGCTAACTGGTTGATTTCATTTATCGCATCCCAAGCTGTTTTATAACTAATCCCTATTTGCTTTGCCGCTTGACTAAGTGAACCACTCTGCTCTATTGCTTTTAATAAGTCAATTCGTCTTGGATCAGTAAATAATTGCTGATTGATGTTTAAAGTTAATAATATGTCAGGTGACAGCATTACGTTATGCCTTAGTTAATTAAAAAGTCACTCTTAGCAGAAAAGTCATTCTATTGTAGACGCTTTTTTCATTTCCTTCAAAAAATGTACTTAGCTAAATTGATTAAAAGTAGTGGAATCCGCAAAGTTTAATTGTACTTTATAAATAAATTTTGATAGCATCGCTATATATTAAATTACATAACGATTCTGAGGAGTAAAATGAAAAAAATCATTGGAGTATTATTATCTTTAACCACTTTATTTGTTAGTTTATCAACATTTGCTAGTCAAAAAATCACAGTATTTGCAGCTGCATCACTGACTAATGCAATGCAAGAGATTGCAACTTCCTACCAAACAGAACATCAAGACTGTGAAATTGTTTTCTCATTTGCTTCATCTTCTGTATTAGCCAAACAGATTGAACAAGGTGCGCCTGCTGATATTTTTATGTCAGCGGATCAAAAGTGGATGGATTACCTTATTGAACACAAAGTCGCAACGGATAAACAAAATTTGTTAAAAAACGGTTTGGTATTAATTGCCCCTAAACAATCTAAATTAGAAAACGTGGAAATCAATGCCAATACCAATTGGCAAGCCATTTTACCTAAAGGAGAAAGATTAGCGGTTGGTGACCCTGATCATGTTCCAGCAGGTCTCTATGCTAAAGAGTCTTTAACCAATTTAGGGGTATTTGATAAATTATTACCACAAATGGCACCAGCAAGCAATGTTCGTGATGCATTAATGTTAGTTGAACGCAATGAAGCAGCCTTAGGTATTGTTTACAGCACTGATGCGAAAGTAAGTGATAAAGTGAAAATTATTGGTAACTTTCCAGCTGATACATTTAAATCTATTGAATATCCAATTACATTACTCAAAGCTGCTGCAACAGAATTTTACCAATATTTAAATTCAGAAAAAGCCAAAACTATTTTTCAAAAATATGGATTTATAACCAACTAGTATTTAAATAAGATGATATTAACTGCGTTTGAATGGCAAACATTGCTGCTAAGCTTAAAAATAGCCAGCGCAGCAATTACCTTCAGTCTTCCAATAGGAATTTTGACTGCTTGGATTTTAGCAAGATGCCAATTTATTGGCAAATCACTCTTTGATAGTATTGTTCATCTTCCTTTAGTACTCCCGCCTGTGGTTTTAGGTTATCTATTACTTTTAACCATGGGACGCCATGGTTTTATTGGTGAATGGTTAGATAAGTGCTTTCATTTAAGTTTTAGCTTCAATTGGCAAGGTGCCGCGTTAGCTTCTGCGGTGGTTGCCTTTCCCCTTATGGTGCGATCGATCCGATTAGCGATTGAGTCCATTGATTGCCGATTAGAAAACGTAGCTCGAACCCTTGGGGCTAAGCCATTTCGGGTCTTTATGACAATCACTTTACCGTTAGCTTTTCCGGGTATTTTAATGGGAATCGTACTCGGCTTTGCTCGTTGCTTAGGTGAATTTGGCGCTACAATTACCTTTGTATCAAATATTCAAGGTGAAACACGTACTCTTCCGTTAGCGATGTATACCCTATTACAGATCCCAGACGGGGAGTCAGCGGCATTACGACTTTGTATTGTTTCGATTATTTTATCGTTAGTCGCCTTATTCCTTTCAGAAATGTTAAATCGCTGGCATAAAAAGAAATTTACAGGATCGAAATAATGTTGAATATTAATGTAAGCAAAGAACTCGCCTCATTTGTTTTTGAATTTAAGCATGAAATTAATTGCCAAGGTGTAACGGCTATCCTTGGGGTTTCTGGTTCAGGAAAATCAACACTCATTAATCTTATTAATGGTTTGATTAAACCTGATATTGGTTATATCAATCTAAATCAAGAAACGTTAGTAAATACCGAAAAACATGTTTGTATCGCACCAGAAAAAAGACAAATTGGTACCGTTTTTCAAGATGCGCTCCTCTTCCCACATTATAGAGTGATTAAAAACTTAACCTATGGAGCAAAATCGCTAAATTCTGAAAGATTTGATGAGATTGTAACGGTGCTTAATATTGGCTCTCTCCTTGATCGTTATCCAGCGATGCTCTCAGGTGGCGAAAAACAGCGTGTTGCCATTGGTCGAGCTTTATTAACTAATCCCCAATTATTACTGATGGATGAACCTTTATCAGCTTTAGATATGCCTCTGAAAAAGGAGTTGTTAAGTTATATTGATAAACTAGTCAGTGATTTGAATATACCTATTATCTATGTCACTCATAATATTAATGAGGTAAAACGTATCGCACAGCATGTAGCCATATTGGAGCAGGGAAAATTAATCGACTATGGCTCAACCGAACAAATATTACAAAGTAATTATTTAAAAGAGTGGTTATAGAGCTTTAATAGAGTACTATTTGCTTCTTGTTTTATATAACTAACACCATCATGCCAAGCACCAAGTACCAATCTGGTTACTGATTCACCATTAATGATAAGATGATGGGTAGCCGGTTTATGGGTATGCCCATGAACCATAACATTGGCATTATGCTCAATCATCATATCAACCACCGCTTGTTGATTTACATCCATGATAGTTTCAGATTTTATTTGATTATGCTGATTACTTTCTTTTCGTAATTTGCTAGCGATTTTTAAGCGAATAAACAGTGGCATTAATAAAAATAACTTTTGTAACCACTTTTTATGCATAGTTTTTCGAAATTTCTGATATTGAAGATCATCAATACAAAGCAGATCACCATGTAAAAAAACAATGTTTTTATTCTGATTTGCTAAACAATTAATATCTCTTAATAGCGTCATATCACACCGCTTAGCGTACTGCTTGCCAATCAGAAAATCACGATTACCGTGGACAAAAAACTTTTTAATATGCCTTGAGGATAAGGCATTTAAAGCGTCTGAAATTTGATTGTGTAGTGTTGAACGAACATCATCCCCTACCCAATAATCAAACAAATCGCCTAGAATATAGAGTTCACATTGATTAGGTAGTTGTTTAAGGAAAGACAAAAAGCCTGCTGTAATATCAAAGTGATGTGCAGCAGGCTCATTTTCACCGAGATGAATATCGGCGATAAAAAAGCGAACAGGATTATTCAACCGTTACACTCTTAACAATAACGTCTTCGACTGGCACATCAGAATGCATCCCGTTACGTCCAGTTTTGACTGCTTTGATCTTATCAACCACATCCATACCATCTACCACTTCGGCAAACACACAGTAACCAAAGCCATTGATATCAGAAGAACGATAATTTAAATAATCATTATCCACAACATTGATAAAAAATTGAGCAGTCGCAGAATGTGGATCGGTTGTACGCGCCATAGCTAAAGTACCGCGACTATTTTTTAAACCATTAGCAGCCTCATTTTTAATTGGAGCTTTAGTTTTTTTCTGCTTCATGCCCGGCTCAAATCCACCACCTTGGATCATAAAATTGTCTATCACTCGGTGAAAAATGGTATTGTCATAAAAACCTTCTTGGCAATATTCAATAAAGTTTTTGACTGTTTCTGGAGCTTTGTCATCAAAAGTATTAATCTTAATATCACCTAAAGAAGTATGAAATATAATCATAAAATTTTCCTTATTATCATTTTATTAATACATAAAACTTCAAAATAAATAAGCCTTTTTTAATAATGGCTTACTCACTAAATCTCTCGCATGCTTCTAATGTATTGCTCATTAACATTGCAACTGTCATTGGGCCTACACCACCGGGAACAGGTGTGATCCAGCCGGCATGTTGGCTAGCAACGTCGAATTCAACATCACCTACGAGTTTGCCATCAGGTAAACGGTTAATACCAACATCAATCACGATAGCACCCGGTTTTATCCATTCCCCTTTAACGTAATTAGGAATACCAACACCAGCAACAACAATATCAGCATTACGAACATGTTTTTCTAGATCAACGGTTCGGCTATGAGTAATTGTTGTGGTACAGCCTAATAGCAGTAATTCTAACGCCATTGGTCGACCAACAATACTCGATGCACCAACAACAGTGGCATTCAAGCCGGATAAATTAATACCAGTTGACTCTAACATTTTAATAACACCATAAGGTGTACATGGGCGTAAAATTGGATCGCGTTGTAACAAATGACCAATGTTATAAGGATGAAAGCCATCAACATCTTTACGCGGATCGATACGTTCTAGCACTTTTGTCTTATCAATATTATCCGGTAGGGGAAGCTGAACTAAGATACCATGCACGTCAGCACGTTGATTCAATTCATCAATTAACGCTAATAGTGCCTCTGTAGTTGAGGAAGGATAATCATAAGCAAAAGAAGCAAATCCAACATCATCACAAGCTTTCTGCTTATTTTTAACATAAATTTTAGAAGCCGGATCAGAGCCGACTTGTATAACAGCTAATCCCGGTACTGATAAACCTTGTTCAGTACGTGATGCTACCTTTTTGGCAATTTCGTTACGTATTTGTTGTGCTAACGCTTTACCATCAATTATTTTTGCAGTCATAAGTGATTACTTCTTTTACCTATTCATTGTGAATGAGGTATTCTCGCAAAAGTTTTTATTGTTGTCTATTTACTTGTCGGTTGATTGGTGAAGTTCTGTCAAAATCTGTTGATATTGTTGATCTACATCAGTAATTACCGAACAGATATGCGCGTCAAATGCCTTAAGTTTTGGTTTTTGAGTTTTCCATTCATTTTTTGAAATATCTTTGATAGCACCTAAATTTTTAAAAAAGTTAAATTCTACAATACTCCCTCCGACTACGTTATAAAAAATACGTTCCCCAATATCTTGCCCATCTTTTTTTATTTTATTAAAGTTTTGATAGTAAAACGTTGTTGTATCATTTTCAGTAATAATTGAACGATGCAATAATTTAACTAATCGTTTATAAAGTTTATTTAATTCACTATGTAGTTCACGATCATCACTCAATTTTCTGGTTATTGCTTGGTCAAAAGCAATTTTTACCTCCAACAATAAATTTAATGATTGTTGTTCTAACTGTGGTAATTGTAAACGTAGACTTTTTTGAAATTCATTAATTTTTTTACGTAACGACTTATTCACTGATACTGTTTTTGCATTTAATACCACTTGCCCATCACTCATGATAGATAAATCATTTGATTGATTAACGATATGGATGTTGTTTTTATTTATCACAATATCGTAACTTGGTTTGACTGGGCACTCTTTTTTAGCGGCAAACGCCGTTATTGATAATGTTAATGAAAAAAGAAATAGTATTTTTTTTAGCATGCTGACATCCATTTAATGGTTGAAATTAAAATTATAGCGAGTAATATCAAATTAGCACTAAATTTAAAACTTAAAAAACCCCCATTCTTCAACTTTTTGGAAAAAAAATTGATAAAATATTCGATTAATTATCCAAATGATTAAAACCCATACCTAACTCACTATGCAAGTGGAGGATCAATAGATATAATCTATTATATTAACTAAGTTTAACTACTTTTTTTTATTTGAAACTGAAGTATAGTAAATCCATCAAGCAAATTTAACTTATTCGAGGTGAAATATGTATGCTGTAATTTTCGGACGTCAAGGATGTCCATATTGTGTGCGAGCTAAAGAGCTTGCTGAAAAGTTATCTCAAGAACGCGATGATTTTTCTTATCGTTATGTTGATATCAATGCTGAAGGCATTACTAAAGAAGATCTTTCAAAAAGTGTCGGCAAACCGGTAGAAACCGTACCACAAATTTTTATCGATGAAAAACCAATTGGTGGTTGCACTGATTTTGAAGCCTATGCCAAAGCTAATTTGGGATTATTTCAAGGATAAATATTCTGCATAATAAATACAGATAAACCACCGAGGTGGTTTATCTGATCTTAACGACCCGGTAATTTTTGCCAAGTCACTTCATTACGTAAATAAGTTGGCTCAACATCTTCAACTTTAACAATGTCATTTTTCAACCATTTCTGATGGGCAATAACGACTAAATCTTGTGCTTCTGGTAACCATACTTCACTTTGCTTAATCTCTGTTAACATATTAGGATAAGTTTGCCAACCGGTGCCAGCCAAATAATAGTTACTATCAATATGCTGAATTTTTGATTTCACATCTTCAGGTTTGATAACGCATTCTGCAATAATTGCTTGCCACTCCTGATTTTGATATTGATATTGCCCCAAATAGACCTCACCCATTCTAGCATCTATCGCCGGAATAACTTTACTTGCTCTGGTTGTTCGATAACAACCTTGCGCCAAAGTCATCAAGGTGGACACACCTATCATCGGTTTATCAATGCCCAATGCTAATCCTTGCGCAACCCCTATACCAATTCTCACGCCAGTAAAACTACCAGGACCTTGCCCAAAAGCAATAGCATCAAGTTGTGAAAGTGTACAGCCTGATTGATTTAAAATATTATCAACCATTGGTAAGATCTTTTTAGTATGATCTCGCACCGAAATCATGAAATCGTGGGTGATTTCATTTCGATAAAATAGTGCTACGGAACAAGCTTCTGTTGAAGTATCAATGGCTAAAATAGTACTCATTTGTTTTCCAAATTATCAGGTTCATTGTTAGATAATAAAAAATCGATTACCTTGTTAACATCTCGGGTTCTTGGTGATGGCGGTAAACTATTAATAAACGTTGCGCCATAAGGGCGCATAACTAATCGATTATCACAAATTATAATCGCTCCACGATCATTATGATGACGGATCAATCGCCCCACCCCCTGTTTTAGGGTAATAACAGCTTCAGGTAATTGCACTTCATTAAAGGCATCACCACCTTGCATTTGGCAATCCTCCATGCGTGCTTTCATTAAAGGATCATCCGGTGAGGTAAAAGGTAACTTATCTATAATAACACAAGATAAAGTATCGCCCCTAACATCAATCCCTTCCCAAAAACTACTGGTTGCGATTAATAGTGCATTACCGCTTTCAATAAATTGTTCAAGAAGTTTTGTTTTGCTAGTTTCACCTTGAACCAACACCGGTAATTTGGTAAGCAAACGAAATTGTTTGGCTAATGCATTCATCATTGCATAAGATGTACAAAGAAAAAAACAACGACCATTATTAGCCTCAATAACTGGTAATAAAATATCAACAAGTTTTTCAGCATTGCCTCGTTCATTTGGTGATGGTAAATAACGCGGTACACATAAAATCGTCTGATTGATATAGTCAAATGGACTTTCTAAAATTAAGGATTCAGCGTTGGTTAGCCCCAAACGTTTAGTAAAATAATCTAATTGGTTATCGACCGATAATGTTGCTGAGGTAAATATCCAGCTACCTTTTCGCTGGGTTAATAATTCTTCAAATTTTTCCGTTACCGATAATGGCGTTAATGCAAAGAGAAAAGAATTATAGGTGCTTTCATACCAATAGCTATAACCAGGTACATGAGTTTCTGTCAACTTTTTTAACAATTGCTGGTACTGGTTAACCCGGTCATAACAATTATCTAGTGTTGTCGAGCGACCTATAGCTAATAATAGAACTTCTCTACAAAAATCAAGAGTATCAAACAGATAAGATAATTCTTGTTTGATACTGGATTGATTAAATAGATAACGAAGATTACCTTTGTTATTTTGCTGACTGATTAATATTCGCAAATCTTGAGTACATTTTTGCAGTTTATCAGAACACTGCTGTAACTGAGACATATCTTTGACTTCGGTTCGATAAGCCAAATTTATCTCTTTGGCTAAGTCAAATAGTTGTCGACTCGTTAACTGCTCGCCAAAATAGTGACAAGCAAGATCGGGAAGTTGATGAGCTTCATCAAATATCATTACATTAGCTTTAGGAATTAGCTCGCCAAATCCGGTATCTTTAACCACTACATCAGCCAGAAATAGATGATGATTAACCACCACAATATCCGCATTTAACGCGCGTTTACGGGCTTTAACCACATAACAGTCATTATAATGCTCACAATCACTGCCTAAACAATTATCGTTAGTACTGGTTAAGATTGGCCAAATTGGATTATCTTCAGTCACCGTAGTACATTTACTGATATCACCATCTTTGGTTTTGATTGACCAGTTTTTTACCCTAACTAAATCTGTGCGTAAACTCTTATCTAAATCGCCTGCTGCCGCATATTGATGATACATACGCTCTAAACAAAGATAATTGGCTCGTCCTTTAAGAAGTGAAATTTTACCCGTATAGTCCAATGCTTTTTTGATAATGGGCAAGTCTTTACTATATAACTGTTCTTGTAAATTTTTCGATCCTGTAGAGATAATTACTTTTTTATCACTACGTAATGCAGGAACCAAATATGCAAAGGTTTTACCTGTTCCCGTTCCTGCTTCCACTACCAGCGAATGTTGTGCGTTGATTGCTTCAGTGACTTTATTTGCCATACGCCTTTGTGGTTCTCTTGCAACAAAACCATCTATAGCCGTCGCAAGTAAACCATTTTCTGCAAAATCATCAATCACTTAAAATGCACCTAATTAAAAGATAAGCCTAATTTGTCTATCCACACTGGAAAATTTATTTAATAAATAAGCTAACATTAGAAAAAAATAATTATCTATTTGAAATGAAATTATTATCCTGAAATTGAACAATTAACCATCAAAATAACAATTTATAATATAGCAATAACTGAAGCAAAAATATAGACAAGAATAATCACTATAAAGAAAAAGCTTAGTTAGAAACTGATTAATTTTCTTAAATCGATAATCTAAATAAGCTCATAAAAATGGAATTATTTACCCATTATTACTTTTTCAATTTAGTTTTTAAATAAATAAGATAGTGTTTTATTCCAGCTAGATATTTTTTTTGTTTAAACATCAGTTTTGAATAAGCGCGAATTGAAGAAGATTTTTTGTAGTTATAAAAAGGTAATGACATACTTTTCCAAGGTGAATTAATAAAATAATGCTCAAATAAATTAGTTTTATATGGTTGATGCCAAGGTTTATTTTTAGTGATGTAGTGGATTATTTTAGTTGTTTTATCAACTTTAGCGTCTTCATTCCCATTTACAGTTAAAGCTGTTAAATTATTAAAATCAGAAGAGAGTAATAACGTATTTCCTTTCATAACAATATTCAAAACATCTTGATCAGCAAAGGTATATACATTTCCATCATTAATAAGATTAAAAGTTTTTTCTGTTAATTTATTTTCATTCCACAATATTGTATTAAAATAAATTACGCCAGCATTAAAATATTCACCATTAGGAATATTATACTTTTTACCTTGACTATCTTGCATATACTCCATATCAGGTACTACAGCTGCTATTTTATTATCTAAATCCCTATTAAAAAGTTCATCTAAATTACCCACACATAAAGTATCACAATCTAAATATAAAACGCTATTTGTTATTTTTTGTAAAACTTCAGGAACAATAAATCTCAAACATGTAGCAATTGATATTCCTAAAACTAATGTGTCAGAATTTACCGAAAAACTACTATCTATTTCATAACAAGTTATCGAGCAGTCTAGTTGTTTGGCTATAATTTCAAAATTAGATAAATTTTGTTTCGAAAGATTATTAGTAAATAGATGAAAATTGATCTCAGTATTTGGGTTATTTTCAATAACTGACATTAAAGACAAACCCGCTGGCATAGCATAATTATCATCAAAACAGTAAGCAATATGATATACTTGATTTATCTGTGTTTTTTTATTTAAAACTAATGTATTTTTTAAAAATTTGTCACTATAGTTCATATCATTTTCCATACAACTAAAACCATTATTCGATATTGTTATAATAAATTACTTATTAAATGCTTTATGTTTTAAATATAAAAAGTAATATTTAAAAGCTTTAAAATATTGATGTTTACTAGCTAACAATTTTGCATAACGTCTGGTTGTTGAAGGTGCATGTTCATTAGCTAATGACAATTTTTGATTAGCCCATGGAGAAGAAGTAATATAACGTTGATAAAGTGGGGTTAAATATAGCTGATACCATGGTTTATTGCCGGTAACATAATGAATTATAACAGTGTCATCACTTAATAAGCTATCTTCATTACCACCAACTGAGAGTGAAGTGAGTTGATTAAATATCTTCGGTAGAAACTGAGTTTTACCCTGCATTAATATATTCAATACATCCTGATCTGCAAATTTGTAAACTTTACCGCTATTAATCATTGCAAAAGCTTTTTCTGTTAAGTTATTAGCTACCCACATATCAGTATTAATATAAATCATACCCGCATTAAAATATTCGCCATATGGAATATCACAGGCTGAACATTGTTTTTCTTGAGTTTTCTCTACATCAGGTACTACAGCGGCATATTTATCGGATAAGTCGGTATTGATTAAATGATTTAGATTGTTAGTACAAAGAATATCACAATCTAAATATAACACTCTGGATGTTATTTTATTTAGTATTTGTGGTACGACAAAACGTAAACACGTTGACGCAGAAACATGTAGTACTAAAGTATCAGGATTTATTGAGAATTCATCGCTTATTTCATAACAGATTATTGTGGTGTTTTCCTCACTTAATTGGTGAAATTTTTGTATTTTTTCATCAGGTACGCTGTTGGCAAATAAATGAAAAACCAAATTTTTATCAGAATTATTAATCATAACTGATGACATAGCAATCCCTGCTGGCATTGCATAATTATCATCAAAACAGAAGGCAATATGTACTGTATCTTGTGCCTCAACTTTATGATTAAATAAAGTAGTAACCTTATTAATAAAAAGATTTTCTGCTAACATGAAAACTTAACATCCAAAATTAGAAATTTGGTTAATTGTAACATAATCAAATTTTATGAAAAATTTAAATTGAATTTTATATTTATATAACTATTTTGTAATAACGAAGTAGCTATGTTATATTTTAGAACAATATATTAATGAGTGTTTGAAATGAATAATTGTATTATTAATATTGTATATTGTACTGATTCGCATTACTTAGAGCATGTTGGTGTATCTATTACTTCGATCATACTCAATAATAAAAGTAATAATATTCATTTTCATATTTTTTTGTATGATGTTTCAGATGAAGAAAAAAATAAGCTAAAAGAAATTAACTCCGCAATTACGCTTTATTCAATTCCTATTGATGAGCTAAATAAATACATTGACATTAAGAATGAAAAAGTAAAACATATCAATCGTTCAATGTATATTCGCTTATCTGTTCCAAGACTATTACCTGATTATATTGATAAGTTTATTTACTTAGATGCTGATATCTTATGCTTTGGCGATATTTCACCTATTTTAAATATCAATATTGATTCAGTAGTTTGTGCAGTAACAGCTGATTCTTTAAATGATGATAATCTTTTAGCAAATGCAAATCGTTTATCGTTAGGAAATAAAAAATACTTTAATTCAGGTTTTTTATATATTAACACTCAGAACTGGAAAAAATTTGACATAGAAAATAAAGCCAACCAAATATTATTATCACCAGAGAATTATAATTTAATCTACCCAGACCAAGATGCTTTAAACATTGTTTTGCAAGAACGTGTTGTTTTTGTTGATGTTAAATGGAATTATTTATTTACTTGGATGAATGAAAAAGAAAAAGAATCTTTTTTTCATCATAAAAAATCGTTACCTTATTTTGTGCATTTTACCGGTCCAAGAAAAATATGGTATCAAGAACATACTGGTATAGCCCAAAATATTTATTGTTTTTATAAACATTTTACTCCTTGGGCTAACTGTAATTTAAAAAGTTATAAACCTAAAATGCGAGTAAATGATTATCGAATTTATGCAAAATCTAGCTTTAAAGAAAAGAAATTTATTAATGGTATAAAATATTATACTCTTTATTTAATCTATAAATTACGGGGTAGGAAAAAAAATAATTAAATATATTTTTTTATTGATTCCAATAATTTTTGCACTTCTACTGATTCGATACTATTAGCATCATAAACAAGCTGTCTACCATTAATATTATTTGGTGCCCATAGATCTTTATTTATTTGAAACTCAAGTCTAGGTTTGTATTTTTTTATATATTTTCCATCGAGAAATAAATCTTGTCTTAAATATTTGTAATCACTATATTCTCTACTATATATGGACTTCAAATTTACTAAATTTGGTGCTAAAGGTTCCATATAAATGGAAATACATTTCGTAGAAAATGCCGATGCTATATGTACAATCGATGTATCAACACTTATCACTAAATCAGCTCTTTTAATCAATGGAGTAACATCCATAATTGTCTCAGACTTAAATTTAATTGTATCTAGCAATGATAATTTTTCAAATTTCTTACCTTCACCAATTAGTACGATTTTATAATCCTGATAATGTTTCTTAAATAAATCACAAATCCCTTGAAGTTGAGAGCCTGATAAACACCGATATTCTGAACCGCCGAATGGATTAATAACAACAAATTTATTAGGATAAATGTATCGGTTTATAAAATCAGTAACATTCTGATTTTGTGAAGGATTAATATAAATATCGTAATTGAATAAGTCATGTTTAATATTAAGATTATCTAAATAGTATTTTAATTGATTTGTTACATGATCATTCGGTTTATAATATGGCAAAGAGATATTGAAGGCTTTTATATTACTTTTATTATAACTCAATAAAATATTTGTTTTAATTAAACAACAAAAAATTAGGTGTTTTAGGTCTAATCTTCGATGAAATCTTGCATCAATGGATAAATCAAATTGATGTTTTCTTATTGTTCGAATAGAATCAACCAAATTATTTAGCTTTCTATCCTGATATAAAAAACAATCGCTAATATACGGATTACCATCAAGAATATCTAAACTACTTTTTCTTGATGAAATATAAACCTTATACCCAGCATTAGATAAACAACGAATAAAAGGTGTAGTAACAATCATATCACCAATACAATCATTTCTAATAATCAGCACTTTTTTTACTGTATCGGGATTAATTATTTCATTTCGTCTTTTTACAAAAAAGAAAATAAATGACAGAAATTTCATAAAAATAAAATATTTAATTTTTTTTGTTATTAAGTTACGTTTCCAATTTAACTGCTTTATTTTTCTCTTCATTCTTATCAAAAAAATTCCTTTTTACCATTTATCTTATAATTTATGTAACTCATTTTCCAACTGTTTTAACATTATATTAATATCAAAATTAGATATTAAATCACCAAGTCCTGTATTAACATTTTCGTCAGTGAAAACCTGAATTGCATTAGCATAATTTGGTCCCCATACAAAATTATTAATGAACTTATTATCTATTATTCTATTATTATATACACAAACCATTTTCTTATCATAATGCGAGGCTAAATGCACAATTGACGTGTCAACTGTAATCACAAAATCTGAATGTTTAACCAGTGCTACCGTACAAAAAAAAGACGCCATTTGATTTATGATAATATTATTTGTAGATTTTATATTTGAAATTTTATCTGGCTCACCTACCACGATTGTAATGAAGTTACTATATTGTGATAAAAAAGATAAAATGATTTCAATTTGAGAATTTGAAAAACTTCTTGCTGAATTAGAACCAAATGGATTAAAGATAATAATTTTTTTTCCTAATGATTTATAAGGTTTCAAAAAATCATTTACGGCTTTTTCATTGCAAGGAGGGATATTAAGATAATAACTTACTCTATCAACCTTAATGTTCATTAAATCCAATACTTTCTGACTTCGTTTTGAAATATGAGAGGTATAATCATGGTAATCAATAGATGTATCATATAGCTTATATTTTTCTTGATTAAAACCTATCGTATGTAATGGATTAAGTGCTTTAATTATTTGTGAACGTCGAACACTATTCGGCCCCTTATCAACAAGATCAATAACAACATCAATTTCAGTATTACCTAAATACTCTTTTATCAATTCTGTCTTCTTCTTTCTGTCATAAAAAATAATACCATCAACTGAGATAAATTCATCAAATAAAAATGCAATTCGTTTTTCTACTACTACAAAAACTTTAAAAGCATTTTTCCTTAATGATTCAATTAAGTAAGAGGTGACTATTGCATCACCTATACCTTGGTCATTCATTAAAATAGCTACAGAAGAATAATCCTGCGGAGTTAATAACGATCTTACTTTTTTTTTTCGATTTAATAAGTATAATTTAATAGCTAATTTTAAAGGTTTAACTTTTAAATTTCGTTGTCTATTTAGATGTTTAATAAAATTAAGTAACTTGTTTACCATATTCCTTTCAATTTCCTATAATTCAAAATATCTTTTTATAAATAAAATATTAAGTTTTAATTTGATAAGTTACTTTTGTATAATTTTGAATATATACCATTTTGAGATATTAATTCATGATGATTTCCTTGTTCAACAATTTCACCACCATCAATAACTAAAATTTTATCTGCGTTTTCAATTGTCGATAACCTATGAGCAATGACAATTGATGTTCGACCTTTTTGTAATTCTTCTAATGCTTTTTGTATTGCTTTTTCTGATTCCGAATCAAGAGCTGATGTTGCTTCATCCAAAATTAAAATTGGATTATCACGTAATAAAGCCCTAGCGATAGCAATACGCTGTCGTTGACCACCAGATAATAGTATTCCATTTTCACCAACTACAGTATCAAAACCATTTTCTAGCTCTTTTATAAAATCATAGGCATAAGCTTTTTTAGCTGCTTCTTCAATTTGATTTAGAGAATATTCACCTATTTGCCCATAAGAAATATTATTTGCAATTGTATCGTTAAATAAATGTACATTTTGAGAAACTAAGCCAATTTGGTCTCGTAAACTATATAGAGTTAAATCCTGAATATTATAATTATCAATTAAAATTTCGCCTTCATTTATATCATAGAAACGAGTAAGTAAGCTTGCTATAGTCGTTTTGCCTGAACCTGAACGACCAACTAAAGCAATAGTTTTACCATGCTCTACTGTAAAATTAATATCTCTTAATGCTGGTTCTTGTCTAGTTTCATATGTAAAAGAAACATGTTTAAATTCAATATTACCTTTTACCCGTTCAATAGTTAAATTTCCATTGTCTTTCTCAATAGGTTGATCAAATATCGAAAATAAAGTTTGGCATGCCGCCATCCCTTTTTGAAAGTCAGCATTAACACTCGTTAAACTTTTTATCGGTTGCATTAAAGCAACTAGTGAAGAAAAGACTACGGTAAACTGCCCTGGAGTAATATTTAAATCTGGGTTACTCGCCATTAATAATACAAAAGCGATGGCAAACGATATAATTAGTTGAACAATTGGTGTAGATAAAGCAGATATAGAGACTAAACGCATCGTATCTCTTCTAAACCTATTGCTTACTTTTGCAAAGTGATTCGATTCCTCATCTTGAGCACCAAAAAGAATAATTTCTCTGTGACCTTTTAACATTTGCTCAACAGACATAGTAACATTACCCATTGAGTTTTGGATAGTTTTGGCCATTTTTCGAAATTTTATTGACACAAATGTAATTAAACCAATCACTATAGGTGTAATAAAAATCAAAGATAGAGATAATTGCCAACTATTAATAAACATTGTATAAAATAAGCCACAAATAAATGCAGATTCACGTACAATAGTAATTAAAGCATCTGAAGAAGAAGAGGCTACTTGATCGGTATCATAAGTTATACGCGATAATAACCGACCAGTTGAGTTTTTATCATAAAAACTCACTGGGGCATCAACAAAATGATTAAAAAGCCTTTGACGAATTTTAAGCACAATTTTACTTGAAATCAGTGATAAAAAGTAAGAATACCCATAATTTGCGACACCGCGAAGAAAAACTAAAGTAAAAATATAAATTGGTGCCATAAATAAAAAGTGCTGATCATTTTCAACAAACCCTTTATCTAGCAGAGGTTGCAGTATTCCAATAAGTGATGTATCTGCAAAAGCACTTAAAATTAATAATATTATTGCAAAGAAGAGCAGAAGTTTATGCTTAATAATATATGGCCATAACTTAGAGAACGTATGTAACGTCGAAAAGTCGCGATCAATATCATTATTTATCGTTTTATTATTTTTTTTCATAATATAATTTTAATTAAGAGTTAAATTGTAGTTGATACATTGAGGCATAAATTCCTTTTTGGGATAACAAAGTTTGGTGAGTCCCATCCTCTACTAGCTGTCCTCCATCAATAACTAAAATACGATCTGCCTTTTCAATTGTTGATAATCTATGAGCAATGACGATTGAAGTTCTGTTTTTTTGCAAACGTTCAATTGCTTGTTGTACTAATCTTTCCGACTCATTATCTAAGGCAGAAGTCGCTTCATCAAAAATAAGAATTGGATTATTTCGTAATAAAACTCTTGCAATAGCAATTCGTTGACGTTGTCCTCCTGATAACAACACTCCATTATCGCCAATCTCAGTATCAATTCCATTTTCTAATTTTTCAATAAATTCGATTGCATTAGCTTGTTTAGCAGCCTCAATAATATCTTGTTTGGTATACTTATTTTTAGCACCACAAGCAATATTATCGGCAATAGTTCCATTAAATAAGTGAACTTGCTGAGAAACATATCCAATTTGGTTACGCAATGATCTTAGAGTATATTGTTTGATATTGATCGAATCAATTAATATCTCCCCCTTAGCAATATCATAAAATCTTGGTAATAAACTGGCTATTGTTGATTTGCCTGCGCCTGAGCGACCAACTAAAGCGACTGTTTCACCTTTCTTAATTTTGAAACTTAAATCTTTTAAAGATGGCACAATATTGTTTGGGTAGGTATAAGTTACATGACGAAAAACAATATTATCATTTACATCTTTTAATTCAATTTTTCCATTATCTTCCTCTAAAGGAGTGTCTAAAAGAGTAAATAGTGCTTCACAAGCAACAGAACCTTTTTGTAATTCAAGGTGAACACTGGTTAATTCTCTTAACGGTCTCATCATAGCAACCATCGAGGAAAAAACAACAGTAAATGAACCGGGTGTAATATCTAAGGTTTGATTTGCAACAAGAAATAATATTAAACCCAAAGCGGCTGTAGCGACTAATTGAATAATAGGTGAGGATAATCCAGAAACTAAAACGATCTTCAATAGACCTCGCCTAAAAATTTTGTTAATGGTATAGAAATTATCTTTTTCGTATTTTTGAGCATTATAAACAAGAATTTCTTTATGCCCTTTAATCATCTCGTCGGCAGCAGTTGTTATGGTACCAATACCTTTTTGCATAGAAATTAGAGCATGACGAAATTTTTTTGCTATAAATTGAGCAATAAAAATAACTACAGGTACAACAACAATTAATACTGAAGCTAATTTCCAATTACCATAAAACATTACTACGCCTAAACCAATAGCATATGCAATTTCTCTAACAAGTATAATCAGGGCGTCAGATGATGCTTTCGATAATAATTGCGTGTTATAAGTAATTAGTGTAACAAGATCCCCAATTGAACTTTTATGGAGAAAACTCGTTGGACTCTTGACTAAATGATTAAAAATTAATTGGCGAAATTTAGTTACAACCTTTCCCGACAACCAAGAAAGACAATAAGTTGAAAAATAATTTGATAACCCACGTAAAGCAATCAAACCAATAATACCAATTGAAAAAAGGACTAAAAGTTCATAATTTTTATCCATCAATCCATTATCTAATAATGGTTTAGTTAGTGAAATTAATGTTGCATCAGTTGCAGCATTTAATAAAAGCGCAATAACAGCAACTATTAAAGCTTTTTTATATGGAGAAATAAATGGCCACAATTGTCTAATAGTGTTTAACGAACTATGTTTATTTTTCATAAAAGATAATATTTTATCAAAATACTAATTATACTATAAAAACTATATTGTTTATCATTTTATTTCAATTCTTTTTCAACTAGCAATAATCTATATTATCTATATAATATCTAATAAATTAAGCGTCAAGTAAAGTTCAGTACAGTTCATTACGTGTTTAAATTAGCAGTATTCTTATTTTAATTAAATGAGTTTATTTATAGATTATTACAAATAGGAAATAATCAATGCATTTTAGCGCTAATCATATTATAAAAAAAATAACTTTTTATCACAATAATAGTAGTTATTCTAATCACCTAAATATTGCCTATGGAATTGATAAAAATTTTTTCTTAGGTTGTACTGTTTCGATCTCTTCTATTTTAATATTTAACCCTGAACTCAATTTTTCTTTTCATATCTTTACCAACCATTTACCTTGCTATTTAGAGAAGAATCTTAAGTTATTATCCGAAAAATATAAAACAAATATAACTTTGTATTTAGTTGATGATATAAACTTATCGATACTTCCAACAACAAAAAATTGGACTATCGCAACTTATTTTAGATTTATAATAGCCGATTTTTTTTATCAAAAAATAGATAAAATTATTTATATTGATGCTGATATAATATGCATAGGATCATTAGAAGAATTATTTACATTAACATTTGAAGAAAATATCGCATATGTTGTTACAGATAAAGATGCTATCTGGTGGAATAAATGTGCAATTAGGCTTGATGAAAGTAAATTATCAAAAGGTTATTTTAATGCTGGTTTTTTACTAATAAATTTAAATTTATGGCATGAATACAATATAAATAGTAAAGCATTTGAATTACTTTCTGATAACGATAAATCAAAGAAATTTACACATCTAGATCAAGATGTTTTGAATTTATTACTTATTGAAAAAGTTAAATATCTTGATAAAAAATACAACCAACAAGTGAGCATTAATTATGAACTAAAATATAAAAATAAGAATACCCCCTATTCACCTAATTTAGATCAAGCAATATTAATACATTATATCGGACCAACAAAACCTTGGCATAAATGGGCTAGTAATTATAAATGTGCGCAATACTTTATAAATGCAAAACAACAATCACCATTAAAATCTATGCCATTATTATCAGCTACTACCTCTACTCAAATGAGATATTGTTCAAAACACAAAATTCTTCAAAAAAAATATTTTTCTGGAATAATTTGTAACATTATATATTGTATTAAAAAATTAACCAAACACTAATAAAATCAACCATTCTGGATAAAATCTTTTTTAATGGTCATTAACATTGCATCAGCACTATATTTGTACAAAATATCTAAAGAAACAGGGGTAAACTTTGTCTGTAAAAATTTTATAATATCTATATAATTCTGAGATTCAAGAATAAAAATCTGCTCTGGATTATAAAAGTCATATTCTCTAATAGATTTATTTGTAGTAATTAATTTTTTATTAAATAATATTGCTTCTATTGCCCTTAAAGTTACCCCTGTTTGACCTATTTGACCAATTTCTAAAATGATATCACTTTGTTTTATCTTTTCAATATTGTCAAAATAACTAATTTTTTGCCCTAAACTATAATAATCTGATTTTTTTAAATTTAAATCTGCTTTTTTTGAACGTAATCTGTAATTGATTAAATGAAAATCAATATTATAATTATTATTCAACAATATAGGAGCTAAATTATTTATTATCTCTACCCGATTACCCAAATACTCACCAATAAAAAAACAACTTCTCGTCGTTATATTATAATTCACTTCTTCTCTAATTTTTTTGATTTCTGAGATAGTAAAAGGTAAAAATTGATTTAAATAATTAAATTTATATTTTTTGCAATCATCAAAATCAAAACTGTATATTGTATCAAAATGAGGAGTAATTTTGGTTATGTAATCTTCATCTTGACGTAGCCATTTTTTCTTGTTTTTCATACAATTATTCAAAACATTAATTGTGTCTCGTAAAACTAATACTCGTTGACAATTCACATCTTTGACTAAATCTATAAATCCTGATATACCATAACCACTACATAATAAAATATCATTAGGTTTTAATTTTCTTAACTTTATTAATTGATTTAATTTAATAAACCATTGTCGAGGGTAATTTTTTCTTTCTAATGAAAAATTAATATCTCTAAAATGCTTCATTAATTTATTAAAAAGTATTACATCATACTCATGTTTTAGGGCGTTAATCATGCTCTTTTCATAATCAGCATTCCATTCTGCAAAATAAATAGTCATAAAATATAAGATTATTTAGAATGATTATCAGAGTTAATTTTGGAAATACAATAAAGTAATCCTTTATTCCAATCCGAAGCGGATAAACCGTACTTTCCTAATTTTTCATTACTCATCACGGAATATTTTGGTCTTTTAGCTTTTGTTGGGAATGCTTGGGTTTTGACTGGAATAATTTCAGGTGATTTGGTTATTACTTTTTCGGTTAAAGCAATTTCAAAAATTCTTTTGGCAAACATAAACCAAGATATTGAACTATCACCACAAAAATGATAAATACCCCCAGCAATTTTTTTATCAAGCAAATAAAGAATAATTTTAGCCAGATCACCTGCATAAGTTGGGTTACCAATTTGGTCATCAATTATTGATAATTGTTGTTTTTCAGTAGCTAATCTCAACATTGTTTTAACAAAATTATTCCCATATGTGCTGAACACCCAAGAAGTTCTAATTACAACTGCTGATGGAGCATTATCTAAAACAGCTATTTCCCCATCACGTTTTGTTTGACCATAAATATTAATTGGATTAGTAATATCTTCTTCTGTATAAGGAATACGATTAGTTCCATCAAAAACATAATCAGTCGAAACATGAAAAAATTTTGCATTATATTTTCTTGATGAAATAGCTAAGTTTTTTGGACCTGTGACATTGACATGGTAGGCATCTTGAGGAAAGTCCTCGGCTTTGTCAACAGCAGTATATGCAGCGGCATTAATAACCGCATCAGGCTTACATTTAGCGATGAAACTATTTACTGCATATTCATCAGTAATATCAAGTTGTTCTGTATCAGTTTTAATTAGTTCCCATTTTGATGGAAAAATATCTATAAAACAACTACCTAATTGCCCATTAGCTCCAGTTAACAAAACTTTCATATGATTTATTATAGCTCCCCTAATGTTTTACCTAATTTGTCTTTTTCAGATAAGATTACCTTTGATATTGGCCAATTAATATTTACTATAGTGTCATTCCAAAGTAAACATCCTTCAGAGTTAGGATCATAATAGTTTGTACATTTATATTCAAAATCAGCAATATCAGACAAAACTAAGAATCCATGAGCTAGACCTGGGGGAATCCACAATTGACTTTTATTCTCTTCAGAAAGAATAACACCAATCCATTTACCATAAGTGGCCGAATCTTTTCGAATATCTACAGCCACATCAAATACTTCACCCCTGACAACTCTAACCAACTTCCCTTGTGGATTTTCTTTTTGAAAATGCAAACCTCTTAAAACACCTTTTTGTGAACGAGAATGATTGTCCTGTACAAAATTGAGATTAGTACCCAACATTTCCTGATAACGTTTTTGTTCAAATGTTTCTAGAAAAAAGCCTCTTTCATCTCCATATACTTTAGGTTGAACTATTTTCACATCTGGAATTTCTGTTTGTATAACTTCCATTTTAACCTCTAATGATTTAACAAGTTAGCTAAATATTGTCCATATAATGTTTTGCCTAAATAAACTGCTTCTTCTTGAACTTGTTCAGAACTTATCCAACCATTACGATAGGCAATTTCTTCAAGACAAGCAACTTTTAAACCTTGCCTTTTTTCTATAACTTGAACAAATGATGAAGCTTCAATTAAACTATCATGAGTTCCTGTATCGAGCCAAGAGAATCCTCTACCCAGTATTTCAACATTCAATAATCCTGCGTCTAAATACATTTGATTAAGTGTTGTTATTTCCAATTCTCCTCTTTTAGAAGGTTTGACTTGTTTTGCCATTTCAACAACATTTTCATCATAAAAATAAAGGCCTGTGACCGCCCAATTTGATTTTGGTTTAATTGGTTTTTCTTCAATAGATAAAGCTTTAAAATTTTTATCAAAATCTACAACACCAAAACGTTCGGGATCAACAACTTGATAACCAAAAATTGTTGCTCCATTCTTTTGTGATACAACTTTTTCTAATTTTTTACCAAAACTTTCTCCAAAAAATAAGTTATCCCCTAAAATAAGGCTGCAATTCTGACCTTCGATAAATTCTTCACCGATCAAAAATGCTTGAGCTAACCCCTCTGGTTTTGGTTGTTCCACGAAACTAAGTTGAGTACCAAATCGCGTACCATCCCCCAATAATCTTTTGAACAAAGGCAAATCATCTGGCGTTGAAATAATTAATATATCCCGTATACCGGCTAACATAAGAACAGATAACGGATAATAGATCATCGGTTTATCATATATAGGTAGTAACTGTTTTGAAATACCACGAGTTATAGGATATAAACGAGTTCCCGAACCACCTGCAAGTACAATTCCTTTCATAATTTAACCTATTATTTAATAATAACATTTTTAGATTTAGTATATGAACCATCTTTAATATGATCACACCAAGCTTGATTATTTAAATACCATTCAACTGTTTTACGCATACCACTATCAAAAGTTTCTTGTGGTTTCCATCCTAAATCATGATATATTTTAGAAGCATCTATAGCATAACGTTGGTCATGGCCCGGTCTATCAGCAACATTAGTGATAAGATCCTTATAACATTTAATATTATAAGGCTTATTTGGCATCAATTCTTCAAGTAATTCGCAAATAATATTAACAACATCAATATTTTTCTGCTCATTATGCCCACCTATATTATAGGTCTTTCCAACTTTTGCTTTAGTCGCGACTAAATAAAGAGCCCTAGCATGATCATCGACATATAACCAATCCCTTATTTGTAGACCGCTACCATAAACAGGTAAAGGTTTCCCTTCTAATGCATTCAAAATCATTAAAGGAATTAATTTCTCTGGGAAGTGATAAGGGCCATAATTATTTGAACAATTAGTAATGACCGTTGGTAATCCAAAAGTTCTATGCCAAGCTCGAACAAGGTGATCACTTGATGCTTTTGAAGCTGAATAAGGACTACTTGGTGAATAAGGAGTTTTTTCTGTAAATAAATCTGTTGTTCCATGCAAATCACCATAAACTTCATCTGTCGAAATATGATGAAAACGGAAATTTGCCTTTCTAGAAGAATCTATATTTTTCCAGTATATTAAAGACTCTTCTAAAAGAGAAAAAGTACCTATTACATTAGTTTCTATAAACGTGGATGGATTATCAATAGAACGATCGACATGACTTTCGGCAGCCAAATGCATAATAATATCAGGTTGAAAATCTGTTATTATTTTTCTTAAGGAATTTCTATCACAAATATCAATTTGCTTAAAATGAAATCGATTACTTTTCGATACTTTATCTAAAGACTCTAAATTTCCTGCATAAGTTAATTTATCGATAACTAATACTTCATCATAGGTGTGATCTATAATATAGCGGACAACAGCAGAACCAATGAAACCAGCTCCCCCAGTAACTATTATTTTCATAATTAAAATCCGAAATGATTAATTTAACTAAAATAATTAATGAAATAGTTTATCATGCTTTAACTTGAAGTTAAATGAAATATACCAGTATTATTAATTAAATGTAAATATATTGATATTATATGTTTAATTTAATTAATAATAGCGTTATAATTTTTATAATACTGCAATCATAATTAGTGTGGAAATAAATGCTAAAAAGAATTAAATCTAGCTCAACAATAAAAGTTAAATGTTTAGGGATAACTATTTATAAAAGAAAATTCATGACAAATGAACAATTTTTTTTAAAAAAAGTTCTCGTAATAAAACGCAATAATGGTTATAAGAAGATAACTTTTCTTGGTTTAAATATCTTATCAAAAAAGTTACCGGCAAAAAGTAATATATTAAATTCCGATAATATTAGTTTAGATAATAATTTGAAAATAGAATCCGATTTACAAAAAAAATTATGGTTTACTCCCTTATCTCCTGAAGATCATTTATGGGATGACTTGCTACCAGCCAAATATTCATCTAAAACACGATGTGTCGTTATACTACCTATTTATAAAGGATTTGATGAATCTTTATGTTCTATTTATCATGCACTAAAAAGTAAAACAACCGATGCATATAGTTTGTTAGTTATTAACGATGCGGGGCCTGATCAAGAGTTAAACCAGAAACTTGTTGAACTTTCTCAAAAAGGACTATTTGATTATCATTTGAACAAAGAAAATCTAGGGTTTGTCAGAACTATAAATTTTGCCATAAGTAATTTATCTCATAATCTTGATGTAATATTATTAAACTCTGATGCTTTTGTGTTTGAAGGTTGGTTTGAAAGAATGATTGATTATGCAGATAATGATAAATCAATAGCGACAATTACACCAATGTCTAATAATGCAACAATTTGTAGTTATCCATTCACATGCCAAGACAATAATGAGGTTCTTGACGTCTCTCCTTCCGAATTAGATCAACTAGCTGCCAAGATAAATAAAGGGGCTTATATAGAAACACCAACTGGTGTTGGTTTTTGTTTTTATATGAGAAGAGATGTAATCAATAAAATAGGCATGTTAGATGATAACGCCTTCAAAGTTGGATATGGTGAAGAAAATGATTTTTGTATGAGAGCAATTCATGCAGGTTTCAAAAATATCATCATTGGTGATGTATTTGTCTTCCATGTTGGTTCAGTGTCTTTTTCAGCTATTAAAGCCGAAAATATGAAAAAAGGAGAAAATGCCTTAAAACTGAAGCATCCAAATTATTTAAACATGGTACATCACTTTTTAAATGTTGATCCGATTTTAATACTTAGAAGTAAATTAGATATTGCCAGATTAAAATTAAAACTTGAAAACAAAAAAACTATTGTGATTGTTTCTCACGCGTGGGAAGGAGGTATCAATACATATCTTAAACAAATAGTAAAACAATATAGAAATCAAAATATTGATTGTATCCTATTAAAAGTTCACGATAAAAAATATTACTCAATAGAAGTTCCAGAAAATTATAATTTAGAAATATCTAATTTAAAGAATTTATCACTAAGTTGTGATTTTGGATTGCTAAATTTATTTTTTAAAACAATTCAACCCGATTTAATTCACATCAATAGTTTTGCAGGTCTTGATTGGCATCATCATGAAAAACTACTGTATTATTTTGCATCATCAGATTGGAATTATAAATTTATCATTCATGATTATGCATGCATGTCCTATGATTATAAATTGCTGAGTCCCGAATATATTTACAAAGGAATACCAAATCTTACGCAAAGGAATATTTGGTATAATGGAAGATCTCTACCTACTGATTATGAGATTAATGTTTCAGATGCTATTTCAAAACATAAAGCTTATAGTTTGTTCTTAAATAGATGTTCTAAAATTGAAGCACCGTCTTATCGAGCTCGTGATATAATATTATCTGATTTTCCTGAAATAAATATTGATGTTATCCCACATGAAAATGTGTTCAATGGTATTATTCCAGCACAAAGAAATAAAAATAAAGATAAAATAAAAATTGCGTCAATAGGTGCATTAAGTATTGAAAAAGGATCACAATTATTAGCCTCATTAGCTATTGATGCAAAAAATAGAGATTTGAAATTATCCTATTTTTTAGTCGGTTATAGTAATCCTGGAGATCAACATGTAATGCAAACCAATAACGTCAAAGTTACTGGCCGATATCAAAATGATGAAGAGTGTATTAACATCCTTAGAGAGATTTCTCCTGATTTAATATTATTGCCTAGTATATGGGAAGAGACTTTCTCTTATACATTATCAATTGCTTTAGCCTTAAAAATACCTACATTAGTATTTGATATTGGGGCACAAGGAGAGAGAGGAAAAGATCATAGTTGGGTTGTTAAGTTAGATCCGTTGTTGATGCATAATCCAAGAGGTCTTTCAGATTTTATACTAAATTTAAACATAGATAAATTATGGAATGAAGCCTCAAAAATATAGCTTTATTAAATTTATAGCTTAATTAATGTACACCCACCAATCTTTCACTATTATGTTTTTAATTGAAAGATTGGTTTTATATATCGATATTAATAAGTTTTTTTGTTATATAAACTTTTAATTTTTCTTGCTAATGTCTTAAAAAACGTATTTTTATATTTCTGATATCGAATTTCTAACTTATTGTATGAATTAAATAATTGATTGTAATTTTCCATATCCAACTGATTTTTCAATAATTGATTATTATATTCTTCAGTTAATTGAGCAAATTTGTTTGAGAAAGACTCTCTTTCCGATATTAATGCCTCATTATAATGCTGACATTGAGCTTCTAATTTATTATATGAATTAAGTAATTGATTGTAATTATCCAAATCCAGTTGGTTTTTTAGTAATTGATTATTATATTCTTCAGTTAATTTAGCAAGTTTGTTTGAGATAGATTCCTTTTCGGCTATTGATACTTCATTATATATCTGATAAAGAGTTTCTAATTTATTATATGAAATGAGTAGGTTATTATAATTATCCACATTATGCTTATTTTCATGCAATTGATTATCATATTTTTCAGTCAGTTGAGCAAGTGAGTTTGATATAGATTCCAGTTCTGTTATCAACACTTCATTATTACCGGATATTTCTTGAAGTTTTGTTAAAATTTCATGTTGTTTAAAATTTTGATCGTCAATACTGGCAAGTATCATCCTATTTTCAGAAACTAGCTCAGTATTTTTAGTAATTAATTCGTTATTATTATTAGATAATTGTTTATGCTCTAATAATAACTTATTATATGCATTATAATATTGCTTAATAGATTTTACGATTTCTGATTCAGATCTTATCTTTTGACGATCATCTAAATTTATAAATTTCTTTGGAATACTTTCTTTAGAATTATTAATTATATTTGTAATATATTTATCTAGACTGTATTTTTCCAAAGTTTCACTCTTAATTTTTGAGATATTACATTTAGCTTTTGAAAAACCAGTAATTATTTCTTCAACAATTTCACTTGCCGATATACGCCTTAAACAACATCTTCCCGAATAATTAAACTTTTCGGCTTTTTTATAATTCTCGATCAATAGCCACCCCACTCCACCAAAATGATCATAACAATAAACAGGAGTATTACTGAGAATGGCATATTGAACTGTTTTTCCTATTGTGATAACAGCATCGGTATCTTCAATTATTTTGGGCGTTAATCTACTTACATTTCCTCTTACACCAATATTTATTATGTTAAGTCCATGTTCATTTTTTAAAATTTCCAATGCATCTAACACTTCCTGTGGTGGATGATTACTAACCAAAAGTATGTTTTTCAATTGTTCTTTTTTTAAATCCTTTTCACAATTAAATTGTGATGGAGCGGCATTATAAAAGACTTCACTAATATTGGAAGGAACTCCAAAATCACTCAAATAATTATAAGTTTCTTCACTATTAAAAAAAATTCTATTGGCTAATAATCTTTCTGTATATAATCCAAAAGTCTCTAAATGTTCATATGGGGATAGGTGTGTAAATACAAAAAAAGTCTTATTGTTAAAACTTTCTATATGATGGTTAACTAGAATAGGCAATACTTGATGTTGAGACCAAACTATATCATAATTGAATGGGTTTGGTAATTCATCGGTTGTTAATAGATTAATATCCGAACTTTTAGCGATTTCAGTTACTGGAGAACCTATATAATTCGCCACAATATCCACTAAATAATTATTCTTCTTGAAGCATTCTGCGACTTCCAATGCAACTATTTCTGAACCACCAATGCTTGCCATATGATTAGTACATATTAATACTTTTAACATAAACATTCATACCTACTATTTAATTAATCAATTAGCTTTAACTTTATAGCTAATTGATTTTCAGTAAGAAAAAAATAACAATGACAATTCATATAATAATCTTAGATATCTAATCAGTTATTGCGCATTATGTCATTAATCGCTTTAAAATATGCATTTGAATGATACCCCTTATTATCTTTTTCAATTTTGAATTTAGCATGATTAATGTCTTCTTTAAAGGAATTTGGTAAAATATCAACATAATACGGTACAATAAAAGAGGCACCATTATCATGGTGATTTAGAATGGCTTTTTTTATTATTTCTGTATTTTCAACCATTGGATGTACCTCTGGGAGACCATATTTTGTAATTTTTGATTTTTTTAACCAATCAAATGTATACTTACTATAAAAAGCAGAGCCATATGTATTAAACCCTATATTATAATAATCGTTTACTTTTAAAGAATCTCCAACGGCTAGTTTTTCTTCGCTCCAATCACCATTTAACATAGGCGCAATCTGATGTGAAAAAACTTTTTCTTTTCCAATGCAGGATGAAGCAATCATTCTAGTATAATCAATAATTTCATTAGCCACTTCACTTTTTCTGAAACTATAAAATTCTTCAGAAAGAGGATTATAGTAGACAGCAATTAATGATTCTGGGTAGTCATTCCAAAACTGAATATCACTCTCATCTGGGAATAAAACTTTTTTACCCATTGGTTTTGGAGTGCTTTGTTGGCGATCCATTACTGAAACATCTAAATGTTTTAATAACGTTGAATGACTTTTCTTCTCATACACGATATCAACAGAGTGGATGCCATGACTCATATTACGAAAATCCAAATAATATCGATATCCTACATCTGACCGTCCTAATGCAGGAATAGCTTCATAAACATCCATTCTATTAAGTCCAGTTTCAGCTTCTCCGATTTCTTGTCCATCAACATATATTTTAATTTTAGATGATTTGTCTCTATTTATATTCGCCCAACCATAAATAGTAAGTGTACCAGAAGACTCGTAATTTAAATGCTCAAAAAAATTATTCAAATGATCCTTCATTATATTTTTTGAAGGCGGTGTGATTTCGTCAAAAGAGTTAAAGTTAGATCCAAATTTTTCATTCAATATATTTATTGTTTTGTATTTATCAATTAAATATTTTCTAAATTTAGTAATGCTATCCTCGGAATAATCTGTTAGTTGAATATTATCTTTATATCCCATACCATTAAAAAAACTTGGAAATGTATAATGAATTTCTCCTAAAGTTGTTACCGCCCTAATTTTACTTTTATCCTTATCACTCATTTCACATATTTGAGTCAAAACTTCAGTTAGTGCAGCTTTTCTAACTTTTGTAATTAATGAATTATTTGAATTAATAGTCCATGGATAGATTTTGCTTGCAAAATAATCATCCATAGGTACAGAACCATCACTAAGTTGCATTAAACTTTTATTATCTTTCTTAGATATTAGTTCTTCTATTTCAAAGTTTTGCCCTGCACCAAAATGATTAGCGAAAAAGTAAATAACAACAGGTAATTTACTGTCTTTTAATAATTTTAATTGAAAATTGATATTTTCTTTATTAATTCGAAAATTACCATCAGATTCCATATCAACAAATGATAGCAATGGTAAAGTAAGAACATAACCTATTTCAAATTTTTTATCTTTACTTTGCTGGGGACCAAACATTAATAACTTTTTTTCTATTAATGAAGCTGATGACTCATTAATAGATTTGCAATATGAAACTGCATCGATTATGTTTTTGAACTTTCTACTCATTGCTGATTCACAAAATTGTATCCCATGTATCATAGGCGCAATCATTGTCGTTTCGGCAATAACATTGGTCGAAGCTAATAATAAAAAAATACTCGATAACACTCTCATAACTTTCCCATCCATATATATATTTTTTACATTATTATAATATAACATAATTATTTTCTAAAATTTAAAATGTTTATAATAAATATCATAGATATAATTTTATTATCAATATAAACTTAGATAATTCCATTCAAATAAATAGTTAATTATATTTATTTATATACTCCATACTGCCTAAGTTTATTCGCAATTGCGGTGTGGGATACCCCTAATCTTTTGGCAAGTTTTCTTGAGCTTGGATATTTGACATAAAGACTTTTTAGGACTTCTTTTTCATAGTTTTTAATCATTTCATCTAGCGTTTTATTGTCAACATCCCTAATCAATGAGATCTGAGTTGAAGTTATTGCTGGTAAAACAATGTCTTTTACCGTCAATTGTGAAGATGTCAACTGAGCTAATGCGGAATAAAGTACATTTTTAAGCTGTCTAACATTACCCGGCCAAGAGTACTGAGTTAAATAAGCAATAACATCTTGACTCACGGTTGGCGCATCAATGCCCTGCTTATTAGCAAATTCATCAATAAAGATATGTGTCAGTGGCGCAATATCATCCAGACGTTCTTGTAATGAAGGCAAGTTTAGAGATAACACATTTAAGCGATAATAAAGATCTTTCCTAAATTTTCCTTGTTCCACCAATTCGGCTAAATCAACTTTAGTTGCGCAGATGATTCTAACATCAACATAAACTTCGTTATCATCGCCTACTCGTCTAAAAAATCCATCGTTAATAAAACGCAATAATTTGGTTTGCATTTGGAATGACATTTCATCGATGCCATCAAGTAATACAGAGCCACCATTAGCTTGCTCAAAAAAACCTCTTTTACTTTCTAGTGCTCCTGGATAAGCCCCTGCAGCATGGCCATAAAGCTCACTTTCAACGACATCATCAGGCATAGCGGCACAATTGAGCCCTAAAAAGGTTTGATCTCCTCTAGGGCTATATTGATGGCACGCGCTAGCCAGCAAATCCTTACCAGTACCTGTTTCACCGGTTATTAGCAATGGTTCTCGTTGCATTGAAAATGCTTTAGCCTGAGCAATCAGTTTTTGCATGGGTTGACTTTGAGTGGCAAAAATATCAAAAGCATGACTGTCAACGACATTGATTTTTGATAATCGTCTTTTTAAATATTCAACCGGTTGCAAGATAAAGATAGATTTGGATGATTCATTGACTTTTTGTAATAAAAAATATTGCGAATTTATAACAATAATCGAGTCAACATCGGCAGTTAAATTAAATGTTAAATCCAAATTAAGTGCATTTTGAAAATCAAATTTTTGGTTTAACTGAAGTAAATTAGTGGGAAATAACACTTTAGCCGCCTTATTATAAGCTAGCAATTGTGAATTATTATCGATTTCAATGATGGCTGCTTGCATGATAATCTTCCCACTTTTCATTCAATTTCATTAAATTATTATGACGAACTTGCCACTCATGACTCTTTATTAAGTCAGCATAACTTATTTTTGTACTCGTTAATAACTGTTTTGCCTTATCTGTTAATAACGATTGTTTTTTATTTAAACAATTTAATGCATCTAAAATAGCTAATGTGCCATTTCGATTATTACAAGCCAATAATAAATCACAACCAGCATTAAGGGCTGCTTTTGCTCGCTCAGCGTGATTACCTAGGATAGCCGCACCTTCCATCGATAAATCATCAGAAAATATAATACCATCAAAATACAATTGTTGGCGTAACACCGTATTGAGCCAAAATGTTGATGCACTGGCTGGTTTATCATTAAATTCTGGGTAAATAACATGAGCAGGCATAATCGCATCAAGTTTCCTTCTAGCAATCAATTTTGCAAAAATCTGCATATCATTTTCAATAAGTGCTTTCGAGCGATGATCAATTGGCGTTTCTTTATGAGAATCAGCAATAACATGGCCATGACCAGGAAAATGTTTACCGGTGGTTTTCATGCCAGCTGAATGCATACCATCAATCAAAGATGAAACAACTTGATAAGCAATATTAATATCGGAATGAAAGGAGCGACTGCCAATCGCTAAACAATCGTGCCCCAAATCTAATACTGGTGCGTAACTAAGATCGATATCATAGGCAATCAATTCCATAGCCAGTAACCAGCCTGCATCAAATGCCAATGACTTAGCTTGATCCAGATTATTAAGTAAAGCAAAAGATTGTGCTGGTGGAATAAGGGTAAAGCCTTGCTTAAAACGTTGAACACGACCACCTTCATGGTCAACTGAAATCAATAAACGCTCAGGAGTTACGATGCGAATATGTTTAATGAGTTCAGTTAATTGTTTTGGACTATCAAAATTACGACTGAATAATATAATACCGGCAACCAATGGGTTTTGTAAAAGCTCTACATCGTCATTAGTCAACAACGTACCTTGTACATCGATCAATAAAGGCCCCATTATTTACCTGCTCCTTGAGCATTATCCAAGGTCCCATTAGGCTGAACATCTTTTGATGTTACTCGTTGTAAAATTTCACCCGTTTGCGTTGAAAGTAATTCCATAGAAAGATCAGCATCAACATTTTCTAATGGAGATTTATAAAGGGTTGTAAAAAGTACATATCCAGCATTCATTGATTTAGCCAGCCCAATCATTTTACTTCGTGAAACAAGTTTATCATCAACTGAAATACCTAATGCTTGTTTTGCTTGGATAATTGATTGTCTATCAGCGACAGCAAAAAGGTTTTGCTTATTCATTAATCGATGTAGCGCGTCATCAACCTGGTTTATCGCTAAATAATCACCACTACGATTTTGAATATCGCTAATTAACAATAAGTTATTGCCATCAATTGAAGATGAAGATTGCAATATTTTATTCACAAACGGTGATAATATCGTATTCCAATCAGTTGTTTTTACAATTTGTGGAGGCGTATCAACGACGCCAGCATCATCAGGTGCTTCTATTGGTGCTTTGACTTCATTTTTCTGATTAAGACCTAGAAGTTGACATCCTGCTAAGCCAAAAGCCAACATACTCATTACGACGACACGTTTAAACTGTTTCATAGTAAGTTAACCTATTAATCGCCCTAAATTCTTACCGCCTAATAAATGCATATGAATATGAAAGACTTCTTGCCCAGCATCTTTATTGCAATTCATAATTAAACGGTAGCCACTTTCATCAATACCTTCTTGTTTGGCAATTTTAGATGCCACTACCACCATATGACCAAGCAGAGCTTCATCTGTTTCTTCTATATGATTGATGGTCGGAATCAATTTGTTGGGAATGATTAATATATGTGTAGGCGCTTGCGGAGAAATATCCCGAAATGCTGTAACTTTATCATCTTGATAGACGATATCTGAAGGAATTTCACGGCGAATAATCTTACTAAAAATGGTTTCTTCAGCCATATAAACACTCCTTAAAAAAATAGCTATTAACCTTAAATTTATATTCTGTTAAGAATAGCATACTTTAATAACAAAAATGTATAGATATCATTACATTTTTACATCTAGGCCAAATTTTAGAAAAAAAGTTGAGGAACGGAGTTTTTGTGGTTTCTAATAGTCGTTTTTTATGATTAAAATTATATTTTGCTTTAAAAAAGCCAAATTGCATTTTTATAATTTATTCGTTTGTTAAAGAAGTTAATTTGATATATAATGCGCCGTCGATTTCAACCGCTCAATTTTCATGTTCCTTGCTTTCAATGGGTTGCGGTTGCCCCGACAGAAAGCTGATTAATCCGTAGGGAGCGATAATGCGTCATTACGAAATTGTATTTATGGTTCACCCAGATCAAAGTGAACAAGTACCTGGTATGATTGAACGTTATACTGGTACGTTAACCACAGATGGTGGAAAAATCCACCGTTTAGAAGATTGGGGACGTCGCCAATTAGCCTATCCTATCGAAAAACTGCATAAAGCACATTATGTGTTAATGAATGTAGAAGCAACTCAAGAAGCAGTAAATGAACTTGAAGATAACTTCCGTTTTAATGATGCAGTAATTCGCAGTTTAATTATGCGTACAAAACACGCTGTAACTGAAACATCACCTATGCTAAAAGCTAAAGATGAACGTCGTAGTTCAGAAGAAGATTATAGCGATGTAAACATGGACGATGATTCAGAAGAATAATCGTTTAGTTTTATCGGGATTGATTACCAAAACCCCGATAAAAAAAATGAGTCCCAGTGGAATTTCACACTGCCAGTTTTATTTAGAACACGTTTCTGAACAAATCGAAGCAGGACTTCCAAGACAAGCATGGTGCTCAATGCCCGTTATTGTCAGTGGACAACAAGATTTGAGTTACAGTATTAAAAAAGGCAGCAAAGTATTAGTAAGTGGCTTTATTAGCACACATACTAAACGAGATAAAACTAGTCAATTAGTTTTACATGCTGACCAAATTAAACTATTAGGAGAATAGCCAAATGGCACGTTATTTCCGTCGTCGCAAATTCTGCCGTTTTACTGCAGAAGGCGTTAAAGAAATTGATTATAAAGATGTTTCTTTATTAAAAAGCTATATCACAGAAAGTGGTAAAATCGTACCAAGCCGTATCACTGGTACTAGCGCAAAATATCAACGTCAACTAGCTCGCGCTATCAAACGCGCTCGTTACTTGGCATTATTACCATATACTGACAACCATCAGTAATTAGCAACAGAGGGAACATATAATGCAAATTATTCTACTCGATAAAGTTGCTAATTTAGGCAGCTTAGGTGATCAAGTTAATGTTAAAGCGGGTTATGCTCGTAACTTTTTGATTCCACAAGGTAAAGCAGTACCTGCGACTAAAAAGAATATTGAATTCTTCGAAGCACGCCGTGCTGAATTAGAAGCAAAATTAGCAGAAACATTGAAAGCCGCTGAAGAGCGTGTATCTGAAATCAATGCATTAGGTAAAGTAACTATTACTTCCAAAGCAGGTGATGAAGGTCGTCTATTTGGTTCAATTGGTACTCGTGATATCGCTGATGCTGTTAAAGCTCGTGGTATTCAAGTATCAAAAAGCGAAGTACGTTTACCAAATGGTGTATTGCGTACTACTGGTGAACACGAAGTGTTATTCCAAGTACACAGCGAAGCTTTTGCAAAAGTTATTGTTGATATTATTCCTGAATAATTATCAAGTAATAAATAGCAATAAAAAACCCGTTTTCATAACGGGTTTTTTATTGCCTTAATAATCTATTATGTTTTTACTGTTTTTTTTGCCTAAAAAAGAATAGATTCAACACCAACCTGCAATTTATTCTTCTGTTTGACTTATGGTTTCAGATTTTGCTTGTTCTTCTTTATAAAGTTTGTTGTCATAAATTTTGACAAATGGTAGGTAAATCAACAATGCTAAAATTGCTGAAAGTATCGCAACAAACATAGCGCGATAATCACCACCGGTTCCTATAAATGCCCCTAATCCCATTGGTGACGGCCAAGGTATTAAGGCAATAATTGGTTTCATAAATTCAGTACTAATAGCAAAGTAACCTAAGGTACCACATGCCATAGGCGCTAATAGGAATGGTAAGGCAAGGTATGGATTATAAACTATCGGCATACCAAAAATAATTGGCTCATTGATATTAAAAATTGCCGGGACCGCTGAAGCTCGCCCCA